>NZ_JCAKRX010000003.1:0-446540 GCF_059515225.1 Stenotrophomonas sp. CS3K5
GCGTACCCATGCCTCCCCACCCCTGACAGTCTCCCGGCGCGTTCGGTAGATCCACGCCATGCGTGGATGAATTCATCTGGGAAATGAATCTTCTCCGGTCGATGAATCCTCTGTAGAGCCGAGCCATGCTCGGCTCCGAGCAAGCGCAGCGCCGCAACCCGCTTCTGCCTTTCCTTCTTCACTCCGTGGCTGGCGCGCACGGAACCTGTCCGTGGCCGGGCGGGTGGGCTGTGCAGGGGTGTCCGCGGCATGGATGCCGCGGCCAAGCCCCCAAGGACGGGTTTACGGCGTCCCCTGCACAGCCCACCCGCCCGGCCAAAGAGAGATCCAGCCCCACCGCCCAGCCACGAGGGGCTCAGCCGTTGGCCGAATCCAGTAAAATCACCCGCATGAACGCCACCACCTTCCCCTACGACACCGCCCGCTTGGGCGAACTGGCCCAGCTGCTGATCGACAACGTCCGCGAGCTGGCCCACGCCGGCTGGACCCCGGCCACCAGCAGCAACTTCTCCCACCGCCTGGACGACCGCCACGCCGCGATCACCGTGTCCGGCAAGGACAAGGGCCGGTTGATCGAGGACGACATCATGGTGGTGGACTTCGACGGCCAGGCCGTCGGCCGCCCGCTGCGCCCGTCCGCCGAAACCCTGCTGCACACCCAGCTGTACCGCCGCTTCCCCGAAGTGGGCTGCGTGCTGCACACCCATTCGCCGGTGCAGACCATCGCCTCGCGCCTGTACGCGCCGCAAGGCCATGTGCACCTGGAAGGCTACGAGCTGCTGAAAGCGTTCGCCGGCAACAGCACCCATGAGATGGCCGTGGATGTGCCGGTGTTCGCCAACACCCAGGACATGAACGTGCTCTCGGCGCAGGTCGACGACCTGCTCGATCGGCAGAACCTGTGGGGCTACCTGATCGATGGCCACGGCCTGTACGCCTGGGGCCGTGACATGGCCGAGGCGCGCCGCCACCTGGAGGCCTTCGAGTTCCTGTTCCACTGCGAGCTGGAGCTGCGCAGGCTGCGCGGCTGAACCCGCGCGCAGGTGCAGGTGCAGATGCCGATCCGGAATCTGCACCCTGCCCCTACCCTGCTACCCTGTCTTCCCCCCGAGACGTTCAAGCTGCCGCCATGAGCCGACTGCGCATCTACGACGACACCCGCCCCGAATCGCCACTGCTGGACACCCAGGACGGCGCGCTCATCGCTGCCGAGCTGAAGCAGATCGGCGTCACCTTTGAACGCTGGCAGGCCACTGCCCCGGTCGCGCCGGGCGCCAGCCAGGAGGAAGTGTTCGCCGCCTACCGCGCCGACATCGACCGCCTGGTGGCCGAGAACGGCTTCAAGAGCGTGGATGTGGCCTCGATCGCGCCGGACAACCCGAACCGCGCCGAGCTGCGCAAGAAGTTCCTCGACGAACACTTCCACAAGGAAGACGAGGTGCGCTTCTTCGTCGCCGGCTCCGGCCTGTTCACCCTGCACGTGGAAGACAAGGTGTACGAGATCGAGTGCGTGAAGGATGACCTGATCGCCGTGCCCGATGGCACCACCCACTGGTTCGACATGGGCGATGAGCCCAGCTTCGTGGCGATCCGCTTCTTCACCGAGCCGGATGGCTGGGTCGGCCATTTCACCGGCACCGACATCGCGCAGAAGTTCCCCCGTTACGTCCCTACCCAGGCATCCTGATCCATGCAGCCCCGCGTCATCCTGACCGATATCGAAGGCACCACCAGCAGCATCTCGTTCGTCAAGAACGTGCTGTTCCCCTATGCGCGCCAGGCGCTGCCCGGCTTCGTTGCCGAACATGGCCAGGACCCGGACGTGCGCCGCTGGCTGGACGCGGTGGCCAGCGAGATCGGCGGCGCCTGCCAGGACAGCCTGGTGGTCGAGACGCTGCAGGGCTGGATCGACCAGGACCGCAAGCACACCGCACTGAAGGCGCTGCAAGGCCGGATCTGGGACGGCGGCTACCGTCGCGGCGACTACACTGCACACTTCTATCCGGAAGTGGCGGCGGTACTGAAGGGCTGGCACGCCTCGGGCCTGCCGCTGTACGTGTACTCCTCCGGTTCGGTGCCGGCGCAGAAGCTGTTCTTCGGCTTCAGCGATGCCGGCGACCTCAGCCCGCTGGTGTCGGGCTGGTTCGATACCGAAGTGGGCGGCAAGCGTGAGGCGGACAGCTATCGCCGTATCGTGCAGGCCATCGGCGTACCGGCTGGCGAGATCCTGTTCCTGTCGGATGTGGTGGAAGAACTGGACGCCGCCCGCGAAGCCGGCCTGCAGACCCGCCTGATCGACCGCCTGGACGATTACCCGCTGCCGCGCACCGGCCAGGCGACCAACGGCCACGATCGCGTCGAGAACTTCCAGCAGATCCAGCTGTAACAATGAGGAGGATGCCAACCTTGGTTGGCATCTACCAGAGCAGGATGTTCCAGCCCTCAACGGTCGTTGAGGGTCTTCACCTTCAGCGCGTCGCGCAGGGTGGTCAGGTCCACCGGGCCGCGTACCGCGATGTCGCGGGTTTCGCCCGGCAGCAGGTCCAGCAGGTTGTCTTCAAGCGTCACGTCCAACGCGCCGAAGTCGATCCACGCCGCGCGCACATAGGCCGCACTCTGCAGCCGCAGGCGATAGTGATCGCCGTCGATGGCGAGAGTCGCCTTCAATTTCTGCCGTGGCAACACCTGATCCTTGGCTTCAGCGAAGCCGACCACCTGCCGCGCGCTCACTTTGCCGTCCTGCAGCAGCTCGAACACCGCCACCGTGCGCTTCGGGTCGGCGCCGGCCAGCAGTTCCGCATCGGTGAAATCACCGATCGAGGTCACCCCTGCTGCGGCCAGGCTCACCGCTTGCTCGCGACGACGCAGCACCTTGCCGTCCATGTCCATCACTCGCAGCCGCCAGCGCGCATCCCGTGCAGCACCGTCATTGAGCAGTCGCACCCGGGTACGGCCTTCGTCACGCAGTGCCGCCACCGTCACCGGCGCGAAGAAGCGGCGTGCGGCGTAGTGCAGCGCCTTCCAGCGACCGAAATAATCCACGCTGGACCATGAGGCGCCCGGCCAGACGTCGTTGAGCTGCCAGTACAACGAGCCCATCGTGTACGGCCGCGAGGCGCGGTGATGCAACGCGGCCAGCGCGATGCCATCGGCCTGCATCACCTGGCTGAGGTAGACGAAGTCCTCGAAGTCCTTCGGCGTGCCGTAGCCCAGTTCGATGTAGTGCAGCAGGCGGCTGTTGCCTTCGCCGGCCATGAACTTCTGGTGTGCGCGGATCACCGGGCTGTCGATGCGCTGCTCGGCACGGGTCGCGATCTGGTCCACCGTCGCCACCGACGGCCACGCCTGCAACCCGTACTCGGACATGAAACGCGGGGTCTCGCGCAGATAGGCCTGCACCGGCAACGCCGGATTGCCCCACACCTGCCAGTAGTGCTTGTCGCCGCGGGTGGAGTCGTTGGCCTTCTCGTCCAGATCGTTGCTGGGCGAACTGGACCAGTACGGTACGCCCAGCGCTTCCTCGCCGACCACCTGGCGCAGATCATTGCCGAACAGATCGACATAACCCTGCCAGACCTTGGCCGCGAACGCCGGATCGGCCGCCTTCAGGTCGCGGCCATGGCCCCAATCCTTCCAGGCGGTTTCTTCTTCATTGTTGCCACACCACAACACGATACTGGGGTGATGGCGCAGGCGGCGCACGTTGTCGCGGGCCTCGGCGACCACACTGGCGCGGAACGCCGGATCGTAACCGGGCTGCATGCCGCCGCCGAACATGAAGTCCTGCCAGACCAGCAGGCCAAGTTCATCGGCGATATCGAAGAAGGCATCGTCTTCGTAGTAGCCGCCGCCCCAGTTGCGCAGCATGTTCATGTTGGCATCGCGCGCCGCCACCAGCACCTGGCGCAGGCGCGCGGCATCCACGCGTGCGGGGAAGGCGTCGAACGGAATCACGTTGGCGCCCTTGGCAAAGACCGGCACACCGTTGATGACAAAAGCGAAGCCCTGCCCACCCTTGCCATCCTCCTCGCGGCGCAGCTCAACCGTGCGCAGGCCGATGCGCTGCTCGCGCACCAGCGTTGCATCGGCGCCACCGTCCAGGCGTGCCTGCACGGTGTAGCGATCCTGTGCGCCGTGGCCCACCGGCCACCAGCGTTTCGGTTCTGCCAATTCAACCGGCAGTTCCACACTGTTCTGGCCGGGCTTCAGCAGCACCGTGCGCTGCACCTGGGCAACGCTGCGCCCCTGCGGATCGCGCACGTCGACATTGACGACCGCAGAACCGGCGGCGCTGCCCTGCTCCACCTGCAGCAGCACCGTCAGCTTCGCCTGCCGGGCATCCAGCGCGTCGGTGCGTACCGCCACATCGTTCAGCCGATGCGCATCCCAGGCCTGCAGGTCGACCCCGCGCCAGACACCGGCGGTGACGTAGCGCGGGCCCCAGTCCCAGCCGAAGTGATAGGCCGGCTTGCGCGCGAAGTTGCCGACCATCGCGTCCTTCGGCTCATCGCCATAGGGCGAGGGATAGTTGCCGGCAATCCTGTGCGGCATTGCCTGCACGCCTGGCAGCAGGGTGCGGATCGGCGACCGGAACACGATCCGCAGTTCGTTGCCCTTCGCGCGCAGACGGCCTTCCACATGGGCACGCCAGGTACGGTGCGCATTGTCTGCGCGCAGCAGTGGCTTGCCGTTGAGGCTGACCTCGGCATAGGTATCCAGCCCGTCGAAGCGCAGTTCGGCGTTGGGTTTGGCCAGGGTTGCAGCATCCACGTCGAAGCGGGCCCGGTACTCCCAATCGGCCAGCCCGATCCACTGCAGCTCGCTCTCCGGCGCACCGACATAGGGGTCGCGGATCAACGCATGCGCCAGCAGGTCGGTATGCACACTGCCCGGCACCGTGGCGCCACGCCACTGCTGCAGGCCGGGATGGGCGGCGCCCTGTGCGTCACCCGGCAGCATGCGGAACTCCCATTGCGCCTGCAGTGGGGCCGCCAACGCAGGGAAAGCAGAGGCTGCGATCAGCAGCAGGAGCAGACGGACAACGAGGGAAGGACGATGCACGCACAGCTCCTGTTCTTCCGCCGGGCGTGGCCCGGCGCTATCTGCAGATCCGATTCACGTAGCGCCGGGCCATGCCCGGCCTACCCACCTCAACGCACCACGTTCAGCACTTCGTAGCACGCACCCATGGTGTGGTAATCCACCTTGCCGGCTGGGCTCTTCTCGTCACTGTACTTGCGGTTGTCAGCATCCAGGATGCGGAACCAGGCGCCGTACTGGTGGTCGACGAAGTGCTCCCAGGAGTATGCCCAGATGCGCTCGTACCACTGCCAGTAGCGCTCCTCGCCGGTGCGCTGGGCCATCAGCGCGGCCGTGGCCAGCGTCTCGGCCTGCACCCAGAAGTACTTGTCATCGTCGCAGACGAAACTGTCGCCGCCGATCGGGGCACCGTCCATGCCCGGCTGCCGGCGCGATTCCGGTGCGAAACCGTAGTACAGGCCACCGCGCGCCTCGTCCCAGCTGCGCGCCACGGCCACATCGAACAGGTGCTGCGCGGTCGGCACCAGCCAATCGGCCTGCACATGGCGATCGAGGATCAGCAGCAGCTTGGCCCATTCGGTCTGATGGCCCGGTTGGAAACCCCACGGGCGGAACAGATGCTTGGGATCGTCCAGGTTGTAGTCCCAGTCGATCTCCCAGTTCACGTCATAGTGCTCCCAGACCAGACCACCGGCCTTGGCCGCCTGGCGGCGGGTCATGTTGTCGGCCAGCTGCAGCGCGCGCTCGACATAGCGCTGCTCGCCGCTGGCCTCGAACGCGGCCAGCATCGCCTCGCACATGTGCATGTTGGCGTTCTGGCCACGATAGCCGGTGAAGTTCCACTGGCCATCGGCTTCGTCCTTGTACAGGCCGTGCTGCGGCTCCCAGAAGCGCGCCTCCAGCAGCTGCCAGGTCTCGTCCATCCAGCCGCGGGCCTGCTCGACACCGGCCTTCAGCGCACAACTGTAGGCCAGCAGCACGAACGCCACGCCATAGCAGTGGTTCATGTCGTCCTCGACCTTGCCGTCGCGCAGGGTCCAGGCATAGCCACCGGTGGCCGGATTGCGATGCACCTCGCGCAGGTAGCGCACGCCGTGCTCGACCGCGTCGCGGTATTCGGCGTTGCCGAACTCCCGGTAGGCCATCGCATAGTTGAAGACAAAACGCGTACTGCTCACCAGATGGCGGTGGCTGGCGTCGTAGATGCTGCCGTCATCACGGAAGTAGTGGAAGAAGCCGCCGTTCGGATCGATGCAGCGCGGATGGTAGAACGCCATCGTGTCGGCGATATGCGCGCGCAGGAAGGCGGGCGAACGGAAATCGGGCGAGGTGCTCATGCGGTAATGTCCTGGGCCTGCAGCAGCTGCTGCACTTCATCGAGCGAGGGCATCGCGGCGAACGCGCCCTTGCGGGTAACCGCCAGTGCGCCGACCGCAGCACCGAAGCGGAGCGTGGCAGTAATCGCCTGCGGGTCCTGGCAGAACGCAGCGAAACCAGCGCCGGCCCCACCCCGCTCCAGCAAGCCGACCAGCACGCCACCGACAAAGGCATCGCCGGCGGCGGTGGTATCGACCGTGGCCACACGGAAGCTGGTGACCGTGCCGTGGTCGTCGCGGGTATACCAGCGCAGCGTGGCCGCACCGTCGGTGACGATCACCCAGCGTGCCTGCGCGGCCAGCAGGCGCCGCAGCACCAGCCGCTCACCGTCATCGCCGAGCGGCGAGGCAAGGTAGTCCAGCTCCTCGCGCGACAGCTTGACCAGGTCGGCCCGTTCCAGCGCCTGCCACAGGCGCGGCGTCGGATCTTCGCTGGCCGGCCACAGCGCCGGGCGCAGGTTGAGATCGAGGCTGACCACCGCGCCGGCGGCGCGGGCACGCTCCATGCCGGCGAAGGTCGCCTCGGCAATGGACGGCTCGGTCAGGCTGTTGGAGCAGACGTGGAAACACTGCGCGCTGTCGAAGCAGGCGGCCTGGAAATCGCGGTCACGGAACAGCAGATCGGCCGCCGGTGGGCGGTAGAAGCTGAAACTCCGTTCGCCGGTAGCGTCCAGCGCCACGAACGCCAGCGCGGTCTTGGCCGCGTCGGTACGCACGATGTAGTCGGTGCCGACGCCATGCTCGACCAGGCTGTCGGCGAGGAAGTCACCGAACATGTCGCGGCCGAGCATGCCGACGAACTGGGTCTTTGCACCCAGCCTCGCGGCCGCCACGGCGACGTTGGCCGGCGCACCGCCGGCGTACTGCAGGAACGCGCGCGGCGTATCGGCCGAGGCCGGCGGCTGCGCTAGTAGATCGATCAAAATTTCGCCGAAGCAAACGATGGAACCCATTCCGGACTCAGCCTCCCTGCGTTGCGGAAGCCGGCGTACGCGCGCCGACCAGTCCGTAGAAGATGATGTAGCCGTAGCACAGCAGCGGCAGGATGAAGCTGGCCTGCACACCGATATGGTCGGCCAGCACGCCCTGCAGGTACGGCACCACGGCGCCGCCGACGATGGCCATGATCAGCAGGCTGGAGCCTTTGTTGGTCAGCGGCCCCAGGCGCTCGATGCTCAGCGCGAAGATGGTCGGGAACATGATCGAGTTGAACAGGCCGATCGCCACCACCGAGTACAGCGCGAGGTGACCGGAACTCATCATGGTCGTGACCAGCAGGGCCACATTGACCAGCGCGAAGATCGCCAGCAGGCGGCTGGGCGAGAAGCGGGCCAGCAGCGCCGAGCCGGCGAAGCGGCCGATCATCGCCATGGTCCAGTAGGCCGACACATAGTGCGTGGCTTCCTGCTCGCTGAAGCCGCCGATGGTGGGCATCGACAGGTAGTTGACCAGGAAGCTGCCGATCGACACCTCGGCGCCGACGTAGAAGAAGATGCCCAGCACGCCCAGCAGCAGGTGGCGCTTGCGCAGCGCATCCAGATAGCTGTGGTGGTGGCCCTGGTCGGCCTGTTCGGTGGCATCACTCAATGCCGGCAGGCGGAACAGGAACACGAACAGCGCCAGCAGCACCAGCGCCACCGCCAGGCCAACATAGGGGCCCTGCACGGCCTGCGCCTCGGCGGCACGGTAGGCCAGCTGCTCGGCGGCCGGCATCGCGGCGAGATCATCGGCACTCTTGACCGTGTTGGACAGGATCAGCATGCCGCCGAAGATCGGTGCAATGGCCGTACCCAGCGAGTTCAGGGCCTGCGCCAGGGTCAGGCGGCTGGAGCTGGTCTGCTCCGGGCCCAGCAGCGCGACGTAGGGATTGGCAGCAACCTGCAGCACGGTAATGCCGGTGGCCAGCACGAACAGGGCGCCGAGGAAGGCACCGTACACGCGCAGCTCGGCCGCTGGCCAGAAGCCCAGCGCGCCGATGCCGGCGATCACCAGGCCGGCCACGATGCCCTTCTTGTAACCCAGCGCGGCGACCAACCGGCCTGCGGGCAGCGACATCAGGAAGTAGGTGCCGAAGAAGGTGAACTGCACCAGCATCGCCTTGGCGTAGTTCAGCTCGAACACCGCCTTCAGGTGCGGGATCAGGATGTCATTGAGGCAGGTCAGGAAGCCCCACATGAAGAAGATCGTGGTGACCACGGCCAGCGCCTTGCCGTTGGTGACGGCAGGTGCGTTGCCCGAAGAACCCGATGGACGGGGCGTTGCGGAGATCGGCATGCGGTACGCGCCTCGATGCGCGGAAGGTCGTTGTTGCGTGGAAGGGGTGTATGAAAGGGATCAGTTCGGTCGTGCGGCGCTGCTTTCACGGATGCGCAGCTGTACCGGCGCGACCGTGCGCCGTGGCGGCGCATCCGGTTCGTCCAGCCGCTGCAGCAGCAGCGCCGCCGCCTGCCGGCCGCGTTCGCGCGGGTCGGCGGTCAGCGTGGTCAAGGGCGGAACGGCCACCGCCGCCTCGGAAATATCATCGAAACCGGTCACCGCGAAATCACCGCCGGGACGGATGCCGCGCGAGTTCAGGCCCAGCATCAGGCCCAGCGCGACGGTGTCGTTGTAGCAGACCGCCGCACTCGGGCGATGGCCATCGGCAAACAGTTCATCGGTACGCGCGGCAGCCTCCAGCCGGTTCGGCGCCGACTCGATCATCCAGCCCGGCGGCAGGGACAGGCCAGCCTCGGCCAGCGCCTGCTGGAAACCGGCGCGGCGCTGGTGGCACGAGCTCGATGCCGCATGGCCGCCGAAGAAGGCGATCTGGCGATGGCCACGCTCGATCAGGTGGCGCGTGGCCAGGTAGGCACCGTGCTGGTTGTCCAGGGTCAGGAAGTCCCAGTCGGCGCCGTCCAGTTCGCGGTTGAACAGCAGCACGTTGGCATTGGCGCCCAGTGCCTGGCGCAGCTGCGTGGTATCGCTGCCCTCGGCCGGCGACAGGATCAGGCCGGCCGGGGTGTGCTCCATCAATGTGGACAGCACCGCCTGCTGCCGCTCCGGCGATTCGCCAGTGCTGCCCAGCAGGGTCACGTAACCACGCCCGCCCAGCGCCTCGTCCACACCCGAAGCGAATTCGGCGAAGAACGGGTTGGACAGATCGTTGATCACCAGCGCGATGCTCGACGAGGTGCGCCGGCGCAGGTTGGCCGCCGCGCGGTTGTAGACATACCGCTGGCGACGCAGCTCGGCCTCGACCTTGGCCCGGGTGTCGACGTTGACCAGCGGGCTGCCGCGCAGCACCAGCGACACGGTGGCCCGTGACACGCCGATGGCACGCGCGATGTCGGTCACCGTCACCGCCTTGCCGGCGCGCTTGCTGGAACTGCTGCCGTTGTCGTTCATCGTCTTCCCGGACTCCGCTGGAGGCTCAAGCCTAATGGATCACGGCCATGTCGTGCGGTGCCGTTCGCTGGGTCACCGCGAACGGCACAGTCCGGCTCAGCGCAATGCGCTGCCCGGTGCCGCGCACCAGGACACCGGCAGGTCCTTCACGGCGGTGCCCCAGCCCTGCTGCGGTGCCTTGGCGTCCAGGCTGAAGTGCAGGCGCGGACCCTGCTGCAGGCGGCTCCAGTCCAGCCAAACCGGTGCATGTGCCTGGCCATCGACCTGCACGCCCTGCACGTACTGCAGGCGGCGGCCGTCGGCACCCGGCGCGTCGATGCGCAGGGTGCGGCCATTGCCCATGTCCACTTCCACCTTGGCAAAGCGCGGGGTGTGCAGCAGGAACTGGCCACTGCCGGGCACCGCCGGGTAGACACCGATGGCGCTGAACAGATACCAGGCCGACATCGTGCCGAGGTCATCGTTGCCGGTCACGCCGTTGGGGGCATTGGTGAACAGCTGCTGCGCGGCACGCACCACCGCCGCCGTCTTCCACGGCTGGCCGATCAGCGTGTACAGCCACGGAGAGTGCAGATCCGGCTCGTTGTTCGGGTTGTAGCGGAACTGGTTGTAGTAGCTGTACGGCCCGACCACCCACTCCTTGCGCGCGGCGTTGAGCGGATCGGCCTGCAGCGCGTCCATCGCGAAGAACGCGTCGAGGCGGCGGCCGGCCTGTTCGCGGCCATCCATCGCTTCCACCAGGCCCGGAACGTCCTGCTGCGCCAGCCACTGGTACTGCCACGCGGTGCCCTCATGGAAGCCGTGGTGCGAACGCGGGCTGTAGTGGCCATCGGACGGGGTGTACCACTGGCCATCTTCGGTACGCGGGCGCGGGAAGCCGGTGAAGCCGGTCTCGGCATCGCGCACCTGCGGGTCCCACACATTGCGCCAGTTGCGGCCGCGTTCACGCAGCGTCGCCGCGTCCTGCGCATGACCGAGGCCATCGGCCATCTGCGAGAGCGCACAGTCGGCCAGCGCATATTCCAGCGTCGCCGAGCCGCCGTGGTGCGGATCGACGTCCATGCCCTTGGACGGGAACGCGCGGTCATAGACCACATAGCCCTTGTCCAGGTAGGTCGGGTTGCCGGAACGGCCTGCCATGCGCGAGTTCAGCGGCGGCGTGCCGAAAGCGTTGCGGCGCAGTGCATCCCAGGCCTGCGATTCGCGGCCCTTGAGCGCGCCGAAGCGCCACAGGTCGACCATGAACGGGGTGACCGGATCGCCGGTCATGATATTGGTCTCGAAGTTGGCATAGCCCCAGCGCGGCAGCCAGCCGCCCTGTTCGTCGATCGCCAGCAGCGTGCGGCCGATGTCGCGCGCCACGTCCGGGCGGGTCAGCGCCAGCCACTGGTTCTGCGCACGGTAGGTATCCCACAGCGAGAAGTACTCGTAGTAGGTCCAGCCATCGGCACGATGGATGCCATCGTCATAGCCACGGTAGCGGCCGTCGGCATCGTTGCCGGTCATCGGCTGCAGCAGCGCGTGGTAGACCGCGCTGTAGAACACGGCGCGGTCGTCAGCGCTGCCGCCCTGCACGCGCACCCGGCCCAGCTGCTCGCGCCAGGACTGCTGGGAAAGCGCGCGCATGCGGTCGAAACCCAGCAGCGCCCCACCCTGCATGCCCTCGGCGCGCAGGTTGGTGCGCGCGCCTTCGGCGTCCACGTGCGAGATCGCACTGACCGCCGTCACCGACTGCCCCTTGGCCAGATCGAAACTGAGCCAGGCGCCATTCGGCTTCTGCTCGCCTTCCATGCTGTGGCGCGCACCGGGCAGGCCACCGCCCTCGCCCCAGGTGCCGTGCGCCTTGAACGGGCGGTCGAACTCGATGCGGAACCAGGTCGTGTACTGGTGCCCACCACAGAAACTCTTGGTGACCAGCTTGCCTTCCACCACGCGGTCACCGACCACGTCGACCACACTGCCGATCACCGAATGGCGCTCGTTGGCCTGGCCGACATTGACCAGCACGTGGCCGTCGCCGCTGCGCTGGCTGAAGGTGTAGCGCTCGGCGGCGGCGCGGGTACGCGCGGTCGCCTCGGCGTCGATGCCGCCGTAGCTGGTCAACCGCACCTTGTAGTAGCCGGCCTGTCCGATTTCGCCGTCATGGGTATAGGACGCGGCGTAGGCCTTGTGATCGAACTGCTTGGGGTTGCCGGTATCGAAATCGCCGCCCGGGCCGATGCTGCCCGTCACCGGCAGTACCGACACCTGGCCGCCCTGTTCCCAGCAACCGGCACCGGAAATGAACGAATGGCCGAAACCGCGGATCTTCTCGTCGTCGTAGCGCCAGCCCGAGTAATGGCTGCCGATCGGGCTGACCTGGATCAGGCCGAACGGCGCCGATGCGCCCGGGAAGGTGTTGCCATCGTCCTTGCTGCCGATGAAGGTATTGACCTCGCGCTCCAGCGCCACCGGTGCCGCCTGCAGCAGCATCGGCATGGCCGACAGGGCGAGCAGGCAGGCCAGGCGCGCCAGCGGGCGCTCGGACAAGGGGACGGCGGGAGCGGACGGCACTGGACGCATGTCGGGTTCCTGTAGTCGATGACGCGAAGGCAGACGATCGGGGCCGTCCGGCACCGTTCCGCTGAACCTTGCCCGCATCGGCAGATGGCTCCCCCTGGAATGACGCCCGACCCACGCGACCGTGGATTTAGATCGATTCAAGTAGAGCATGCAGGTTCAGCCGAATGCATTCTGCGGCGCAGCATGAGATGGGGGTGTTCGGCAGGGCTGCGCCCTGCACCTGCTCCGAGCTGGAGCAACAGCAACAGCAGAAGCAACAGCAGAAGCCGGTTTCATGTGGGGAGCCGGGGTGGGTCCGGTAGCGGGGGACGCCGTAAACCCGTCCCTGGGGGCTTGGCCGCGGCATCCATGCCGCGGACACCCCCGCAACCGGACCCACCCCGCCTTCGACAGATTCTCGCGATCTGCAACGGATCCACGCCATGCTTGGCCGAATCTCTGACAGATAACGAAATCAATCGGGGTCAGACCCGTTTTCCAACGGAAAATGGATCTGACCCCAGGCCGTTACCCCCTGCCGTCCCCAGGCCCCATCCAACCGTCACCGGGAAACTGACGAAGGCGGGGCGGTGTGGGCTGGCAGGACCGTTGGCGCCATGGATGGCGCCATCGAGCCCCCATGGACGGGTTTACGGCGTGTCCTGCCAGCCCACACCGCCCCGCCAAGCCACAGACAACCCAGAGCCGCTTTGGCTTTGGCATTGGCTTTGGCTGTTGCCGGCCAGCGGCCGGCACTACCCGCAGGTGCAGGGCGCCGCCCTGCCGACCCACCCTCCCCTGCGCACGAAAACGTTTCCACTGTTTTCAGCAAACCGTCACAGCATTGCCACGCCAGTACCATATTGCGCAGCAGCATGCGCCCACGGGCGACCCATGCTAAAAATCGCCCGCCCATCGCTTAGATCGATCCAAGACGACATTGCGATGGCCGGGAGTTGGGGAAGCGGAAACAGGACGTACCAGGCCACGCGCACGGTGCCACTGCCACTGCATGGCGACAGCGACAATGTCACTTCAAATTAGATCGATTCAAGTTGTCCGTGCCACGTCACCGGATCAATCCAGGAGAGAGGGAGAGATGGGAATGAAGCATTCAACACGTACGCATGGCCAGGACGCATTGTCGTTGGCCATCGCGCTGGCCCTGGCTGCCGCCGTTCTGCCGGCTGGCGCCGCCGCGCAGCAGGCCGCCAGCACCGGCACGCAGGACGCCACCACCCTGGACAGTGTCCAGGTCACCGGCTACCGCTACGCCATCGAGAAGAGCCTCGAGCAGAAGCGCGACGCCAACGCCGTGGTCGAAGTGATCACCGCCGAAGACGTCGGCAAGTTCCCCGACAAGAATGTCGCCGATGCGCTGCAGCGCGTCCCCGGCGTGGTCATCACCCGTAGTGGCGGTGAAGGCAAAAGCGTCAGCGTGCGCGGCCTGGCACCGGACCTGACCCTGACCCAGTTGAACGGCAACTACGTTGCTACTTCGGAAACCAACGACGAAGCCACGCGTTCGTTCAACTACACCCTGCTGCCGTCCAACATGCTGTCCAGCGCCGAGCTGTTCAAGTCGCCGGAAGCGCGCATCGATGAAGGCGGCATCGGCGGCACGGTCATCCTGCACACCCGACGCCCGCTGGACATGGAATCCAACTCGGGCTTCGTCACGCTCGAGGGCACCTCCTCCGACACCCATCACGATATCGATCCGCAGGCGTCGGCGCTGTACTCATGGCACAGCCAGGACGAACGCTTCGGCGTGCTGGTGGGCGTGACCCAGCAGAAGCGCACCACCCGGACCATGGAGGCCAGCACCGAGGATTACCAGTGGTATGGCGCCGGCAAGGCGCGTGATGCCTACGGCAATACGCAGGCACAGGATGGCATCCACTACTGGTGGGGCCGCTCCGGCTTCAACAACCAGTCCGGCCAGAACTACACCGACTTCTTCATGCCCACCTCGGTGAATTTCGCGGTGAAGGAAGAGAAGCGCGAGCGCAAGGGCGGCCAGCTGA
The DNA here is from genome assembly GCF_059515225.1 of Stenotrophomonas sp. CS3K5. Taxonomy (NCBI): domain Bacteria; kingdom Pseudomonadati; phylum Pseudomonadota; class Gammaproteobacteria; order Lysobacterales; family Lysobacteraceae; genus Stenotrophomonas; species Stenotrophomonas sp. CS3K5. Next base: position 14,369 of record NZ_JCAKRX010000003.1, read on the forward strand.
CCTTCCAGTTCAAGCCGGTCGACAACCTCACCCTGACCGCGAACTACTTCCGCTTCGAGCTTCAGGGTGACTACACCCAGAACATGCTGAAAATTCCCGAATGGAGCATGGCCCGCTTCAACGGCGACGGCAACTGGGCCGGCGGCCGCCTGCTCAACGGCCTGGACTTCGATCCCAGTGGCAGCATCGTCACCGGTGGCCAGTTCGAGAAGCTGGCCGGTAAAACCTATTACTGCAGCGAGGACGAGGCCAAGGCCGCCGGTCTTGCACCCGGCGGCTGGGGCCCGGACGACTGCACCGTTCCCACCCCGCAGCTGACCGGTGGCTACAGCAAGGAAAAGGCACTCTCGCAGACCGCCGACCTGAGCATCGACTGGGATATCAGCCCGCTGTGGAAGGCTTCGTTCACCGGTGGCCGCACCTGGTCCGAAGGTGGCCCGTCGATGAACTTCCGCATGTCGGCCAAGCCGCGCCGCAAGGACGGCAACGTCTACCTGCCCGGCAATCTGTACAGCGCGTGGGATCTGACCGGCACCCCGTCTGCGACCTTCTCGCCGGACCTGCAGCAGCAGCTGATGAACGGCATCGCCGAAGTCGATACCGGCTCCACCGATTCGTCGTGGAAGCGCACCGAGGTCAAGCAGAACTACTTCCAGGCCGATGTGACCAAGCTGTTCGAGTCCGGCTGGCTGGATTCGATCCAGTTCGGCGCCAAGTACCGTGACGGCAAGGTCCACCGCAACACCGGCAATACGTACTGGGTGTGCCCGGGCCGCGACCCGGCCGACTATGACAACAGCCGCTACCAGAGCGGCTGCGACCCGACCGCCGGCAACGCGCAGCCGGGCTTCTTCCTGTCCAACCCGATCAGCAACATTGCCGGCGGCTTCAACGCCAATGTATTCCCGGGCATCAACTACCCGGCCTACATCGACTACCTGAACCAGACCTACGGCGGTTCGCACAACCGGACCGAGGAAGACTTCGTCTACAACGTCAACGAGAAGATCTACTCCGGCTACTTCCAGGCCAACTTCCGTACCGAGCGCCTGCGCGGCAATGTCGGCGTGCGCGTGGTGCGTACCAAGCAGTTCGCCCAGTCCTCCGACTCGATCGAGAAGTTCAACGACTACTTCCTGGACAACGCCTCCGGCGCGCCGATGGCGTGCACCGATCCGGCCGCGGCGGCCTATCCGACCTACAGCTGCGAAAGTGGCTTCGTGCGCCTTCCGCATGATCTGGCGCAGAGCAAGACCTACGACCTGATCGGCGTGGACCGCACCTACACCGATGTGCTGCCGAGCTTCAACATCGCCTGGGACATCACCGATACGCTGGTCCTGCGTGGCGCGGCGTCCAAGGTCATCGCCCGCCCCGGCTACACCGACATCGCCGCGCCCGGTGCACTGAGCTACTACAGCCAGGAGTACGTCAATGATCGCCGCGTGGCGGGCGGTGCATCGACCGCCGGCTGGGTCGGCCAGGGCAGCAACAAGCAGCTGGAGCCGTTCAAGGCCACCCAGTTCGACCTGGGCCTGGAGTGGTACTTCCAGCCCGGTGCCGTTGCCGGCGTCGGCCTGTTCCGCAAGAACGTGGACAACTTCACCCTGCCGGTGGTGCGTGACACGCCGATGGTCATCGGTGGCGAGGCGGTGACCGTGCAGCGCTACGAGACCCAGGCCAACGGCCGTGATGGCGTTTCCCAGGGCGTGGAGCTGTACGGCCAGTACACCTTCGATTTTGGCGTGGGCGTGCAGGCCAACTACACCTACAACGACACCAACCTGGCATCGATCGTGCTGGATGGCCAGGAGATCGGCTCCTCGCCGCTGGTCGGCAGTGCCAAGAACCAGGCCAACGTGACCGTCTTCTACGAGAACGAGAAGTTCCTCGCACGCGCTTCGTTCAACCGGCGTGGCCAGGTGGTGGGCGGGCTCAACAACGGCCTGACCGTCTACACCGAGCCCTACGATCAGCTGGATCTGAACGTTGCCTACAACCTGACCCCGGACTGGACGCTGACCGCCTCGGTGATCAACGCCACCAAGTCCGAACAGCGCGTGCACCTGGGCAGTGACAGCAAGGCCCGCCTCATCTCCAACACCTATGCAGGCCGCCAGCTGTACTTCGGCGCCACCTGGAAGTTCTGACGTCGCACCGGGTGGCCCGGGCCTGACCCGGTGCTGCCCCGCCCCGCCGCGCGCGGGGTCATTCCTCCACGGCAGCCACGCTGGTACAGGTGGCTGCCGTTTTTGTTGGAAGGGGTGACGCGTTGGCGGCGCTGGCCTGGCGTTCAGCCCCGCGCTTGACCCTGCCATCGTTGGAAGGTGCACACTGGATCCCTCTCAAGAGCAGCGACGGAGCGACAGATGGAATTCCATGTTGACGGCATGACCTGCGGCGGCTGCGCGCGCAGCGTGACCCGTGCGATCCAGCAGATTGATCCGGACGCCCGCGTGGAGGCCGACCCGCCGACCGGGCGGGTCAAGGTGCAGACCACCGCCTCGCAGGAGCAGGTGTTCGCCGCGGTGAACGACGCAGGCTTCCCGCTGCGCACCGCCTGATCCGCAGCCTCGCGTCGACGACCAGGCCCGCCCGGTGCAATCACACCCGGCGGGCTTTTTCATATGCGCGACAGCGTCTCAGTGCTTGTGCGCGCGCCGCCGCACCGCGCCGGTCTTCGGTGCATCCACCGGCAGCTGCATTTCTTCATCCTTACCCAGCCGCTCCAGGATCGGGCATTCCGGACGTTCGTCGCCTGCGCAGCAGCTGATCAGGGACTTCAGCGTGTCGGCCATCTGCCGCATGCTTTCGATGCGTTGTTCCAGGTCGACGATGTGCTGTTCGGCCAGGCGCTTGACGTCGGCACTGTGCCGCGAGGTGTCGTTCCAGAGGCCGAGCAGATCGGTGATCTCGGCCACCTGGAAGCCCAGATCGCGTGCGCGGCGGATGAAGCGCAGGCGGTGGATGTCCGCCTGCGAGTACGCCCGGTAGCCCGACTCGGTGCGATCGGCCGCGGGAATCAGGCCGATCTGTTCGTAGTAGCGGATCATCTTCGCCGAGACATTGGAGGCCTTGGCGGCTTCACCGATGTTCATGCAGGTCTCCTTCAACGGGTCGCAGCAGGCGCATCCGCCATCGGCGGCTGGAAGCGGCGCAGGCGCAGCGCGTTGCCCAGCACGAACACGCTGGACAGGGCCATCGCACCGGCCGCGAACACCGGCGACAGCAGCACGCCCCAGACCGGGTACAGCACGCCGGCCGCCACCGGAATCAACGCGGTGTTGTAGGCAAAGGCCCAGAACAGGTTCTGCCGGATGTTGCCCAGCGTCGCCTTCGACAGCGCGATGGCATTGGGCACGCCCTGCAGGCTGCCCGACATCAGCACCACATCGGCCGATTCCACCGCGATATCGGTACCGGTGCCGATGGCCAGTCCGACATCGGCCTCGGCCAGTGCTGGCGCATCGTTGATGCCGTCGCCGACGAAGGCGACGTGCCCATGTACCGCCTTCAGTCGACGTATCGCCTCGACCTTGCCTGCCGGCAGCACCTCGGCGACCACCTCATCGATGGCGAGCTGACGCGCGATCGCCTGCGCGGTGCCCGCATTGTCACCGGTGATCATCGCCACCTTCAGGCCCAGCTGGTGCAGCGCCGCGATGGCTGCGGGCGTGCTCGGCTTGATCGGATCGGAGACCGCGATGATCGCCGCCAGGCGCCTGTCGATGGCGGCATACAGCGGCGACTTGCCCTGCGTTCCGAGCTGGCTGGCTTGCGCAGCAAAGGGCGTGATGTCCACGCCCAGCTCGCGCATGAAGCGATCGGCGCCAACCTCCACCCGCGTGCCCCCCACTCCGGCACGAACACCCATGCCGGTGACCGATTCGAAATCGACCATCGCCGGCAGCGCGATGCCCTGCGCAGTGGCGGCATCCACAACCGCGCGGGCAATCGGATGCTCCGAGCGCGACTCCACTGCCGCCACCGCTGCCAGTACCGTGCTGCGATCAAAGCCGTCGGCGATCTCCAGGTCGGTCAGCCGCGGACGGCCTTCGGTCAGGGTGCCGGTCTTGTCCACCGCCACCACCTGCGCGTCCTTCAGCAGCTGCAAGGCCTCGCCCTTGCGGAACAGCACGCCCATTTCCGCGCCGCGGCCGGTGCCGACCATGATCGAGGTCGGCGTGGCCAGCCCCATCGCGCACGGGCAGGCAATGATCAGCACCGCCACCGCGTTGACCAGGGCAAAGCTGAGCGCCGGCGACGGACCGACCACCCACCAGACCAGGAAGGTCGCCAGCGCGGCCAGCATCACCGCCGGCACGAACCAGAGCGTCACCTTGTCGACCACGGCCTGGATCGGCAGTTTCGAGCCCTGCGCCTGTTCGACCATCCGGATGATCTGCGCCAGCAGGGTCTGCCCGCCGACCGCCGTCGCGCGCACGGTCAATGCGCCGGTCTGGTTGATCGTGCCTCCCACCGCGTTGCTGCCGGGCTGCTTCTCGACTGGAACCGGCTCGCCACTGATCATCGATTCGTCGATGTAGCTGCGGCCTTCGATCACCTCGCCATCCACCGGCACCCGCTCGCCCGGGCGCACCTCCACCACGTCACCGGCCAGCACCTGGCCGACCGGAATATCGACCGCGCGCCCGTCACGGATGACATGGGCGACTTTCGCCTGCAGCTTGACCAGGCGCTTGATCGCCTCCGAGGTCCGGCCCTTGGCACGCGCTTCGAGGAAGCGCCCCAGCAGGATCAGGGCGACGATCACCGCCGCCGCTTCGTAGTAGACGTTCACCGTGCCCGGCGGCAGCAGCCACGGAAGGAAGGTGGCCACCACCGAGTAGCCGAAGGCTGCGGCGGTGCCTACCGCCACCAGCGAGTTCATGTCCGGTGCCAGCCGCAGCAGTGCCGGGAAGCCCTTCAGGTAGAAGCGGCGGCCCGGGATCGCCAGCACCAGGGTGGTCAGCACGAACTGCAGGTACCAGCTGGCCTGCAGGCCGATCGTGGACATCACCCAGTGATGCATGCCGGGAACCAGGTGTGAGCCCATCTCCAGCACGAACACCGGCAGTGCCAGCGCGGTGGCCACGATCAGGTCGCGCTTGAGTTCGGCGCGCTCGACGTCCTTCCTTTCGGCCGCTTCATCCTCGGCGGCCGCGCCGTCCTCGATCACACGTGCGTCATAGCCGGCCTTGTCGATGGCCGCAATCAGCGCAGCCGCATCGGCCACGCCACGCACGGTGGCACGTTCGGTGGCCAGGTTCACGCTGGCCTGGCTGACGCCGGGAACCGCCAGCAGCGCGCGCTCGACACGGCCCACGCAGGAGGCACAGGTCATGCCTTCCACGGCCAGTTCGGTGGTGGCGGCCGGTACGTCATAGCCCACCCGCTCCACGGCCTGGATCAGCGCTGCGCGATCAACCGGGCCAGAGAGGCGGATGTCCGCACGCTCGGTGGCCAGGTTCACCGCTACGCTGCCCACGCCCTCCACCTTTGACAGCGCCGCTTCGACGCGGCCCACGCAGCTGGCACAGGTCATGCCCTCGATGGGCAGGCTGATCGCAGCGGGGACGGCAGTGGCGCGAGGCGTACTCATGATCGGATTCCCGGGCTTGCTTGTGGATGCGCACAGGCTAAACCTTGCCATCGTGGGAAGGTCAAATCCAGCCGCCCCGGGAACGACCGGTAGCGCCGGGCCAGGCCCGGCGTACCGCCCGCAATCCACCTCAGAAGGTGAACACGTACTCCAGCGCGAACTCGCGGCCCACCGCGCTCAACAGGCGGGTCGGCGCGAAGTCGTAGTCCAGCTTGTACGGGTCTTTGTGGTTCCAGCTGGCCGAGTTGAACGCGTTGTTGACGTACACGTTGACCTTGGCGTGCTCGGTCACCTGGTAGCCCACGTTGAAATTCCAGGTGATGAACGGCCCGACCCGGCCGAAGTAGCGCGCGGTCCGCTGGCCTGCATTCGGGTTCGGATTGGGCGAGCCATCCGGACGCGTCGACGGCTCCAGGCAGTTCAGCGAGGGGCTGTCACTGGGCACGTAGCCATCGGCGAACGGCAGGCAGCCACCCGGGTTGTCGAGGCGGTCGGTGCCCCAGTGGTAGCGCACGCCCGGCACTGAGCCCACACGGTCGGCATAGACATTGGCGTTCCAGTTGCCCCGCTGCCAGGCCAGGCTCGCACGCAGCTTGCTGCGCAGGTCGCGGTCACGGCGTTCCGGGTTGGGGTCGGCGGCGTAACGCTGCTCCTTGGTGGAAATCTGGTTGGTGTAGTTCAGGCCCAGCTGGAAGCTGCCCCATTGCGCGGTGTCCAGCCGATAACGCGCGGTCAGATCGATGCCACGCACTTCACGGCTGGCCAGGTTGAACGGGCCACGCTCGATCGACACCAGGCGCCCGTTGCTGTCGCGGTTCACACGGGCCAGGATGCCGGCGCAGTACTCGCCACCGGCCGGATTGGCCCACGGCGTACCGTCCATGTTCTTGCCGGTCAGGCAGCCCGCCTCGCTGGCCAGCACTTCGTCGGCCCCCACATCGACGATCATGTCTTCCAGCTTGATCGCCCAGTAATCAGCGCTGACCGACAGGTTCGGCATCACGTCCCACACGAAGCCCACCGTCCACGAATCGCCGGTCTCCGAGCGCAGCAGCGGTGTGCCACGACGGTTCACGTCGAACGCGTACCAGACATCGGTGTTGCCCACACCGCAGTTGTTGACCAGGTAGGCGCCACTCTGGATGCAGCGCAGCCGATCGTAGGTCAGCACCTCCGAACTGCTCGGCTGGCCCAGCAGGTAATGCATGTCCGGTGCGTGGAAGCTGGTGGCGTACGAACCCCGCACCAGCAGCGCTTCGACCGGCCGCCACTCCAGGCCGACGTTCCAGGTGGTTTCCTTCTGGCTGCCGATGTTCAGCGCTTCACTGCTGTCGTCTGCCTTGTAGTTGCCATAGCGGTCATAACGCGCGGCCGCAGTGGCGGTCACGCTTTCCAGCAGCGGAATCTTGAATTCGACACCGGCCGAATAGCGGGTGCGCTCGCCGCCACCGCGATCGACGTTCTGCAGGTCGAAGTCGATGCCCGCGCGCGGGTCGGGGCTGAGGTGATAGCCCTGCTGTGCGACTTCAGCCACCGCTGCGAACGAGATCGGGCCGGCCCAGCCCTGGAACAGCTCTCCGGTGATGTCCGCCGAGGCCTGGTTGACCCACGAGGCGGCGCGGTTCTTGGCCACCGTGCCCATCTGCCAGTACTGGTCCGGCGTGATCGGGTTCCACCAGCGCGATTCGTTCAGTGCGTAGATCGCCTCGCCATCGGCGGTGGTGCCCAGGCGCGGGCCGAGGAAGAAATCATAGGACTTCTGCTCGTCCACCACGTTCTGCCGCTCCTCCACCCGGTAGTACGAGCGCCCCACCGACGCGCTCCAGTCGAAGCGCTCGGCCAGGCGTCCGCGCAGGCCGGCGCTCCAGTCCCAGGAGAGTTCGCGGTTGGTGTTGCGCAGGGTATCCAGGCCACCCACCTCGTTCGGGGTGAACTGGCGCACGCCGAGGATCGGGCGGTTGCGGTTGGCATCCCAGTAGTAGCCGTTGGCATCGTCGATCAGCGACACGCCGGGCGGGTTGGTGCCCCAGATCGCTTCGGAGCGGTAGACCGCCAGGTTGGTCCAGGCCTGCAGGTCGTTGCTGAAATCGAAGGTGGCGTACAGGTTGCCGGACACGTTCTCGGCACCGCCGGTGAGCAGCCAGTTGGCGTAGTCGGCGCTCATGCCGCACAGGCGGCCGGTGTTGCTGATGGTGTTGGCGGCGTAGTTGTAGACCAGGCGGTCGGCGGTGTAGTACTCGCCGTCGAACTTCTCGCAGGTGCCAGCCGGTGGCGCCAGGCGCTGGCCGTTGCTCGGATCGATCAGCGCCAGGCCCGCGGTGGGACGGAAGCCGACCTTGCGCTGTTCCATGTTCCAGGACGGGTACGGCGCATCGTCGGCATCGTCCATCTGCGGGCGGTCGCGGCCGAACAGCGGGTCGCGCTTGGTGTACTGCAGCGCGTAGGTCAAGCTCCAGTGGTCGCCGGTCTTGCCGCCGGCCCAGGACAGGTCCCACGTATCGCGGCCGCCTTCGGTGGAAGTGCCTCCGCGTACGCGCACTTCGTCGCCGTCGTAATTGGTTTTCAGGATGACGTTGACCACGCCGGCAATCGCGTCGGAACCATAGATGGCCGAGGCGCCGCCGGTCAGCACTTCGATGCGCTCGACCGCAGCAGCGGGAATGTTGCCGTAGTTGGAGAAGTTGGTTTCACCGCCGTAAGGCAGCGGGTAGTCCGCCACACGGCGACCGTTGACCAGCAGCAGCGAACGGTTCGGGCCCATCCCGCGCAGGTTCAGGCCACTGGCGTTGGGCGTGTGCGAGCCCCACTGCGAAGCCGCCTCGACGGTGCCGGTGGCCTCGGTGAGGGTCTTCAGCGCGTCGTACACGCTGACGAAGCCTTCCTTCTGGATCTGCTGGGCGGTGATCACATTGACCGGCGCCGGGCCCTCGACGCTGGCGCGCTTGATGCGCGAGCCGGTCACGGTGACCGCGTCGAGATCCTTTGTGGAGGAACTGGCCGCCTCCTGCGCGCTGGCAGCCAGGGGCAACAGGGCCAGGACCAGAGCCTGGGACAGCAGGTGACGGCGCTTGCGGACGGACTGAGCCATGGGTGGTTGCTCTTGGAAAGTGTGGACGCACAGACGGGTGGTGGCGCGGCACGACAGCTGATCCGGGCGCCTGGATCGGTTCAACACCGTCCCGGCACCCTCCCCTGTGGATCGATCCAAACTAAAGCACAGCTGAACCATGCCGGGCATGCGGCGACGCAGCAAGCGGCGACGGAATGCCGCTATTGGCTGCCGGTATCGAGAGTAATCAACAGGTTGCGGACTATCGCCTGGAGAGCGGCGCAGGAACGCATGACACGAACGCGACAATCACGCGCGGAACGGTTTTGTCCGGGATCCGGATGCGCGTTCGCCGGGCATGGCCCGGCGGATTGGTCAATCGTCCAGCGCCTGCCGCAGTGCGGCCACGGTGGCGGTGGCGGTCTGGCTCCAGTCCGGGTCCAGCCCGCGCAGGGCCGTATTCTGGAACTGCATGGCCGAGCGGCGCAGACCCTTGGCCGAGGCGTGCAGCTCGGTGCAGCCGCTCTGCCGCGCGACAGCGGCGATATTGCCCGGAGCCAATCCAGCGCCGGCCATCACCGAGATGCGCCCTGCCGCCTGGGCAACCAGGCCGGCCAACACGTTGGCACCGGCCTCGGCGCTGACCTGGCCACCGGAGGTCAGCACGCGCTGGCAGCCGAGTGCGATCACCTGCTCCAGCGCGACCGGCAGATCACGCGCGGCGTCGAAGGCGCGATGGAAGGTCACCTGCAGCGGCCCGGCGGCCTGCACCAGTTCACGGCACAACGCGAGGTCGATGTTGCCCTGCACATCCAGCGCGCCGATCACCACGCCATCGCAACCGAGCGCACGGCACTGCGCGATGTCACGCAGCATCAGTTCGGTTTCCAGCGCGTCGTAGTGGAAGTCGCCCGGGCGCGGGCGCACCAGCACGAACAGCGGAATCGACAGTCGTTCGCGGGCGATGGCGATGCTGGCAAACGACGGCGTAGTGCCGCCCTCGGCCAGGTTGTCGAACAGCTCGATGCGGTCGGCGCCGTCGGCCTGCGCAGCCAACGCCGAGGCCAGCGAGTTGCTGGCGATCTCCAGGGTGAGCCGCGTGCTCACGCCTGCGTGCTCGTGTAGATCGACGGCGAATCGCGCAGGTCGTCCTGGCGTTGCGCATCGCACACCGCATAGACGAAGCCGCGATGCAGCGCATACGCGCCCACCTCGCCCTGCTTGTTCATGGCCAGGAAGCACACCTGCAGGATCCTGCTCGCTTCGGGGCGCTTGCGCACGACGCGGTCGATTGCCTCGCGGCAGGCCTGCGCCGGCGAGCGCCCCTGGCGCATCAGCTCGACCACCAGGAACGAGGCGGCGTTGCGGATCATCTCCTCACCCACGCCCGAAGCAGTCGCCGCACCCACCTCGTTATCGACATACAGGCCGGCACCGATGATCGGGCTGTCGCCGACCCGGCCGTGCAGCTTCCAGGCCATGCCGCTGGTGGTGCAGGCGCCGGCCAGGTTGCCGCGGGCATCCAGTGCCAGCATGCCGATGGTGTCGTGGTTGTCGCTGTTGCCGGGGATGCCGCGGCGCTCGGCGTTGATCTGCGGCCGGTACTTCTCGGTCTTCAGCCACTCACGCCATGCGGCCTCTGCCTGTGGCGTCAGCAGGTGCTTGCGTTCGAAGCCCTGCTGCACTGCGAACTGCTGCGCGCCCTCGCCCACCAGCAGCACATGCGGGCTGTTCTCCATCACTTTGCGGGCCACCGACACCGGATGCAGGATGTCGACCAGCGCGGCCACCGCTCCACAACGGCCATCGCCATCCATGATGCTCGCGTCCAGGCTCAGCACGCCGTCGCGATCAGGGTTGCCGCAATGGCCGACGGTGGGGTTGCACAGTTCGCTCTCGGCCCACCGTGCGCCGGCTTCGACCGCATCCAGCGCGCTGCCGCCGCCGGCCAGCACCTTCCACGCCGCCTGGTTGGCCGGCACGCCGAAATCCCAGGTTGACACGACCTTCGCCCCGCCCTGGCTGCGCGCCTGCACGCCCGGTAATGCTGCGATGCCTGCGGCCAGTGCGCCGGCCTGCAGGAACTGCCTGCGATCCACCATCTTCCCCTCCCAGTCTGCAATGCGCGGCCGGCCCGATGCCGGTCGCAACGATCAGTCGTGCGTGGGTTGCCGCGCGGCATGCCAGACCGCCGCGCCGAGCACGCCCAGCTGGCCATGCTCCACCCGCCACACCGGCACCTGGCGCAGCACCTCGGTCAGCACGCCCTTGTTGAGGAAACGCTCACGGAAGCGCCCATCGGCGAGGAAATCCTGCACATGCGCGGAGATGCCGCCGGCCAGGTACACCGAGCGCGCGCCGACGGCGATTGCCGCGTCACCGGCCAGGCTGCCCAGCCAGGCGCAGAACACCTGCAGCGTCTCGACCGCCAGCGCATCCTCACCGCTGCGGGCCGCGCCGATCAGCGCTTCGGTACTGGTCCACACCGGGGCGACGCCGCGCAGTTCACACAGGCACGGATACAGGTTCATCAGGCCGCTACCTGACAGCACGCGCTCGTTGTCCACGTGCGCCCAGCGCTGCAGCAGCTTGCCCAGCACCTGCAGTTCCAGCGCATTGCCGGCGCCGAGCGCGGCATGGCCGATTTCGCTGGCCAGCACCGGGCGCTCGCCGTCGGCAAAGCGCAGTGCGGCGCCCAGGCCGGTGCCGGCGCCCAGCACCAGGGCCGGAAACGCGTGCGCCGGATCGGCATCGCCGTTCAGCGGTACCAGCGTGTCAGGCTGCAGGTAGGGAATGGCCAGCGCCACCGCCTCGAAATCATTGATCAGCTGCAGCTCGCGCAGCCCGGACTGCGCGCGGGTGGCCGACAGCGACACCGTCCACGGCAGGTTGGCGTTGATCAGTACATCGCCATCGAGCAGGCCGGCGATGGCGACCACTGCGGTCTGCACCGGCTGGCCGAGGCCGGCGGTGAAGTCGGCCAGGATCGCGGCCAGGCTGGGATGGTCGGCGCAGGCGTAGGTGCGGTAGCCGCCCAGGCGCGGGGCTTGGCCGGGCTGCCCTTCGGCCAGCGCCAGACGCGCGAAGGTGCCGCCGACATCGGCGACAACCAGGCTGCGTGGAAGCCCGCCGCGGGCGGAGTCGGAAGAAACCGGAGACGCTGCTGCGATGGTCACGCTGGCCTGCTTGGATCGATTGAATCGCCCCGATTCTCAGGCATCGGGGCGGCTTTGCCTAGCGCGCCGGTGGTTCAGGTGGGCCTACATGCCTTCCTGTTCGGCCACCTGTACGCCATCCACCAGCACGCGCAGGCGTTGCGGGCGGAAGCCGGCGAACAGCAGCGGCCGGGTGCGCTCGACCAGCACTTCGTGGCCGGCGATGTGGCGCAGCCACGACTGTACCAGCGAGAACGAGAAATGCGTGCCCGGGTGCCAGGGATGCTGCACCCAGACCTTCTCGGTGGCGCTCTGCAGCAGCATCGCGCCGGTGAACCAGTGACGCCTGAGAGTGACCGGCGTGGTGCCGGCCATGAAACGGATATCCATGCTGCGTCCTTTCGTGATGGGAACCGTGGGCCTGAAGTGCCGGGCTCAGGGCTGGGCCGTCTGCAGGCTGTAGCTGGTGGTGGCGGTGAACACTGCGCCGTCCGGCTGGGTCGAGCGTACTTCAACCTTGTGGCTGCCTACCGCCAGATCGGTCGGCAGCGCGCCACGCCACAGGTGCGGCGACGCGGTGGCTTCCGGCGAGCGGTCGTAGCCGCGCAGGGTGCTGGCCAGATCATCGGCCACGTTCTCCACCATCAGGCGCGGATCGGGCTGGCTGACCTGCTTCATCGGCTGCCAGGCGCCGCCATCGACGCGGTACTCGACCACGCTGGCGTTCTCGCCCATGTAGACGTTGGCATAGATGCCCCACGCCGGGTAGGCACCCTGGCGCAGCACCTTGGGTGCATGCAGGCCGATCTGTTCGCTGGCCGGCTTGCCCGCCACCCGGTAGTGCAGCGTGTAGCTGCCGTTGCCGGCCACATCCAGCAGCGCGTAGCCCTTGGGTGTGCCATCGCTCATGGTGCTGTCCGGCACCCCAGCGGCATTCTTCACGCCCGACCAGAACGCGCCGCAGTTGGCACCGACGTTGTACTCGTGCAGCGGCTTGTCGCCCTTCCAGCCGTCGGCCTTGCCATGGTAGACGTGCTGCTGGGTGTGGCTGTGGCCGCTGAGCACCAGCACATTGCGGAAGTCCTTGAGCAGATCGAACAGGCGCTGGCGATCGGCATGGCGGAACGTCTCGCGCCCCGGCGCCGCATCGAACAGCGGGATGTGCATGCCCAGTACCAGCAGGCGGTCCTTGTGCAGGCCCTTCAGGTAGTTGTCGAGGAACGCGAACTGATCTTCGCGCAGGCCACCGACATACTTCGGCTTGGCCTTGGGGTCATACACCACATCATCAAGGAACACGAAGCTGGCACCGCCCTCTTCCACTGCGTAGGTATCCGGGCCATAGATGTTGCGCCAGCTGTCCAGCGAATGCTCGTCGCTGGCCGCATCGAAGTCGAGGTCGTGGTTGCCCGGCACATGGAACCACGGCACGCCCAGGGAGGTGGTGACCGTGTTGATCGCCGGATACAGGGTCAGATCGTCGTTGACGATGTCGCCCAGCGTGGTGCCCAGACGCGCCCTGGTCTGGCCGACCAGCGGTGCCACGATCGACTGCTGGTAGTAGCCGATGTCCTTCAGGCTGGCGGTCTGCGAATCGGTGAACACCAGCATCTGGAAACCGCGGCGGCTGTCATGGCGGTCCGGCTGCAGGGCGAAGTCCCAGTTGCGGGTGACATCGCCGGTGGCGGCGATGCCACCGTACTTCAGCGCTGGCGAGCCGTTCGGGCGGTAATGGCGCCAGAACGAGGGCAGGCCATCGACCGCCTTCGGGAACGAATACGCATCGGGCTTGATCACGAACACGGTCTGGCCGTCGCGCACCGGCAGGCTGTAGCTGCCGTCGGCGGCGGTCTTGACGATGGCCTCGCCGTTGGAGACCTGCACCCCGGCCAGGCCCGGATCGGTCGCGCCCCGCCCCGGCCTGCCGTCGCGCTCCAGATAGACCTTGCCGCTGACCAGGGTATCGGCGGCCCAGGCCGGCGAGGTCAGCAACAGGCAGCACAGCCAGGCGGCAGGCAGTTTCATGGGGGCGGTCCGGGAAAGAAAGACCGCCTATTGTAGAGCCGAGCCATGCTCGGCTGCATCGCAAAGGTGGGTGCGGACCGTTGGTCCGTACGCCTTCCTCAACGATGGCGCCTTTCCAGCATCGCCCGCGCATCATCCAGCGACAACCCGCGCGCGCGCAGCAGCACCAGCAGGTGATACAGCAGGTCCGAGGCCTCGCCCAGCAGCGCGTCGTCATCCTGCGCCACCGCCGCCAGCGCGGTCTCCACGCCCTCCTCGCCCACCTTCTGCGCGATGCGGCGGATGCCGCCCTCGAACAGGCTCGTGGTGTAGCTGCCCGGTGGCCGCTGCGCGTCGCGCATCGCCACCAGCTGGCCCAGCCCGCCGAGGAAGTCCTTCGGCGCGCCATCGAAACAGCTATCGGCGCCGGTGTGGCAGGTCGGCCCCGCCGGGCGCGCCATCACCAGCAGCGTATCGGCGTCGCAGTCGACACTGATCGACTGCACCTCCAGCACGTTTCCGGACTGCTCGCCCTTGGTCCACAACCGCTGCTTGTTACGGCTGAAGAAGGTCATGTGGCCGATCGCCAGGGTCGCCGCCAGCGATTCGGCGCTCACGTAGCCCAGCATCAGCACCTGCAATGTATCGACGTCCTGCACCACCGCCGGCAGCAGGCCTTCGCCCTTGCCCCAGTCCAGTTTCTGCAGTGCGTCCAATGACGGCTTGATTTCAATAGACATCCCGCACCTCGATCTGCTGCTCGCGCAGGTAGCGCTTCAAGTCCGCAATGGCAATCGCGCCGCTGTGGAACACGCTGGCGGCCAGTGCGCCATCGACATCGGCCTGGTCGAACGCTTCAGCAAAGTGGTCCATCGTGCCGGCGCCACCGGAGGCGATCAGCGGCACCAGGCACAGTGCCCGCGCCTGCTGCAGCTGCGCGATATCGTAGCCGCGGCGCACGCCGTCGCTGTCCATGCAGTTCAACACGATCTCGCCGGCGCCACGGCGCTGTGCCTCGACGATCCAGTCCAGGGTGCGCAATGGCACCGCCTGGGTCTTGTCCGGATCGCCACTGAAGCGGCGCACCCGCCATTGCCCGTCGGCCTCGCGCACCGAATCGACACCCACCACCACGCACTGCACGCCGAACTCGTCGGCCAGCTCGGTGATCAGTTCGGGACGCCCCAACGCAGGTGAATTGATCGAGACCTTGTCGGCACCGGCAAACAACACGCGACGCGCGGTCTCGACACTGTCGATGCCACCGGCCACGCAGAACGGAATGTCGATCAGCCGCGCGATGCGCTCGATCCAGGCCACATCCACCGAACGTGCCTCGGGACTGGCGCCGATGTCATAGAACACCAGCTCGTCGGCGCCCTGGTCGCGGTAGCGCTGTGCCAGTTCGGCGATGTCGCCCATGTCGACGTGATCCCGGAAGCGCACGCCCTTGACCACGCGGCCATCGCGTACATCCAGGCAGGGAATGATGCGGCGGCTCAACATGCCAGCGCCTCGCCCAGGTCCATGCGCTGCTCCAGCAGCGCCTTGCCGAGGATCGCACCGCCGCAGCCCGCCGCGCGCGCCTCGGCGACGTCGGCCACGTCACGGATGCCACCGGAGGCCTGCACCGCCACACCCGGCAGCAGTGCCGACAGGTGCTGGTAGAGGCTGATGTTGGGCCCGGCCAGCATGCCGTCACGGGCGATGTCGGTGCACAACAGATGACGCATCCCGGCGCGCGCGTAGCGCTGGGCCAGATCATCCAGGGTCACCCCGGCGTTCTCGGTCCAGCCGTGCACCGGCAGCTGCCATTGTCCCTGCGCGTCCTGGCGTGCATCGAGTGCAAGGGTGATGCGTTCGGCGCCGAATTCCTCCAGCCAGCCGACGACTTCGTCGGGGCGGCGCACCGCCAGCGAACCGACCACGACGCGGTGTGCGCCGGCATCGAGGATACGCGCCACATCATCGCGGCCGCGCACGCCACCACCGGTCTGCAACTGCAGCGGCGTGTTCGCGCGGATCGCCGCCAGCAGCGGCGCCAGCGTATAGCCGCCGGCACGCGCAGCATCCAGGTCGACCAGATGCATCCACTGCGCACCCTGTGCGGCGAACGCCTGCGCGCGCGGCAACGGATCGTCGCCATAGGAGGTTTCCTGCGCGTAGTCGCCCTGCCGCAGCCGTACCACACGGCCATCGCGGATATCCAATGCGGGGTAGACGATGAAACTCATGCAACGGTGCCCTCGAGAAAATTTCGCAGCATCAGCGAACCGGTGTCGCCGGAACGCTCGGGATGGAACTGCGCGCCGTAGTAGCGGCCCTGCTCCACCACGGCAGTGAACAGGCCACCGTGATCGCAGGCGGCCACGGTGTGGCTGTTCAGGGGGGCCGCATAGCTGTGCACGAAGTAGGCACTGGCGCGCTCCGGCACGCCGCGCAGCAGCAATGACTCGCGCAGCGGCAGGAGCCGGTTCCAGCCCATGTGCGGCACGCGGATGCCGCAGGCCGGCACCAGTTTGCGTACCACGCCGGGAATCAGCCCCAGCGTCTCCACGCCCGCTTCCTCGGAGCGTTCGAACAGCAGCTGCATGCCCAGGCAGATACCCATCAGCGGCACCTCCAGTCGCTGCAGCGGTTCCACCAGGCCCTGCGCGTGCAGGCGCTGCATACCCGGGCCTGCGGCGCCGACGCCGGGCAGGATCACCCGCCGCGCACCGACCAGGCCATCGGCATCGCGCACCAGCCGAACGCTGGCGCCGAGTCGTTCAAGCGCATAGCGCACCGAGCCCAGATTGGCACCGCCGGCATCGATCAGCGCGACGTCGCTCACAGGGCCCCCTTGGTGGTCGGCAACGCCGTGCCCTGCCGCGCCAACGCCGGCCGCAGCGCGCGCGCCAGCGCCTTGAAGCAGGCCTCCACCTTGTGGTGATCGTTGTCACCGCGCACCTGCAGGTTCAGGTTCAGGCCGCTGGCATCGCACAGCGAACGGAAGAAGTGCGGCACCAGCTCGGTTGGCATGTCGCCCACCCGTTCGCGCTTGAATTCACCTTCGAACACGAAGTACGGCCGACCACTGAAATCCAGCGCAGCGCTGGCCAGGGTTTCATCCATCGGCAGGGTGAAGCCATAGCGACCAATGCCGCGCTTGTCTCCCAGCGCCTCGCGCAGCGCCTGACCCAGCGCCAGGCCGGTATCCTCGATGGTGTGGTGCTCGTCGATGTGCAGGTCACCCTCTGTCTGGATGTCCAGGGCGAAGCCGCCGTGCTTGCCGATCTGCTCCAGCATGTGGTCGAAGAATGGCAGGCCGGTGGAGATGCGCGCATCGCCTGCGCGATCCAGGTCCAGTTCGACGCGGATCTTCGTCTCTTTCGTATTGCGCTGGACCACGGCGGTGCGCGGCGCATCGGCCAGCGCGTGGGCGATGCCCGGCCAGTCCCACTCGCCACCAAACTGCTCGGTGCGCAGCTGGAAACCTCGGATGTTGAGGTTGTCGGCGAACTGCAGGTCGGTGATGCGGTCCCCCACCATGCCCGAACGCGCCCAGTCGATGCTGCGGTCCTGCAGGTAGGCGGTCATCAGGCCGATGCCCGGCTTGCGGGTCGGCGCGTTGTCCTGCGGCCAGCTGCAATCGATCAGTACGTCACGGAAAGTGATGCCCTGGCTCTCGAAGATCTGCAGCATCAGCTCGTTGGGGCCATCGAAGCTGGCACGCGGGTAACTGTCGCTGCCCAGGCCATCCTGGTTGGTGACGATCACGAACTGGTAGCCGGCATCACGCAGCTTCAGCAGCGCCGGGATCACCTGCGGGACGAAGCGCAACTTCTCGTAGGCGTCGATCTGGAAATCGGACGGCTCCTCGATGAGGGTGCCGTCGCGGTCGATGAACAGGATCGGGGTCATGCTGCGGCCCTCCGCGCCGACAGGGCCGCGAGTACGCGGTCATTCTCTTCGGGGCTGCCGATACTGATGCGCAGTGCATCACCCAGCTGCGGTGCGGCGCGCTGGTCGCGCACCACCACGCCTGCAGCCAGCAGCGCATCGAACGCGACCTGGGCATCGGCGAAGCGGACCAGCAGGTAGTTGCCGGACGAGCGGTACACGCGACGAACACCGGGCAGGCCCGGCAGCGCCGCGAACAGGCGTTCGCGCTCGGCGATGACCGTGGCCACGCGCTCGGCAGTGCGTGCCAGCGCGGCCGGTTGCAGTGCCTGCACAGCCAGTTCGGCGCACGGGGTCGGCACTGGATAGGGTGCCTGGCAGCGGCGCAGCACGGCAATCAGCTCGGGGGCTGCAATCAGGGTTCCGATACGGGCGGCCGCCAGCGCGTGCGCCTTCGACAGCGTGCGCAGCACCGCCAGATTGGCGTGCGCGGCCAGCAGCGTGGTCGCCGAAGCACGCTGCGCGTACTCGACGTAGGCCTCGTCCACCACCACCAGTGCCTGCCCGCGCAACGCGGTGGCCACACGCCCGATCTCGTCCAGGCTGATATCGCTTCCGCCCGGGTTGGACGGTGCGCACAGGAACACCAGCGGGGCCTGGCGTGCCTTGGCGGTGTCGATCACCGCATCCAGATCGGCGCGCAGGCCGTCCTCGCTGTCCACCAGCGGCACTTCAATCAATGCGGCCCCCTGCAGGCGTGCGCAGACCGCGTACATGCCGAACACCGGCGGCGTGACCAGCACGCCATCACGACCCGGCACGCACAGCGCGCGTACCAGCAGGTCAATGGCTTCGTCGCTACCGCGACCGATCAGCAGCTGCTGTGGCGTCACGCCGTACAGCGCCGCCAGTCCTTCGCGCAGCGCGAGCGGTTGCGGCTCCGGATAGCGCCGGCTGCTGCCTGCGGCATCAGCGGGATTGGCCCAGGCCGATTCGTTGGCGTTCAACCAGACCTCACCCTGCACCGCCGCACTGCGCGCCGAACTGTAGCCGGCGAAGGCCTGCAGATCGGGGCGTACCAATGCCAGCACATCATCAATGGCAGCGCTCATGCGGCCACCTCCATGCGCAGTGCCACCGCACGCTCGTGCGCATCCAGGCCCTCGGCGCGGGCGATGATGCGCGCGCAGCCGCCGATCGCGGTCAGCCCGGCAGCACTGGCGCTCTGCACGCTGATCAGGTTCTGGAAGCTGGCGACGCTGACACCGCTGTAGGCACGCGCGGCGCCGGCGGTGGGCAGCACGTGGTTGGTGCCGCTGCAATAGTCGCCAAGTGCTTCAGGCGTGTAATCGCCGAGGAACACCGAGCCCGCAGCCTGCACCTGCGGCAACCAGTCGCGCGGCTCGCGCAGTGCCAGGATCAGGTGCTCAGGTGCATAGCGGTTGCTGATGGCGAAGGCTTCACCCAGTGTCTCCACCTGGATCAACCGAGACGCCGACAATGCCTGGCGCGCGATCTGCTGACGCGGCAGCAGCGCGACCTGGCGCTCTACTTCCGCCTCGACCGCCGCCAGCATCGCGGCATCGTCGGTCAACAGCAGCACCTGCGAATCCGGGCCGTGCTCGGCCTGCGACAGCAGGTCGGCCGCAACGAACGCCGGATTCGCGCCGGCATCGGCAATCACCAGCACTTCGGAGGGACCGGCCGGCATATCGATGGCGGCGGCGCCGTCCTGCGCGACCTGCTGCTTGGCTTCGGTGACGAAGCTGTTGCCCGGCCCGAACAGCTTGTCGCAGGCGGGAATGCTGTCGGTGCCATAGGCCATCGCGGCAATGGCCTGCGCACCGCCGAGCTTGAACACCCGCTGCACACCGGTCAGCCGCGCGGCCACCAGTACCGCCGGATCGGCCGTGCCATCGGCACGCGGCGGCGTGCACAGCACCACCTGCGGGCAGCCGGCCAGCTGCGCCGGCACGCCCAGCATCAGCGCCGTGGACGGCAGCGGCGCGCTGCCCGCCGGCACGTACAGGCCGACCCGGCCGATCGGCCGCAGCATGCGTTCGCAGACCACACCCGGCGCCGTTTCCACCGCGTAGCCCTGGCCCATGCCGGCCTTGTGGAAGCGCGTGATGCGATCGGCAGCTTCGACCATCGCCTGGCGCAGTTCGGTGGGTACCGCCGCTTCGGCGGCCACGAATTCGGCGTCCGACACTTCGAAAGATGCGAGCTCCACGCCATCGAAGCGCGCGGTAATCGCACGCAGCGCCTCGTCACCCTGCGCGCGCACCTGCGCGATCAGCCCCGCCACCGCATCGCGGGTCTGCTGGGCCACGGTCTGCACCGGGCGGGTCAAGGCCTCGGTGCGCGCGGCGTCATCAAGTTGCGACCAGATCAGACGATTCATGCCAGCGACCGCTCCACGCTTAATACCATCAGGCCCTGCGCACCGGCGCGCTCGAGTTCTTCCATGCGCTGCCAGCTCAGCGGGCCGGGGCACATGGTCTGCAGGCGCAACGCGCCGCCATCGGCCGGCAGCCGCACCAGCGGTTCGGCATCGGCCAGCAGCTGCGCCAACGCATCCACGCGGTCCTCGCTGGCGCGGAACATCAGCAGCTTGCGGTCCTGGCGCTGCACCACACCGTCGAGGCGGCGCAACAGCATCGCGCGCAGCGACGCACGCGCATCGTCCGGCACGCGTACCGCACCGGCCAGCACCGCCTCGCTCTCAAGCAGGTTGTGCACCGGAGTCAACTGGTTGGCGCGCAGCGTGGCGCCGCTGGACACCAGATCGCAGATCAGGTCGGCGGTGCCCAGCCTCGGAGCGATCTCCACCGAACCGGACAGCTCCACCACCTGTGCGTCCACGCCCTGTTCGGCCAGCCACTGCTTGAGGATGGCCGGGTAGCTGGTGGCAATGCGGGTGCCGGCCAGCTGCGCCGGCCCCTGCCACTGCCATTCCTCGGGCACCGCCA
Source organism: Stenotrophomonas sp. CS3K5 (assembly GCF_059515225.1). NCBI lineage: Bacteria > Pseudomonadati > Pseudomonadota > Gammaproteobacteria > Lysobacterales > Lysobacteraceae > Stenotrophomonas > Stenotrophomonas sp. CS3K5. The sequence continues at coordinate 35,033 of NZ_JCAKRX010000003.1, forward strand.
GCATCAGCCGGCACTGGCCGAAGCCCATCCCGCGCAGCGCCTGGTAAGCATCCGGCAGGCCAGTCTGGCGGCGTGCGGCGGCCTGCTCGTCCAATTCGTTGCGGCCAACGATGCCGAGGTCGCAGACGCCGTCGGCAATCAGCCCGGGGATATCGTCGTCGCGTACCAGCAACAGATCCACCGGCAGCGACTCGCCATAGCAGAACAGCTTGTCGCGGCTTTCGCGCCAGCTCAGGCCACAGGCGCTGAGCAGGTTGCGGGCGGGCTCGGCCAGCCGGCCACTCTTCTGGATGGCGATACGCAGCCGGTCTCGAGCCGGCGCTGCCTGGGTTGCACTCATGGGGGAGATCTCGAAGTTCGGAACGGGGCGCGGGTCAGCGCGCAGCAAGGCGGTCGATGGCAGCGGCATAGCCTCGATGGCCATGCTCGAGTGTGCGTGCCACCCGTCCGGTGGTGGTCACGCTGACGCCGGTGCGCTCGTGGATCTCGCGGTACGGCACACCCTGCTGCAGCAGCGGCACCACCTTCCAGCGGTCGGCCATGGCTTCCAGCTCGGCCGGCGTGCACAGGTCACGCAGGAATGCCTCGACCTGCTCCGGCTCGCGCAGGGCGGCAAAGGCCTGGGCCAGGGCATGCAGGTCGGCCTTCGGGTCTTTGGCGGCAATCTCGGGGCGGGCTTTCATGGAGTCGTGTTCATGCATCAATGTAATAGCGCGTTAGTACATTAACGCATTCTTGCGCAGTGCGTCAAATCCGGACGACAGGGGGCCGGATCCGTTTTCCTGCGGAAAACGGATCTGACCCCTCGAACGGGGCTCCGGAAACGACAAACGCCCACCAATGGCGGGCGTTTTTTCTTTTTAAATCATTAACCTGGATCACCTCAAGGCGTCAGGCAGCGCACCTCGGCCTGCAGCGCAGCGCGGCGCAGGCACTCGCCAAACAGGCTGCCCTGCCGGCTCGGCAGGGACTGGATGTTTTCCAGCGCACCCGCGCCCGCCGGGCACTTCCGCGCGGCCAGGGCCCGCAGGTCACCTTCGAGTTGCGCGCGGTCGATCACGTGGCAGCGATCGACCTGCAACCGGTACTGTGTCGGGCCGATCCGCGCCGCATGCAGTGCCGGATCGCTCTGGCAGCCCGCCAGCAGGAGCACGAGAAGCACTCCTGCGGCGGTGCGCATCACGCCATCGCCTTCGACTGCTCCAGTTCCACCTGAAGGGTGCTGGCCAGCTCCTCGCGCGACACCTCGAACTGCTGTTCGCGCAGCAGATCCTTCACCGCCACCACGCCACGGGCCAGCTCATCCTCACCGGCCAGCACCACGAAGCGGATACCCGCCTTGGCCGCGTACTGGAACTGCTTGCCGATCTTCTTCGGCTCCATCTGCACTTCGGTGTTGATGCCACCGCTGCGCAGGCGGCGGGCGATGTCCAGCGACTGCGCCATGCCCTGCTCGTCCATCAGCGCCACCAGCGCCTGCACGCTGCTGGCCTCGATGCCGTCGATCAGGCCGGCTTCGCGCAACTGCCAGAACAGACGCGACAGACCGATGGAAATGCCCACGCCCGGCAGCTTCGACTTGCTGTAGTGGCTGGCCAGGTCTTCATAACGACCGCCCGAGCAGATCGAGCCGATCTGCGGGTGGTCGGTCAGCGTGGTCTCGTACACGGTGCCGGTGTAGTAATCCAGGCCGCGCGCGATCGAGAAATTCAGGCAATACGCGCTCTCCGGCACACCCAGCGCCTGCACCAGCTGCAGCACTTCCCGCAGCTCGGCCACCCCGGTACGCAGCGTCTCCGACGATGCCGCACCCGCTTCAAGTGCGGCCAGCTGGGCCAGTGCATCGTCGTGCCCCTGCGAACGCACGGCGACGAAGGCCAGGATCTTCTCGACCTGTGCGGCCGGGATCTCGAAGCCCTCGCCCACCAGCGTCTCGCGCACGTAATCGGCGCCACGCTTGTCCAGCTTGTCCACCTCACGCAGCACCGCCAGCTGGCGCTCGCCTTCGGCCACGCCCAGGCTTTCGAAGAAGCCTCGCATCAGCTTGCGGTTGTTCAACTGGATGCTGAAGTCACCGATGCGCAGTTCCGAGAACACCGCATGGATCACCGCCAGCACTTCGGCGTCATAGCGCACGCTCAGGCTGTCCTTGCCGATCACATCGATGTCGCACTGGTAGAACTCGCGGAAGCGCCCGCGCTGGGCACGCTCACCGCGGTACACGCGCTGCATCTGGTAGCGGCGGAACGGGAAGGTCAGCTCGTGCTCGTGCTCGGCCACGTAGCGCGCCAGCGGCACGGTCAGGTCGAAGCGCAGTGCCATTTCCGGCAGCGAGCGGTCACCGGACTCGGCGGCGTTGGCAAGCGCACCGGTGGACTGCACGAAGTACACCTGGCGCTCGGTCTCACCGCCGGACTTGGTCAGCAACACGTCGGACAGCTCGAACACCGGCGTCTCCACCGGCAGGAACCCGAAGCGCTCGTAGTTGCGACGGATCACGTCCAGCATGCGCTGGAACGCAATCTGCTCGCGCGGCAGCAGTTCAAGGGTGCCGGGCGGGGTACGGGGCTTGATCACGGGCGGAACTCCTGCTGGAACGGGACGTGGGAGGGGGCGACATTCTAGCGCCCCGCAGCGCTCAGCCGCCGATAGGGGGCCGCAAGGCCGCATGAAGTATCATAAAGGCCTCCCCGCCCGTGATACGCCCCCGCAACATGTCCCGGCCTTCCGGCGCTCCGCCCGCCACCCCCGATCCCGCCTCGCCGTCCTGCAGCACGCTGGACTGCCTGCATTGCTCGGTCCGCCACCTTGCGGTGTGCTCGGCGCTGTCGCCCGATGAAGTGCAGGCGCTGGAACAGGTCACCCATTCGCAGCAGATCACCCTGGGCAGTACGCTGGCCCGCACCGGCGAAGAACGCCAGCATGTCTATACATTGACCGCCGGGGCGCTGCGCCTGGTGCGCACCCTGGCCGATGGCCGCCGCCAGATCAGTGGATTCGTGTTGCCGGGCGATTATCTGGGCCTGAGTGGCAGCGACCACCATCGCTACGATATCGAAGCCATCGCCGACAGCCGCGTGTGCCGCGTCGCGCTGCCGCAGATGAAAGCGCTGCGCAGCCGCTTCCCGCACCTGGAGCGCAAGCTGCTGCAACGTGCCTGCCAGGAACTGGATGCGGCGCAGGACGCCGCGCTGGCGCTGGCCCGGCTGCAGCCGGCGGAGAAGGTGGCCGATTTCCTGCTGCGCCTGGCCGCACGCGAAGCCCGGCTTGGCGGCAACGGCCTGCGGGTGTCGCTGCCGATGGGGCGTGGTGACATCGCCGACCATCTGGGCCTGACCATGGAAACGGTCAGCCGTACGTTCACCAAGCTGCGCCAGCAGGGGCTGATCGCCCTGCCCCACCTGAACGTGGTGGAGATCCTCGACGAGGATGGATTGCGCGGGCTGGCCGGTGAAGGGTTGATCTGACCGCAGTATGGTGGGTTAGGTTGCCGGCCAGCGGCCGGCACTACCGGGCGGCGTCCATCCGGTCGCACCCAACCCGCGCTGCATCCTTGTGGTAGTGCCGGCCGCTGGCCGGCAACCCCGGACATCCTCGATCAACGCAACAACACCCCACGCAGCGCCGCGTAGTCGGCCGCCAACGGTTCAGCATGCGCCGGCCGCTGCAGCAGCGCCTCCAGCGCCGGCGGCACCGCCACCGTTTCGCCGATCAACGGCTCCACCACCGCCTCGAACTTGGCCGGATGCGCGGTAGCCACCACCGCCCAGTCGCCCTTGGCGCCACGCGCACGCAGGTCCTGCAGTACCTTTACCGCCGTCGCCGTGTGCGGGCAGAACAGCTCGCCGCGGCTGGCATGCGCACTGGCAATCGTGGCACGGATGGTCACATCATCCACCGCGAATGCACGGAACGCCGCGCGCAATTCGGCATCATCGCCGTGGTAGAGCCAGCGCAGCCGCTCGAAGTTGCTCGGCGCGCCCACGTCCATCGCATTGGCCACGGTCGCCACGCTGGCCTGCGGCTGGTAGTCGCCGCCGTTGAAGTACGCCGGCAGCACGGCATTGGCGTTGGTCGCCAGCACGATCTGGCCGATCGGCACGCCCAGCGCGCGCGCCAGCACCGCGGCCATCGCATTGCCGAGGTTGCCGGTCGGTACCACCAGGTTGAGCCGGCGCCGGGTCTGAGCATGATGGGTCAGTGCCGCATGCGCGTAGTAGCTCATCTGCGGCAGCAGACGCCCCAGGCTGATGCTGTTGGCCGAACTCAACGGCACCTGGGCCTGTAGTTCGCGGTCGGCCAGCGCCTGCTTGACCATGGCCTGGCAGTCGTCGAACGCACCGGCCACGCGCAGCGCCACGATGTTGTCGCCGAAGCAGCCAAGCTGATGCGCCTGCCGGGGCGACACGCGGCCATCCGGATACAGCACCACCACGCGCACACCAGGCTGGCGATGGAACGCCGCCGCCACCGCGGCACCGGTATCGCCGGAGGTGGCGACGACAATCGTCAGGTCGCGATCCTGGCCGGCCTGCAGCCGCGACAGCGTGCCGGCCAGGAAGCGCGCACCGATGTCCTTGAACGCGGCGGTCGGCCCATGGAACAGCTCCAGCACATGATCGCCGTCGCCAAGCGGACGCAGCGGCACCGGGAAGTCGAAGGACTCATGGCAGATCGACGGCAACGCGGACGCCAGCGCATCGCCGGCAAAGAACGGCGCCAGCAGATCAGCTGCGGTCTCGGCCAGTGTCGCGCCGGCGCGCAGTTCACGCGCAGCCAGCAGCGTCCCGGGCACATACAGGCCGCCATCGGGCGCCAATCCAGCAGCGATGGCCGCGCTGAGGCCGACGGCCGGCGATTGGCCACGGGTCGAAACAAAGTGCATGGGTTCGGTATCCAGTAAAGGGGAAGGATTCAGCACAGCCGGGCTCCCGGCGCATCCAGCGGCGACACCCATGCGTCGCTGTCGAAGCCGGCGGCAGCAAAGGCCGCCTGCACCGGCGCGGCGGCGGCGTGGGCCTGCCCGGCATCTTCAAACCAGGCGAATACGCTGGGACCGGCACCGGAGATGCCCGCACCCATCGCCTGCGCCGCCAGCGCTGCGTCGCGCGCCGCTTCAAAGCCCGCGATCAGGCCAGCCCGCCGCGGCTCGACCAGCACATCGCGCAGCCCGGACCGCACCAGTCCGGCATCGCTGCGGTGGCAGCCACTGAGCACCAGCGCCAGATTCGCGCTCTGCGCCACGAACTCGCCCAAGGCATAACTGCCCTGCAACGCCTGTCGTGCGCGTCGCGTTTCCAGCACCGCGTGCGGATGTACCAGCAGGCTGTGCCACTGCGCCGGCACCGGAATCGGCAGCAGCCGATCGGCCGTGCACAACGCCAGCCCACCCAGCAGCAGCGGGCCCACGTTATCGCCGTGGCGGCCGCCACTGGCCACCGCCTCGCCCTCCAGCGCGAATGGATACAACGCCTCACGCGACAGCGGCAGCTCCAACAGCGCGTTGGCGGCGACCAGTGCCGCCACGCAGGAGGCTGCCGAACCACCCATGCCCGAGCCGAATGGAATGCCCTTGTCGATCTCGATGGCGAAGCCGAACGCCAGCCCCAGCCGCTCGCGCAGCGATATCAACGCGGCGCCGGCGGTATTGCCGGCCGCCTCCAGCGGCAACTCGACCGCGCTGCCGCGGATGGCATCGATGCGCACCACCGGTTCATCGATGCGACGCACGCTCACGGTATCGCCGATGCCCGCAATCGCGTGGCCAAGAATGTCAAAGCCGACCGCAACGTTGGCCACCGAAGCAGGCGCGAACGCACGTGCGATCACAGGCGTGCTCCTTCACCGGCGGCCACCCGCAGCAGGTCGGCGAACACACCGGCGGCGGTCACTTCCGGTCCGGCACCGGGGCCCTGCACCACCAGCGGGTTGTCGCAGTAGCGACGGGTACGGAACTGCACCACGTTGTCGGTCAGCCGCAGGTTGGCGAAGGCGTGGTCGGCCGGCAGCTCCTGCAGGCCGACCGAAGCGCCATCGGCACCCAGCCGCGCCACGTAGCGCAGTACCGCACCGCGCTTGCGCGACTCCTGCAGCCGCTGCAGCAGGCTGGCATCGGACTCGCCCAGGCGCGCCATGAAGTCATCCACGCTGCCCTCGCGCAGCAGCGCCGGCACCAGGCTTTCGACCTGTACCTGTTCCAGGCTCAGCGCGTGCCCAGCCTCGCGCGCCAGGATCACCAGCTTGCGCGCCACGTCCACACCGGACAGATCATCGCGCGGGTCCGGTTCGGTGTAGCCCATCGAGCGCGCCTGCGCCACCAGCGCCGAGAACGGCTGGCTGCCATCGAAGCGGTTGAACAGCCAGGCCAGCGTGCCGGAGAAAATGCCGTCGATGGCCAGCACCTCGTCACCGGTATCGACCAGATCGCGCAGCGTAGTGATCACCGGCAGGCCCGCACCTACCGTGGCTTCGTAGCGGAAGCGCGCCCCGCTGGCGGCGGCGGCCGCACGGATGCGCTGGTAGCGCGGCAACGGGCCGGCGCCAGCCTGCTTGTTCGGCGTGACCACATGGATGCCAGCTGCCAGCCAGCCCTCGTAGCGTTCGGCCACCTCGGCACTGCCACTGCAGTCGATCACCACCGCATGCGGCAGGTGTGCGCCCAGCAGATGCTCGGTGAAACGATCCAGGTCACTGGCCTCACCGGCCTGCTGCAACGCCTGCCGCCAGTCGGCGTGCAGGCCGTCGGCTTCCAGGCGCATGCGCGAACGCGAGGCCAGCGCGCGCAGGCGCAGGTCGACGTTGGCCTTGGCCAGCAGCTGCGGCCGCGCCACCAGCAACTGGTCCAGCAGCGCGGCGCCCACATTGCCCGGCCCGATCACACCCACCGCGAAGGTCTGCGGCGACAGCCAGAACCCGGCATGTGCAGCGCGCAGCGCGCGGGTGGCATCGGCGCTGTCCACCGCCACCGAAATGTTGCGCTCGGACGAGCCCTGGGCGATGGCCAGGATGTTCACCTGCGCACGGCCCAGCGCCTCGAACAGGCGCGCCGCCACACCCGGCTGGCCGGCCATGCCGTCGCCGACCGCCGCCAGCACACTCACTCCCTCGCTGACCTGCACGCGCTGCACCTGGCCGACCGACAGTTCATGCGCGAACGCGTGCAGCAGTGCTTCGCGACCGCGTGCGGCTTCGGCGGCGCGTACCACGCAGCAGATCGAATGTTCCGACGAGCCCTGCGAGATCATCACCACCGACACCTGTGCCTGGCGCAGCGCAGCGAACACACGCTCGGCCGTACCGGGCACGCCGATCAGGCCGGTGCCTTCCAGATTCAGCAGGGCCAGCCCAGGGCTCAGGGTCAACCCTTTCACCGGCCCGCGCGGCGAGCGCTCGGCGCTGATGCGCGTACCCGGATGTGCCGGCTGGAAGGTATTGCGGATGAAGATCGGCAGGCCGAGGCGGATCGCCGGCGACATCGTCTGCGGGTGCACTACCTTGGCGCCGAAATAGGCCAGCTCGCAGGCTTCGTCGTAGCTCAGCGACTCCAGCTGCACCGCCTCGGGCACCAGCCGCGGGTCGGCCGACAGCACGCCATCGACATCGGTCCAGATGTGCAGCTCATCCGCATTGAACAGCGCGGCGAAGATCGCACCGGAGTAATCGCTGCCATTGCGGCCGAGGGTAGTGATGCGGTCGTGGCGGTCACGGGCGACGAAGCCGGTGGCGACCAGCCGCGACTGCTGATGCTGCAGGCGCCATTTGGCCAGGCGGTCCGCACTGGCTTCCCAGTCCACGTCCACGCCCAGCTCACCATGCCCCACCACCAGCACGTCGCGCGCATCGAGCACCGCGCAGTCTTCGCCCAGCGCGCGCAGATGGGTACCCAACAACTGTGCGGAGAACACTTCGCCCAGGCCCTGCACGCGGTCGAGCACCTCGCGCGGCAGCTCGCCGATCACCGCCAGCGCCGCCAGCACCTCTGCCAGTTGATCGAAGCGCGCATCGATCCACTCCACGGTGTCGCCCACGTGCTCGCCGAGCAGGGCCACGGCAGCGCCGCGATGACGGGCGCGCAGCGCATGCCAGGCCTCGCGCCAGCCTGCATCGCCCTTGGCCGCCAGCTGCGCCAGCTCGATCAGTGCGTCGGTGACGCCCTTCATCGCCGAGACAACGGTGACCTGCAGGGTTTCGGGGCGGGCCAGCAGCAGGCCGGCGACATGGCGGTAGCGCTCGGCATCGGCCACGGAGGTGCCACCGAACTTGTGCACGACAGTGGTCGGCGCAGCCAGATCGGCCGGGGCTACGGGATGGGCGGGGGCGTGGAGAGACATGCAGACCTCGGCAGGAGGCCCCGTCGCATGCAGGTGTCGAGTTTCCCCGCCACCTGGATGGTGCGGGGCCGTGGTTTTCGGGAGTTACACGAAGACGACGGGCCGCACCAGGGCAGTGGTGACGGTGGTGGTGGTAATGGTGGTGATGGCGACCTGCGCAGTCGAACGGCCCGCGGTGGCGGGGGCGATCAGGCTGGCGTGGGCGGCATCAAGGACCATGGCGTACAGAAAACACTGCGCGCCGGGCGGCTGTCAAGTGCTGCGATGCAAAAATCGACTGCCGCGATCATCGCTCAACGTGCCGGCATTTGGTTGCATCTGAGACAAAGCGGGCATCAGCGCGCTTGACGCCTGCAACTAGCCCGCATGTTCGGCGATCGCCCGCGGCGCACGATGGGCATGCGCGCACAGCATCACCCCGGCGACCAGGAACACGATGGCCAAAGCTTCCAGCAGGGTTGGCCAGCGCTGCTGCCAGGCAAACGCGTACAACAGCGCGAACAGGGTTTCGAACACGATCATCTGCCCGGTGAGGGTCAGTGGCAGCAGCCGGCTGGCGCGGTTCCAGAACGCGTTGCCGAGGATCGAGGCCACCACCGCCACGCCGGCGCTGATCGCCCAGAAGCCGCTCCACTGTGCCGGGGTATGGCTGCCGGTGTGGCCGACGAACGCCATCGGCACCAGCAGCAGGGCCAGCCCGCCGGTGGTGACGCCGGTCAGCAGTGACCAGTCGTGGCTGGACAGGTCCGGGCGACGGGCCAGCCAGCGGCTGTTGCCGATCGAATACAGCGCCCAGGAGAACAACGCGCCGAACGCGCACAGCAGGCCGATCAGGCGCTGCCGCCACGGTGTTGCCAGATGCTCGGACATCAATGCTTCCCAGCCGACCAGTGCCACACCCGCCACGCACAGGCCCAACGCAGGCATCAGCTGTTTCAGCGGCACCGCGCCCTGCTCGCGCACGCCGACCACGGTCACCACCACCGGAATCAAGCCGACGATCAGCGATGCGGCCGCACCACCGGCCCACTGCACAGCGGTGGCCAACAGCAGGAAATACACCAGGTTGCCGGCCAGGCTCAGCCACAGCAGGCCGAACCACTCGGCGCGCCCCAGCTGCGGCGCCAACCGCTTCCAGCGCGGCAACAGCAGCAGCACCGCAATCAGGCCATAGACCAGATAGCGGCCAGCAGACAACTGCAGGGCATTGAATGACTGCAGCACGGCGGGCGCGAGGAAGACCACGCCCCACAGCGCGCCGGCGGCAACGCCATTGGCGATGCCCAGGGCCATCGGGTTGTTGCGCATTGGAATTGTCAGGGGGAGAGCACAGGCCGCGCAGTGTAAGCGGCGGCGCGGCGAGCGCGCTTGACCCAGGCTACTGCCCGTCGCTGTCGCTGATCTGTAGAGCCGAGCCCATGCTCGGCTCTACAGATCAGATGGCGCCCCGGCGCCAGGCGGCGGGCGTTTGCCCATATTCGCGGCGCAGTGCCCGGGTCAGTGCACTCTGCTCGGAATAACCTGCGGCCAGGGCGATATCGCTGATCGGCGCAGCGCTGGTGCGCAGCTGGTGCTTGGCCCAACGCAGCCGGCAGGCACTGAGCCAGGCCTGCGGACTGAGCCCGAACTCACGCTGGAACAGTGCATGCAGGCGGCTTTCGCTTACGCCCACGACAACCGCCATGCGCGCCACTGGCCACGCCCTTCCGGGATCGGCCTGCACCTGCGCGCACAGGCTCTGCAGCCGTGCACCGCTGCCTGCAGGCGCGAACATCTGCAGCAGCTGCGGCAACAGCGCCGGCAATGGCTGATCCTCGCGCACCTGTGCCAGCCGCTGGCGCACTGACAATGGCAGGTACAGCCAACGCTGGCGGCGCAGGTGCTCCTGGGTATCGTCATCCAGCACGCCAGGAGGGCAATCCACGATCACGAAGCCATTGGGACCATCGGCCATCTGGTCGTGTGCCTCGCCAGCGGCAACGAAGGCTCCCTGCAGCAGATCCAACCGGCCACCCTGGCCTTCCATCTCGAACTGAAGCTCACCCTGCAGCGGCAGCACCCACTGCGCATAGTCATGGCGGTCCAGGCCGGTGGCCTGTCCATAGTGCCGAAGGTGGAAGATCGCGCCCATGTGACGAGTGTGCGCGCGCCGACATCTGCCTGCAACGCGGGCGCGGAGGGGCCATGCTATGGTGCAGCCGGCTCCGACCGCAGGGATGGCAGGATGAACACCACGATCCGCACGCTTCCGCTGGTGCTTGCTGGCCTGCTGCCGATGGCCGCCGCTGGCCAGTCGCCGACCGAGCGCGCTGCCCCTGCACCACACTGCCTGGACGCACGTGACGTGCAGCAGGTCGAGCAGGAGACCGCAACGGCCATTGCCGTTCGCAATGGCCAGGGCCAGGCGTATCGCATCGATTTCAGCGCTGCCTGTCCCGGCATCAATGACGCCGGCACGCTGCGGCTGGAGGCACCGTCGGGCTGGGCCTGTGGACGCCCCAGCGAGCAGGTGGTGGTCGATGGACGCCGCTGCGCCGTGGCCGGCGTCACTCCGATCGACAACCGTGAATTCGCCAGTACGGCGCGGGCCAGTGGACGGCAATATGCCGCCACGCTCCCCAGTGTCACGGTAACCGCCAAGGGCGAGGCGCGGCAGCCGCGCAGCCGCACCCGCCAGACCTTCCAGGCGTCGCCGGCGTTCTGCTTCGCCAGCCGCCATGTACGCAGCTGGAGCGAGGATGCACAGGGCGTGGTGGTCGAAACCAACCCACGCCGCAGCGGCGGGCACCGTTTCTACCGGGTCGAACTGGCCGGCAGCTGCCCGATCCAGGCCGGCGCCACCTCGGTGTATTTCCAGTCCGGCTTCCAGAATGGCCTGATCTGCGGCAATCCCGGCGACCGCATGGTGGAGACGCCGTCGGACATTCCAGGTGACCTGCGCTCGTTCACCCCACGCTTCATGCGACCGGCCTGCCCGGTGCTGGCGGTGTATCCGAAGGACGTCCCCGACCAGGCCCCGCGCTAGCCGTCAACCCCCAGGAAGGTAAACGGTGCGCTGGGCACGAACTGGCCCAGTGCATCACCTGCGAAGGTATTGCGCTGGTCCGGGCCGAGGTCGAGCTTGAGCACCTTGCCAGCAAAATCGACCTTGTTCAGATCGACCCAGAACGTGTTCGGGGTCAACGCCGATTCGAAAAAGTACAGCCGGCGCTTGTGGTCGGCCACGGTGCGCCAGCGCGTGGACGAGATGTTCGGCTCGCCCGGCGTGGTGATGCCATAGGGCACCGACGTATTGCGGATGACGCTGAACACACTGGCCAGCGCCACCACTGGATCTTCGGCCTTGGGGATGGCATTGATGTAGAAGGACGCCCGCGCGAAGCGGTCGGCCGAGCGGTTGGTGCCCGGCAGCATCACCGTGCCACCGATCTGCTGCCAGTAAGTGTTGAGCGCCAGCTGCTGCTCGAAGATCGGCGAGTTGGTCATCACCTGGTAGCGCCGGTCATGATGGATCACCTGGCGACCGCCGATGTACTCGACGATGGCGCTGTCACCGCTGGCATCGGACAGAGACAGGTGCAGCGTCGCCTGGCGATCCTCGCCCGGCACCTTGTCGGTGATGATCGAGTACGGCTCGCGCCGCAACGCCGCCACCGCTTCGTCCACCGTGGCGAAGTTGTCCAGCACGTACTGGGCCCACAGTGAGATGGCCAGGCCGGGCTTGTTGCCACGCTGCTGCGGGTACTCCGACTCGACCAGCCACAGCAGGTTGGCAACCAGACCCTTCTCGTTCATGCCGTCGGTGGTCGACACGTCGTAGCCGGTGGCCACCACGCTGCCGTAGCGCGCCGTCCACGCCAGCGATTTCGGCCCGGCCTGGCCGGTGCGTGCCATGCCACGCGGCAGCACGTAGAGATTGGTCGCCACATCGACTTTCCAGTCCATCGACCGCGCGGTGATCACATCGCCGTTGTCACCCAGGTACACCGCACGCGTGCAGGCCAGTGCGGGGGCGCCGGCCGCCACCAGTGCCACCGCCAGCATTGCCTTCTGCTTCCACGTCATCCGTGCCATGTCGCTGCGCTCCGTTCCCCGTGATCAGCGGATCTCACCGCACGTGCGGTGACACAACGGTGAAAGCTCAGCGCGTGACCCGCGCGTGCAGCCAGAAGCCTGCCAGCATGGCGGGCACGAACCACAGCGCTTCACGCGACCCCACAGCCAGCCCGGCAAGGGCCGGCCCCGGGCAGTAGCCCGCCCAGCCCCAGCCGATGCCGAACAGGGCCGCGCCCAGCAGCAGACGCGCATCGACGCCGGTCAGCGCGGGCCGCTGGAAACCCGTGGCGAACAGCGGCTGCGTGCGCCGCAGCACCCAGCGCTGGCCCAGCGCGCTGACCAGCACGGCCGCGCCCAGCACCCAGGCCAGGGTCGGATCGAAGTCGCCGGCCACGTCGAGGAAGCCGAGCACCCGGCGCGGGTCGGTCATGCCGGCCAGTGCCAGCCCCGCGCCGAACAGCGCGCCGGACAGGCCTGCGGCCCAGATCGCGCGGCTCATGCGATGGCTCCGCCGTGACGGATCACGAAGGTGGTCAGCATCGCGCAGCCCATGAACACCAGTACCGCGGCCAATGACCGGCGCGAACCACGCGCCATGCCGCACACGCCGTGTCCACTGGTGCAGCCATTGCCCAGCCGGGTGCCGAAGCCGACCAGAAGGCCCGCGCCGACCAGCTGCCAGGCTGGCAGCGCATCGCGGATCAGCGCGCGCGCCGGCTGCCCGGGCGCCGCTTGCCACCACAGCACTGCGCCCGCTGCCAGCAGCAGACCGAGCAGGAAGGCCCAGCGCCAACCGCGCTCGCCCTGCGCGGGGCGCAGCGTGCCGGCCGCGATCCCGCTGATGCCGGCCACGCGGCCGGTGGTCGCCAGCAACAGCACCGCAGCCAGCCCGATCAGCCCGCCACCGGCCAGTGCCGCCCATGGCACGTTCATGCCCTGCCCTCGCATGTTGCGCGCATTCGATTGCCACGTAATTTAGATTTTACTAAATTAGCGCCATCCAAACCACAAGGTCAACCATGGCCCGCGCCCCGCTCGACACCACCGCGATGGCCGAACATGCCGCGCATGCGGCCGCCCTGCTCAAGAGCCTGGCCCACCCGGCGCGTTTGCAGGTGCTGTGCCGGCTGGTGGAAGGCGAAGCGCCGGTGCCTGAACTGCAGGCATTGACCGGGCTGAGCGCATCGGCGCTGTCGCAGCATCTGGCGGTGCTGCGCGCGCTGGACATCGTGGCGACGCGGCGCCAATCACAATCGATCCACTACCGGATGATCGAAGGCCCGGCACTGGGCGTACTGCAGGCATTGCACGCCGCCTACTGCGGCGGCCCGGCACGCTGAACCGAGGGGGGGGCACTCAGACGGCGTGCAGCACCGGCTGCACGACGGTGTCGAGCAGGTCCACCGGCGTGGGCGCGGAACGGTCGCCCTGCAGGGCGCGGGTAAACCCGGACCAGTCGCCGGATGAGAGCTGGCGCAGCAGCATCGCGTCCACCGCCAGTGCGCGCATCGCCCAGTAGGGAAACTGGCGCTGGCCCAGACGTCCGCGCGCCAGCTCCACGATGTCGACATGGCTGCCCGCCTGCAGGATGCGTTCGTACACCGAATCGATGCCATCCGGCGGACCTTCGATGTACTGCAGGAAGCGAGCGCCGTCATGCAGCAGTACGCCTGTCACCCCGGCCAGCTTGTTGAAGCGCGCGGCGTCTTCGACCAATGCATCCAGCCTTTCGGGTGACAGGTCCGGTGACGCCTGGCTGACGTAGGCGATGGCGCGCAGAGGCATGGCGCTTCCCTGGCAGGAGGTGAAGCCACGGTAACAGTTGCGGACGAGCCCGTCTCAGAAGTGGTTCACGCTTGCTGAAGAGTTCAGTTTGCGGTCACGCCCGGGACGTCGCAGCGTCGGGGCAGTCGCGCCTCGAACACCACCTGCCCGGCCTCGTTGCTGGCCTGGATGCGCCCGCCGTGGGCACGTACGAACTGATCGACGATGTACAGGCCCAGGCCCAACCCGTTGCTGGGATGGAAGCTGGCCTTGAACGGTTCGAACAGGCGCGGCAGCAGGGCTTCATCGATGTGCCCGGCATTGCTCACCCGCAGCAGCACGTTGCGCGCATCGCGGCCATCCACCTCCACCCTCGCCTCGCTGCCATGAGTCAGCGCATTGCCGATCAGGTTGGCCGCGACCTGGCCGAGGCGATCGAAATCGCCCTGCAGCGCGGTGTCACCGTGCATGTCCAGGCGGATCCGCGAGTGGCCATGCGCGCTGCCGGCTTCGGCCACCACCGCACGCGCCACATCGCCCAGATCGCAGCTGCTCGCCTGCAGGCGCAGGCCGCCGCTGCGGATCCGCGAGAAGTCCAGCAGCTGCTCCACCATCCGCGCCATGCGCAGCGTACTGGCCTCCAGGTGCGCCAGCGTCTGGCGGGCGCCGATGTTGTCGGCAGGCAGGTCCAGCGCCAGCTTGTCGGCGCACAACAGGATCGCCGACAACGGCGTGCGCAGGTCGTGGGTCAGCACCGCCGCCATGGTCTCGTTGAGCTTGAGGGCGCGCTCCAATGCCTCGTTGCGCGCCTTCAGCAGCTGCCGCTGCTGGTACAGCTCGATGAAGACATTGACCTTGCTCAGGATCACCTGCGGCGCCACCGGCTTGTGCAGGAAATCCACCGCGCCGGTCTCATAGCCCTTGAAGGCGCGCACCGGGTCATCCGGCGAGGCGGTCAGGAAGATGATCGGGATGGTGCGGCTGCGGTACGAACCCCGCATCAGTTCGGCCAGGGTGAAGCCGTCGATCTCCGGCATGTGCACGTCCAGCAACGCCAACGCCACCTCATGTTCCAGCAGAAGCTCCAGCGCCTGTGCGCCCGAGCCGGCCAGCAGCAGATTCACGCCCTCGCGCTGCAGCAGCGCCTGCATGGCTACCAGGTTCTGCGGCACGTCATCGACGATCAGCAGGTTGACCGGGGTCTGCGATTGCGCAGGGTCCGGTGGCAGCAGATTCATGCGGAAAACTCCTTCAGGCGACGGCACATCAGTTCAAGGGGCAGCACGGCATCGGCGCCAGCGTGCTGCAGGGCGGAGGCCGGCATCATCGATGCCTCGGCCTCCTCGGGACATTGCAGCCAGGCGTGGCCACCAGCAGCGCGAACCGCAGCCACCCCTTCGCTGCCGTCGCTGCTGGCCCCGGTCAGCAACAGGGCCAGTACCTGCGGGCCAAACACCGCAGCAGCCGATTCGAACAACGGGTCGATGGCCGGGCGCGAATACAGCACCGGCGCGTCAACCGACAGCGCTACCGAGGCCGCGTCTTCCACCAGCAGATGATAGTCCGGCGGGGCGAAGGTGACGGTTCCCGGCTGCAGCGGCTGCTTGTCCTCCGCCTCGCGCACCGGCAGCGCACAGCAGGGCGTCAGCACTTCGGCAATGCGGCTGGTGCGATCGCGTGGCAGATGCAGCACCGCCAGCACCGGCGCGGGAAACGTTGCGGGCAGCGCACCGAGCACCGATTGCAGGGCAGCAACCCCGCCTGCGGATGCGCCGATCACCAGCAACCCAGGCCGCCTGCTCATGGCCATCACGCAACCTTCCGGTACAAGCGATGTTCGCGCGAACAGACCTCGAAGGCATCATGGTGACGCCCGAACTGCAGCGACTCCTTGCTGCCCAGGCCGAGGAAGCCACGATGCACCAGCGCCTCGCGGAACAGGCCGACGGCGCGGTCCTGCAGATCGCGGTTGAAATAGATAAGCACGTTGCGGCACGACACCAGGTGCACTTCGGAGAACACGGTATCGGTGGCCAGGCTGTGATCGGCGAACACTACGTTGCGGCGCAGCTGGCGGTCGAACACGGCGCCGTCGTACGCGGTGGCGTAGTAGTCCGACAACGACGCGGTGCCACCGGCGGCCAGGTAGTTGCGGCTGAACTGGGCCATCCGGTCGATGCCATAGGCGCCGGCCTCGGCCGTGGCCAGCGCCGACGGGTTGATGTCGGTGGCGTAGACAATGCTGCGCTCGAGCAGGCCTTCCTCGTGCAACAGGATCGCCAGCGACCAGACCTCCTCACCCGTGCTGCAACCGGCTACCCACAACTTCACCGAGGGATAGGTGCGCAGCACCGGCACCACCTGCTCGCGCAATTCGCGGAAGTAGGCGGGATCTCGGAACATCTCCGACACCTGCACGGTGAAGAACTGCATCGCCTGGGCGAACAGCTCCGGCTCGTGCAGCAGGCGATGCTGCAGGTCGGCCAGGCGTGCGCACTCGTAGCGCTGCATGGCCTGGCGCATGCGCCGCCGCAGCGATGACACCGCGTAGCTGCGGAAGTCGTAGTGGTAGCGCTGGTAGATCGCCTCCAGCAGGACCTTCAGTTCCAGGTCGAACAGCGCCTGATCGTTCATTGCCGCGAGCACCAGACCCGGCACAGCGAAACCAGCTTGTCCACGTCGATTGGTTTGGCGATGTAATCGTTGGCGCCGGCCTGCAGGCAGCGTTCGCGATCGTCCGGCATGGCCTTGGCGGTCAGCGCGATGATCGGCAGGTCCTGCAGATGGCGCTGCGCGCGGATCTCTCGCATCGCGGCCAGCCCGTCCTTCTCCGGCATCATGATGTCCATCAGCACCAGGTCGACCTCACGCTCGGCCAGGCGATCCACCGCCTCCTGGCCATTGCGGGCGATTTCCAGAGTCACCCCCAGCGGTTCAAGCACGCTGGACAGCGCGAAAATGTTGCGCACATCGTCTTCGGCCAGCAGCACGGTACGGCCATCAAGCACGGTGTCGCGACGGCGGGCCTCGCGCAGCAGGCGCTGCTGGTCGGTGGGCAGGCTGGCTTCCACGCTGTGCAGGAACAGGGTGACCTCGTCCAGCAGGCGCTCGGGCGAACGTGCGCCCTTGATGATGATGCTCTTCGAGTAGCGGCGCAGACGCTGTTCTTCCTCGCGGCTGAGCGCGCGGCCGGTGTAGACGATTACCGGCGGGAAGCCGACATCGTCGTTGCCGGCCATGTGCTCGAGCAGGTCGTAGCCGCTGCCGTCGGGCAGCGACAGGTCCATCACCATGCAGTCGAAGGTGACCGTGCTGAGCTGCTCCAGCGCACCGGCCAGGGTGCCCACCGCGACAATCTGCAACTGCTCGCGACCCAGCAGCAGTTCCAGGTTGTGGCGCAGCTCGTTGTCGTCCTCGACGATCAGCAGGCGCCGCACGTCACGCTGACTGGTCTGCTCCAGCTGCTCGATGGCCGACACAAGGCGTTCGCGCGTGGTCGGCTTGATCGCAAAACCAATCGCACCGAGTTCGCGCGCGACCTGGCTGCGGTCCATCGCCGAGACCACGTGCACCGGAATGTGGCGGGTATCGGGGTTGCGCTTCAGGCGTTCCAGCACGCTCAGGCCGGACACGTCCGGCAGACCGATATCAAGCAGAATGCCGTTCGGTCGCAGTTCACTGGCCAGGGCCAGGGCCTCTTCGGCTGATCCGGCCACCACGCAGTCGAAGTCCAGCTCGTGGGCCAGTGCCACCAGGGCTTCGGCAAACGTCGCGTCGTCCTCCACCGCCAGGATCAGGCGGCCTGCACGCTGGCGGCGGCCGCGGTCATCGGCCACGCTGGCCGCCCCAGGCGCAGGTGATGGCGCAACCACAGGCGCGGTCGTGCTGCGTGCATCGACCACCGCTGCCGCAGGCTGGGGCAACGCAGATGCGGCAACGGGGGTGTCACCGGGCACAGACACCGGAGCGCCCTGCAACGGCAGTTCCAGAATGAAGCAGCTGCCTCGACCCGGTTCGCTGTCGACCTGGATGCTGCCGCCCATGCGCTCGGCCAGGTCCCGCGATATCGACAGGCCCAGGCCTGTGCCGCCATAGCGGCGACGGGTGCTGCCATCGGCCTGGCGGAACGCTTCGAAGATGACCTGCAGCTGCTCGCGCGCGATGCCGATGCCACTGTCGCTGACCTCGAAGCGGATGCGACCGTTGCCACCGGCACGCACATGCAGGCTGACCCTGCCGTGCTCGGTGAACTTCAGTGCATTGGCCAGCAGATTCTTCAGGATCTGCTGCAGGCGCTGGCTGTCGGCCATCAGCTGGCTCGGTGCCAGCGCGTCGGCCTCGATCTGCAGGGCCAGGCCCTTCTGCCGCGCCATCGGCTCGAACGTCTCGCGCAGGCGCTGCAGCACGCTGTCCACCACCACCACCTCATCGGCCAGCTCGACATGGCCGGCCTCGATGCGGGACAGGTCGAGGATGTCGTTGATCAGGGCCAGCAGGTCGTTGTTGGACGACAGGATCGCGCGGGCGTACTTCACCTGCTCCTCGGTGAGCGTGCCGTCCTTGTTGTCGGCCAGCAGCTTGGCCAGGATCAGCGAGCTGTTCAGCGGCGTGCGCAGCTCGTGCGACATGTTGGCCAGGAATTCGGACTTGTAGCGCGACGTAGCCGCCAACTCGTTGCTGTTGCGCACCAGCTGTGACTGTGCAACCAGCAGCGCCTGCTTCTGCGCTTCCAGCTCGTGGGTGCGCTCTTCCAGCTGCACGTTGCTCTGTTCCAGCTCGGCCTGCTGCTCTTCCAGATGGCTCTGCGACTGCTGCAGGCTGCGGCTCTGCTCTTCCAGCTCTTCGTTGGCCACCCGCAGCTCTTCCTGCTGCGCCTGCAGTTCCTCGCCCTGGCGCTGTGATTCTTCCAGCAGCACGACCAGCTGAGCGCGCAGCAGCGAAGCGCGCAGGGCCATGCCGATCGTCTCGCCACAACGCGCCAGCAGCTCGCGATCCAGATCGCGCTGCCCGCCCATCCGGGCGCGTCCCAGCTCGATGATGCCGACCACGCTGCCATCACTGCTGATCGGCGCCAGGATGCGCTCGCGCACCGGCAGGCGCCCCAGGCTGGTCTGCAGTTCAAGCAGGGCGTCGTCGCCCCCCAGCAGGTGACGGATGCGCTCGTCCCGCGCCACCTGCCCGGCCACGCCCTCCTGCAATGCCAGCGACGCGGGCATGCCGGACGGCAGCGCCAGGCCACCGGTCAGCTGCAACCTGCCTCCGTCCAGCCGGTACACGGCACCGACGTCGGCCTCCAGCTGCGCGCCCAGGCTGGTGGCTGCCGCCTCGGCGATCTGCTCCGGACCGAGGTCGCCGCGCAGGCTCATTGCCACCGCGTTCTCGGCCTCCTGCAGCCACAGTGCCCGCATTGCCTCCCGCCGCGCCTGGATGGCCCGCGAGACAATCAGCGCGATCATCAGGAACGCACAGCCGCCGATGCTGCGGTTGACGAACGAGAACGCCGAATTGGAACTGGCGGGCGCGATGTTGAATCCTATGACCAGCAGGACACAGGCGACCGCAGCCACGATGAACGGGGCGCGCGCACTGCGCTGGAACACCGTGACGCCCACGGCCAGGAAATAGGCCAGCCACACGGCATAGCCAAGCGGGACCACGAGTTCCAACGCGATGGTCGCGGCCAACAGCACAGCGGAGGCCATCCAGATCCAGCGGTCGCGCGTAGTCGCACCAGGACGCATGCAGGTCGGTTCCAGAAGACAAAGGGTGGGTGATGGTACTCCGTGTCGCATTCAGCCGCACAGGACCATTGGCACGTGCCAGACCTCCACACACCCTTCACACTGCACTGCCTAGCTTCACGTCCCTCCCTGGGGTAATGCTCATTTCCACGTGGACGCAGCCGCTTCTACGACGTCCGTGCTGACGGACCCTTCCCGCCAATTGCGACTGCTGATCGACAGCGTGCGCGACCATGCGCTGTACCTGCTTGATCCCGAAGGCATCGTGTGCAGCTGGAACCCGGGCGCAGAGCGCATCAAGGGCTATTCAGCCGCTGAAGTAGTCGGAACGCACTTCGGACGCTTCTATCTGGCCACCGACCGCGAGGCCGGCGAGCCGCAACGCCTGCTTCGCGTCGCGGCGCAGCAGGGCCATGTCGCCAGCGAAGGCTGGCGGGTACGCCGTGATGGGTCTTCGTTCCGCGCCAGCGTGGTCATCGAGCCGGTGGTTGAAGCCGGCGAACTGCTCGGCTTCGTCAAGATCACCCGCGACATCACCGAGCAATGGCAGGCACAACGGCTGCTGCGCGATGCCCAGCGTGCGCTGCGCAACACCCAGCAGTTCGAAACGGTGGGCCGGCTCAGCCGGGGGCTGTCGCACGAGTTCAACAACCTGCTGACCACCATCGGCAATGCGCTGGATCTGCTGGCCATGCGCGTAGGCAGCAACGACAGGCGCGCGGCCGAACTGCTGGATGCGGCCCAGGCCGCCACCGACCGCGGCGCGCTGCTGACCCGCCAGCTGCTGGCCTTCAGCACCGGGCAGACCCTGATCCGCGAGCCACTGGACATCAACGCACAGCTGCAGCACTGGCTGCCGGACCTGCAGCGCGCCTGCCCGCCCACGGTGGTGCTGGACCTGCGGCTGACGCCCGGCCTGCCCGCGGTGAGCACCGACGCGATGCAGCTGCAGACCGCGCTGAGCAACCTGGTGGCCAATGCCGTGGAAGCCACCCTCGATGGCGGCCGCGTCCTGGTGGCCACCGCACTGGAGCATCGGCTCGACCCGGATGCGGACAGCACGTTGCAACGTGGCTATGTCACCCTCAGCGTCTGTGACGAGGGCCATGGCATGGCTGCCGACATCGCCGAGCGCGCAACCGAACCCTTCTTCACCACCAAGGACATCGGCAAGGGCAGCGGTCTGGGCCTGAGCCAGGTGTTCGGATTCACCACCCAGAGCGGCGGCTTCGTCGACGTGTCCACCACGCCCGGTGTCGGCACCACGGTCAGCCTGCTGCTCCCTGCAATAGAGGACCCTGCCGATGACCGATGACCCGATCCGCGTACTGATGGTGGAGGACCAGACCGATCTGCGCGAGATGATCGGCCTGGCCCTGCGCGACTTCGGCATCGACGTGTCCACGACCGCCGATGCCCAGGAAGCGGCCGCGCTGCTGAAGGGCGAAGCGCGTTTCGATGTGGTGTTCAGTGACATCAGCATGCCCAACGGCATGTCCGGCATCGAGCTGAGTGAACACGTCGCCCGCGAACAGCCACAGGCGCGGATGATCCTGTCGTCCGGCTATGCGCGTTCGCAGCTGCCCCCGCTGCCCGAGCAGGTGGAATTCCTGCCCAAGCCCTACCGCCTGCGCCAGTTGGTGCAGCTGCTGAAGCAGGAGTGAGTAGTCGCCGGGCATGGCCCGGCGCTACCACCCCCTCTCCGCCGGGCATGGCCCGGCGTATCCGCTCCTGTAGCGCCGAGCCCACGCTCGGCTGCCCTCATCAATAGCGCCCCACCAGGTTCAGGTACCACCCGCGGTGGGTGTAGTCGAACCGGGTCAGGTCATCGCTGAAGTCGGTGAAGTTGTAGCCCACACCGACGCGGAAGTTGCGCCCGATATCGCGATCGACACCGGCCAGCCAGCCCTGCCGGCGACCGCCATCGCGCACGTCCAGCAGGCGATACTCCAGCAGGCCATGCCACTGGTAGTACAGGTCGTAGCGCAGCTGGCCCGAAGCAAAGTTGGTGGCCGAATCGAACCACGGCCCGGTGCCGCGCCCATAGCGCACCTCGCCCTCGCGGCGCGCCGCCTTGGCCGCCACTTCCCAGCGCTGGTCGATGCGGTAGACACCTTCCAGCGACAGCACCTGGGTGCGCTGGTCGTAATCCACACCATTGACCTGACCCATCGTGGACAGGTCATACAGGTAGCTGTAGCGGCCGAACAACGCCCAGCGGTCGTTGTCCCACGGGCGGTAGGCGAAGCCCAGGTTGCCTTCGATGAAGCGCGCGCCTGCCACCGGGTTGATCGCATCATCGGTGTCGGCGTAGTTGAAGCGCGCCGCGATCCGCCAGCTGTCGTTGAGACGATGGCTCAGGCGGTTGGTGCTGACCCATTGCGTGCGTCGCTCGGCACCGGTATCGCGGCGCCATTCCAGCTTGCTCTGCCATTCGGTGCCGGGGGAGGTCCGCCCGCCTGACAGGCTCACCGCCTTGCGGTCCACTTGGCCACTGCTGGAATCGAGCTTGCCGTCGCTGAGAGTGAAGCCGGCATTCCACCCCACCGCCGGGTAGAAATCCATGCCGAAAGTATGCGCCAGCCCGGAGTCCTGCCCGGATTTGAGGAACTGGCTTTCATTGAACACATTGACCTGGTCGGACAGGCGCCAGCGCTGACCCAGCGTCCAGCCATCCTGCGCGTTCGGGCTGAACAACGGGTCGTACTCGCTGCGATCGGTGGACTGGGTAAAGGCGCCATAGAAGCTGTGCTGCGGGGTCAGCCGGTACTCGGCATTGACCTGCGCTGCGGTGCCACGGTCGCCATCGCTCACCTCGGCACCAACGGTGGACAGGTTGGCGAAGGTCCAGGTACCACCGGCCACCACCGCATCGTTGTCGGCGTAGCGGCCATGGTCATCATCCACGGTCAGCTGGCCGCCTCCGTACACATCCAGCGAGGTGCCGATGCGGTGCGTGTAGCGGGCGGCGGCCAGCACACCGGCTACGTTGCCGCCGGTACCACGGTCTTCCTGCACGCGACGCAGCTCGGCCGACAGGCGATCGTTCTCGCCGATCCGCCACTCGGCGGTGGCCTGTGCCTGGATCAGCGACTCGCTGCCACGGCGCGCCTCGCTGTAGCGGGCGTACAGACTGAAGTCGTCGGTCACGTAACCCAGCAGCTCGGCACCCTGTTCGCGCACGCGCTGGCCGGTATCGAAGCGCCCCACCGAGTAGCCGCCGTCGACCTGGCGCCACCAGGCCCCGGCACTCCAGTCGCGCTGGGTCCAGCCCAGCTCGCGCAGGTTGATGCGCGCTTCCACAGCTGTCGCCTCGCCTTCGCGCGGCCCTTCCGGATTGAGGCGACTGAAGCTCAGGCCGCCGTTGTCGGAGAAGAACACCGGCGCACTGGTGGCTTCGCTGCGGCTGTGTTCCACCTTCAGGTAGGTGCCACGGCCGGCCTGCAGGGTCAGGTCCGCGCCCTTCAGCGAATAGTCCTGACCGGAGCGCTGCTCGTCCACGTAGGTAGCGCCGAGGGCCACGTGATCGCCGAACCAGTGCTTGCCGCGCACGCCGGCGGTGATGTCGTCGCTGTCGAAGCCGGTCGGCACCCACTCGTAGTCCACGATCAAGCGCTGCTCATAGCCGTCCAGCGGCACGTCGCGGCTGATCCGGCGCAGGTTCTCGCGACTGACCTGGGCCAGCGGCCGGGTCAACAGGATGCGGCCCTGCAGGGCGTCGATCTCGTAGTCGGCGCCACGCACCATCGGCACGCGCTGCTCCACGCGGCCGGTGGTGCGGTCACGGATTTCCAGCACCACCTGGTCCGAGCCACTGAGAATGCTGGCGTGGCGCAGGTAGTACAGGCTGCCGCCGGTACCGATGAACTCGCTGTGGCCCGGCGCCGTCTCGGCCTGCGAGCCGAACAGGCGCAGCTCGCTGCGCGCATCGCCCCAGGCGTTGGCACCACGCGAACGCCACGACAGTGCCGCACCGTACAGCGAACGCACGTACTGCGCGTACTCGGTGCCGGTCAGGCCGGTGTTGTAGTTGCCCCACAGCGCCTGGTTCTTGTCCCAGTCCATGCGCAGGTAGAAGCGGCCCATGCTGTCCACGTCGCGCTGGGTCAGCGAGTCATCGCCATAGGTCGGGTAATACAGGTCCGGGTCCAGGCTGCGGAACAGGTCGCGCGGGTCGGCAGTGGTGAAGCCGGTGAACAGCTCGTCCAGCGGACGGTTCTGGGTGTCGGCCTGCGCGGTCAACAGGTAGCGGCCGCGCGTCTTGGCCTTCAGGTAGAACGCCAGGCGGCCATCGCTGAGCACATCGTCATTGCGCTCGCCACGGGCCAGGTCCTGCCCTGCCCCGCTGGCCTTGTTCTGGTACACGGTGATGTCGGCCAGGCCGACACCGAACAGGTACTGGCCACTGACATCAACCTCCAGCGTACGCGCGATGGCCGGGGCATCCGGCCGCTCCACACGCACGTCGAAGGCGTGGTGGCCGATCGGCATCAGGTACTCGGCGGCGAACTTGCGGTCCTGGTCCAGTGGGTAGCTGTCACCGTTGATCTTCAGTGCGGCACCCAGCGGCAGGTCGCGACCACGCAGGCGGACCCGCGAGCCGTACACCGGAATGTTCTGCTGGCGCAGGCCATTGCCGTCGAACACCTGCTGCAGCAACGACAGCGACGCGGCCTGGCTGGCGTCCACCGAGCTGCCGCGACGGTCTTCCAGCGCGTCACGCAACTGCTGGTTGCCACGCTCGAACTCCGCCGGCGTCACCAGCTGCATCGACTGCGCGGTGGTTTCATCCACGTTGCCATCAGCGTCGAAGGCGCGCAGCACATAGACCAGGCGATCGCCCCGGCGCAGCGGCGTCGAGGCTGGCATCGTCCCGTCCCAGTATCCCTGCGACACCGCCGCCACCGGCAGCTCGAAGGTCGCCAGTGCTGCCACACGATCCGTGTCGCTGCCGCGGTAGACGCTGACTTCCAGGCGCTGGATGAAGGCGGTGTAGTTGCCGCGCACGTAGAACTCGACCGGCCGCACGATGCGGCCTTCATCGAAGGCGACCATGCCCGGCGCCGACACCGACAGCT
This sequence comes from Stenotrophomonas sp. CS3K5, assembly GCF_059515225.1. NCBI lineage: Bacteria > Pseudomonadati > Pseudomonadota > Gammaproteobacteria > Lysobacterales > Lysobacteraceae > Stenotrophomonas > Stenotrophomonas sp. CS3K5. The sequence continues at coordinate 60,002 of NZ_JCAKRX010000003.1, forward strand.
CGGGCTGGCCCATCGCCGGATCCTCGGTGGCCCAGATCGCGCCACCTTCCGGCAGGCGGATCATGAACTCACCGCGCACGGTGGCCTTGCCCGGCTCATCGATGGCCAGGCTGACCCGGCGATCCGGCTGCAGTGCCTGCGAGCCGGAACGCGCCGAGGTGCCCTCGGTGACGGGTTCGTCATAGCTGCGCGAGCGCAGGCTGAACAACAGTTCGCCCTCGGCGTTGCACTGGGTGCCGTCACAGCGGATCGGCGTCGGTTCAGCAGCCGGCGGGGCCGCCTGGGCCGTTGCGGCCAGGCCCAGCAACAGCGCCTGGTACAGGGCAGCGCGCGGCAGGCGGGCCGCACGGCGGGCGGCAGAGTGATGCGCGCTCATCGGCGGGCCTCCTGTTGGCGGGCGGCCGCGCGGGTGGCGGCGCTCTCCTCGTTGCGTACGCGCAGGCGTTGCTGCACGGCGGGACTGAGCTGGCTGCGCAGCGCCTCGAACACGGCGTTGGCACGACGCAGGCCCAGCGCCTGGTTGTAGGCATGGCTGCCGCGCACATCGGTGTGACCGACCAGGCTGACCTGGCCGCCGCCCAGCGCCTCCAGGCGTGCGGCGATGGCGGCCAGCAACGGCTTGAACTCCTCACGCACGGTGGCCTTGTCGGTGTCGAACAGCACGTTGCCGAGCAGTGCGCCACCGGCATCCACGCCGGCCAGCAGCGAGTGCGGATCCTGCACGTCGGTGCGCAGCTGCACGGTCAGGCCGGCGCGTGCGCTCTCGGCCACCTCGTCCTGCAGCGCATCGCGTACCGCTGCGGCGCGGGCAAAGGCCAGTGCCTGGCTCTCGCCATTGGCAGCGATCACCACATCGCCGCCCTGGTAGCGGTCCACCACCTCGGCCATCTTCTTCAGCACCGGGCGATAGCTGGACTGCAGCTCGCTGCTGCCCGGTGCGAACAGCACCTCGCCCAGCGCAATCTCCATGCGCTCGGCGCCGGCCTGCGGCGACGGCGGCAGGCGCACGCCGAAGCTGAAGCGGGTCGGCACGCCCTGCGTCACCCGACGCAGCAGCGGGTTTTCGGTGGTCAGCTCGGCACCGCCCGGCAACGTCGCCGGATCCAGCTTGATGATGAAGTTGCGGCCCAGGCGCGCGTCACCTCCGTGTACATCAGCCAGGTGATAGCGGCCGAACGGATCGGTCTCCACCAGCAGGCCTTCCACCGTAGCCAGGCGCACGCCGGGGATGCCCTGCTCCTGGATACCGTCGTTGCCGATCACATAGGCCACCTCGTAGCCCTCGGCGACGCGGGCGATCTCGCGGCGCACGCTCGGTTCGGCTGCGGTCAGGCCCTTGCCGGCCTCGCCACTGCGCTCCACACGCGTGACGCCCTGTGCATCCATCCGCAGGCGATGGCCCTGTGCGCTTTCCAGCACGAAGTCATCGGTAAACGTCAGCTCGCGCAAACGCTGGCGCAGCACCACCTGATGCATTTCGGCCGTGTCGGAGGTCGACGCGCGGCCATGCACCACGCCGATCTGCACGCCATGCAGCAACGGCGCACTGGCGTCGGCCACCGGCTGCGGACCTTCGCCGCGATCCAGCGTGGTCGAGCCCGGCACATAGGCCGACGCGGCGAAGCCACCCTGCACGCGCACCCCGGTCAGCTCGGCGCTGTCCTGCCAGCCGTCGCCGTCGCGATCATCGAACACGGTGCCGAACACCAGGCTGTCTTCCAGCAACGGGTCGGCGTCCATCGCCACTTCGGCGGTGGCCACGTTCGACACGGGGCTTCCGTCTTCCGCCGTCGCCACGGCCTGGTTCACATGGGTACCGGCACGCACGCCAGCGCCCACCCGCAGCAGGTAGGTGATGGTCGCGCTGCGGCCCACAGCAATATCCACCGCGCCGATGCGCAACGGCGACTGGCTGCTGGCCAGGGCGAACGCCCCGTCATCGTCGGCCACCCGCATCGAGCCATCCACGTAGCTGAAGCCCGGCGGCGGCGTGTCCACCACCACGCCATCGCGCCAGTGGCTGCCGCCCACGTTCTCCACCACCAGCTGGTAGCGCACCAGGTCGCCCACCTTCACACGGCGCGGGTTGGCCGTCTTGGTGATGCGCAGCGCAAAGTCGGACACCACCTTGTGGCGCGTCTCGCAGGTGGTGCATTCCGGCGGCGGCGAGCCGTCCGGATACTGGCCCCGCAGCCGGTTCAGCACTTCGGTGCGGGCTTCCTGGTTGACGATGGCCTGATAGACGTATTCGTGGCGACCTATCGGGGTTCCGCTGGGCACGGTGCAGACGATGTCCGCGCCCTGCTGTGCACAGCCCGCCGGCAGGCTCTCGATGCTCAGGCCTGCGTCCGGGGTATCCACCAGCTGCAGCGGCTGGCGCAGCGCTGCCCGCTCGACGGTGGCCACCAGCGTGTAGCGCAGGCGATCGCCCGGCCGTACTTCGGCACCGCTGGCCGGACCGGACAGCTTCTCCAGCACGACGCGCGGGTCGGCCAGTGCGTGCTCGGTGCTGCAGTCGCCGCTGCAGGTCGGCGTGTCACCGCCACTGCCCAGCACCGCATTGCGGACACTGCCGCTGGCCTGCGCATTGACCACCGCGCGATACCCCAGCGTGTAGGTGCCTGGGGCCGTTGCGGCCGGCAGCGTGCATACCAGCGGGTTGGCGCCGTTGCAGGTGAACGGACCGGGCTGGGTGACCGCCTGCAGGTCCAGGCCCCGGCCGAGCGTATCGGTCAGGGTGACCACATCGGCGGTCTGCGAATTGGCCACGGTCACTTCCACCGTGTAGTCCACCGCATCGCCGATATCGACCGGGGCCACGGTGGCCGACTGCTTGCGGTAGGTCACCACGGCCGCCAGCACCGGCGTGGTGGTGCCGCAGTTGCTGGTGCAGGTGGTGACGCCCGTGCCGCCACCCAGGACCGCATTGCTGACGCTGCCCTTTGCCTGTGCGTTCACCGTGGCGGTGTAGTTCACCGTGTAGGTGCCCGGCACGGTGCCGGCCGGCAGCGTGCACACCAGCGGGTTGGCCGCATTGCAGCTGAAGCCCTGGCTGGCGGTCACCGCACCGAAGTCCAGGCCGGTGCCCATGGTGTCGGTAAGGGTGAACACTGCCGTGGTGCGCGAGTTGCTGACCACTGCGGTGAGCGTGTAGGCGATGCTGTCGCCCACCTTCACCGCACCGGCTGCCGCCGAGGTCTTGCGGTAATCGATGGCGCTGCCGGTCACCGGCGTGGTGGTACCGCAGTTGGCGGTACACGAGGGGTTGTCGCCACCGCTGCCAAGCACGGCGTTGGTGACCTGGCCGGTGGCCTGCGCGTTCACCACGGCGGTGTAGGACAGGCTGTAGCTGCCCGGCACGGTCCCGGCCGGCAGGGTGCACACCAGCGGATTGGCGGCATTGCAGGTGTAGGCGCCCGCGCTGGTCACCGCACCGAAGTCCAGGCCGGTGCCCAGGGTATCGGTCAGGGTCACCACGTCGGTAGTGCGCGAGTTGGTCACCACCGTGGTCAGGGTATAGGTCAGCCGATCACCCACGGCGACCGGGCCGGTGCTGTTCACCGACTTGGCATAGCTCACGCCCGGCGTCGCCACCGGCGTGGTGGTATCGCAGTTCACGCTGCACGACGGGTTGTCGGTGCCACTGCCGAGTACGGCGTTGCGCACGCTGCCGCTGGCCTGTGCGTTGACGGTGGCGCCATAGGTGAGGCTGTAGGTGCCCGGCACGGTGCCGGCCGGCAGCGTGCACACCAGTGGATTGGCGGCGTTGCAGGTGAAGTTGCCCGCGCTGCTGACACCGGCGAAGTCCAGGCCACTGCCCAGGGTATCGGTCAGCGTGACCACGGCGCTGGTGCGCGCGCGCGTCACCGTTGCCGTCAGGGTGTAGTCGATGCGGTCACCCACGCGCACCGGGCCGCCGGTGGAGGCCTGCTTGGCGTAGACCACCTGCGCGCTGGCCATCGGCGTGGTGGTATCGCACGCACCCACGCAGGACGGGTTGTCGGTGCCGCTGGGCACCACCGCGTTGCGCACCTGGCCGCTGGCCTGCACGTTGACCACGCCGGTGTAGGAGAACGCATAGCTGCCCGGCACGGTACCGGCCGGCAGCGTGCAGACCAGCGGATTGCCCGGCACGCAGCTGAAGCTGCCGGCGCTGGTGATGCTGCCGAAGTCCAGGCCGGTGCCCAGCGTATCGGTCAGCGTGGTCACCGCCGTGGTGCGCGAATCAGCCACCAGCACGGTCACTGTGTAGGCCACGCTGTCACCGATGGCAACCGGCCCGGCGGTGCTGCTGGCCTTGGACACCGAGATGCGCGGCACCGCCACCGGCGTGGTGGTGGTGCAGCTGCCGCTGCAGGTGGGCGTGTCGGTACCGGTGCCGACCACGGTGTTGACCACCTGCCCGCTGGCCTGCGCGTTGACCGTGGCCGTGTAGCCCAGGCTGTAGGTGCCCGGTGCGGTGCCAGCCGGCAGCGTGCACACCAGCGGATTGGCGGCATTGCAGGTGAATGCACCGGGGCTGCTGACGCTGGCGAAATCCAGGCCGGTGCCCAGGGTATCGGTCAGGGTCAGCACATCGCGGGTGTTGCCGTCGGCCACGGTGACATCCACCGTGTAGCTGACCGTCGCCCCCACCGCGACCGGACCGGCAGTGTTCGAACGCTTGGCGTAGCTCACGCGCGTCACCGGCACGGTGACGTCACTGCGCGTGCAGTGGTCAGCATCGGTGCAGCCCACACCCGGCGCCGGCGGCGTGCCGTTGTTGAACGGGTCGTGCCCGCCGCCCACGCTGGCATGGTTGGTCAGCACACCGGTGGCAGCGGCGGTGACGGTCACCGGCAGGGTGAAGGCCGAGCTGGAGCCGGGGCTGCCCGCGGCGGCCAGCACCTGGCCGCTGGTGCAGGTCACATCCTGGCCGCTGGCGGTACAACTCCAGCTGCCGCTCACATGGGTGCCCGTCCAGTTCGGCACGATGCCGGCCGGCAGCTGGTCGCGCACCACGATGGCCGCGGCCGGCACATTCGGCGGATTGCCGGTCGGCACATCGGTGGTGTTGCTCACGGTCAGCGTGTAGGTGGTACCGGCCTGGCCATAGTTCCAGACGCCGCCGGTGGCGTTGTTGCCCTTGACCACCTTCAGCGACGGCGCGGTGATGGTGACCCGGTGGTCTTCCACCTCACCATCATCGGCCACACCGGTCGGGTTCTGGATCTGCGTGGCCAGGCTGGCGTAACGCAGGCGCACGTAGCTGGTGCCGGCACTGACCGCCGCCGGCACGGTCCAGCTCAGGTTGGCCTGGCCGCCACTGCACAGCGCGGTGTTGCTGCGCTCGTTGGCGTCGAACTGGCCATTGCGGTTGAAGTCGATCCAGCCGGCCACGCTGCCGTTGCCCACGCAGGCCACCGGCTGGTTGATCAGCGTACCGGCCTGCATCACGGTCAGGCGGTAGCTCGTTGGCCACCCGTCTTCCTCGCGGCTGCCGGCCTGCGGCGAGTTGTCGTCGCCCAGTGCATCGGCGCTGTAGCTGCTGCGCTGCTCGGTATCAGGGCCCAGGCTGCCGAGGAAATCGGTCAGCGGCGGTGCCAGGCCACCGGGCGTGTAGCCGGCGGTGTTGATGTTGAAGTTGCTGGCGCCGGCCGGAATGCCGTCGGAGCGGAACTGCAGATCGTCCACCACGTGCATGGCGTCGCCATAGCTGGCCGGCGCATCGCCGAAGTCGGCATACGGCACCAGCAGGCCGATGGCGATGGCGGTGGTGCCGCCGCCGCGCATCGAGAAGCCCATGTTCACCGCCAGGTTGCCCGGCGCGTGAGCCGCGTTGTCGAAACTGAGGAAGGTGACCGCCGCGGTGTTGTCATCGTTGCCGGGGCCGAAACGGATCACCTGGTTTGCACCGCTGGTCGACTTGTTCACCAGATAGGGCGTGGTGTTGGCCAGGTTCTTGCGGACCTCGACCACGTTCCAGGTGCCCTGCGCGCTGGCCTCGACGAATTCACCGCTGTTGTTGATCGACTCGGCGTCGGCCATCACCACGCCGCGCAGGCGGTACGGCGCACCACCGAGGGTCGAGGTACAGGTGATGCTGAAGCTGGAGGTGCCACTGGCGCGCGCGATGCCGGCAATCAGCTGGTTGCTGGTACCGGTACCGCCGATGTTGTACAGATCGTCGAGGCTGTCGCCGCCGAAGTTGCCGGGACGATAGCTGCGCAGCACGTTGGTCTCGGCCGTGTTCAGGCGGCAATCGACGCGCAGGTTCACTCCGGCTGCGACCGGCATGTCGATCGACGAGGTCGCGCCGTCGTTGAGCACGACGTTGTTCACCCCGTTGGCGCCGCCCCCCCAGGTCAGCCACAGCACCGTATTGCGGTAGGGGCTGCTGCCGCCGGTGGCGTAGGCCGCCGCCCAGGCCAGCGAGGGCACCAGCAGTGACACCAGGGCCAGCAGGCCCGCCACCAGCCAGCGGCTGGATCGGCCCGACCGGGCATCATTTTCGGGATGAACGCGTTCACCGCCCGCGCTTGCGCGCGACGTCGTCGACTGCCACATGGTTGATTTCCCCGTCGTCGGCCCATGCCGGGCCGATGGTCAGTGGGCGGCCAGCGACGAATTCCGCGGGACGGCGGCACACCCGATTGCGTGTCCTGCCGGCTCCGTGGCAATCACTTTCGTCCCTGGACCCCGTTGGTCAGGCACCTAATTCTGTGACTAAGATAACACATTACAAACAATTATGTGATGTCCGTCACATTCAAGTTTGCGGACTTTGGCGCCAAGCCCCACGACCACAGTTATAGCCACCGGGGATGGACCGTCTCGGCACGAATCCGGCACCCCGCCCCCACTTTCCGGCAAAACGCCACGCAGATTCGGCAGCAGCGACAGACCTGGCTGCGGCTCAGGGCTTCATCGCCCCATTCTGGAACGACGCCAGCAACGTGGATGCCGCGGTGGCCGGGGCCAGCCGGCCGCGGGCCAGCGACCAGGTGATGCGGTAGAAGCAGGGCCAGTAGAAGTCGGCCAGCCACACGGCGGAGAAGCCGACGTTGAACACGCCTGCGGTCTGTCCACGCAGGAAAAAAGCTTCGAAACGCTCGCCCAGCGGCGCCCAGCGCGCCGGCAGCAGATGCAGGTCCCCGTGGCGTCAGCGGACTGTTTCCCCAGGTATCGCCGCAGATCGCGCACACAGCGCTTGGCGGTGAGATCGAGACGGAACAGGCGTTATCCATGAACTGGCGCCGCTATCAGCCCTGTTGACCGCTTCGGCGGTATCCGTGTGATGGCGTGTGCAGGCGCTGATGGACTGTGCAGTGATGACTGCCTGCCACGACCACTGCTGGGACTTCGCGGAGATGACAAGGCGCTTGTGGCGGACGAACTGCAAAGGCTCGGGCCGCGCCAGCTGGGCAGTGTGGACGCACCACCGGCAGTGCCAATGGTGACCCCGGCCCGATTCGAACGGGCGACCTTCCCCTTAGGAGGGGGACGCTCTATCCAGCTGAGCTACGGGGCCATTGGCAGCTGCGAAGCATACCGCGTCCAGCTGAATGGACCAAGCCATCGAAAGGCCGCGGACAGGCAATCACGCCTAAGCTGAGGGCTTCCCGCTCGCGCATGACTGATCGATGCAGAACCTCTGGTTGTCCCTCTCCGCCCTCGGTGACAGCCGCTGGCTCCTGCCGATGGCACTGGTGTTGCTGCTCACCCTGCCGCGCACCGACAGCGACCTGAAAGGGCCATGGTTGAGCGCCGTCGCCGTTGCCGCCGGCGTGACACTCGCCTCAAAGCTGGCCTTCATGGGCTGGGGCATCGGCATCAGCCGCCTGCACTTCACCGGGTTTTCCGGTCATGCGGCACTGTCCAGCGTTGTGTACCCGCTGGTGGGTGTGCTGCTGGCCGGCCCCGGCAGACCCGCGCGCGCAATCGGCCTGATGACTGGCGTGCTGCTGGCGATCGCCATCGCCTGGTCGCGCATCCCCCTGCACGCGCACAGCCTGTCTGAAGTCATCGCAGGGCTGATGCTCGGGCTGGGCTGCAGTGCATACGTGCTGCGCGGCGCACTGCCCGCCCGCCGACCGACTGCCGTGACGGCCACAGCCGCCGTGCTTGCCGGACTGATCCTGCCCCTCACCCTACCCGACATCCAGACGCATCAGCTGGTCATCGCACTGGCAAAGCTCATCTCGGGGAAGGCTGAAATCTTCCAGCACCCCTGAAAACCGCGAAGACGACTCCACATTTCCTTCACATACCTTGACAGGGCAAATGAACAGACACCACCATAGCAGCGGAAAAATTTCCCTCACGGAGTAGGAGACCCCGTAGATGAAGAAGATGATTGCCGCCCTGGCCCTGCTGGGCCTGTCCTCGCCGGTGTTCGCTCAGGAAGCTCCTGTAGCCGCCGAAACCAGCGCTGAAATTGCAGGCGCTGAAGCCGCCGGCGCCACTGCCGCTGGCACCCTGACCACGGCTGCGACCATCGGTCTCGGCGTCGCAGCGGCCGCGGTCGTTTACAGCGTCGCCGCCGACAGCAGCAGCGACGATGCTGGCAACAACAATGGCGGCACCACCAACCCGCCGGGCGGCACCACCGGCACCACCGGTACCACCGGCACCACCGGCACCCGCTGATCGGGACGCCGTTGTAGTACCCACGCCCTCGCCGGGCGGCAGTTCGGCGAGGGCTTTTTCATGCCCGTTCGGGCCAGGAATGATTAACGATGGACTGCAAGCGTCTCGTCGCCGCCATGGCGTTCACCCTTACCATGTCAGGTTGCATGTGGGCCCCGGGCCAGCACATGCGCTCCAATTCCCTGATGGGTAGCAGCCAGCAGGTTGGCAACGATCAGATCGAGCTGATTCCGATCACGCCCAAGCTCATCGCCATGGAACGCGCCGAAAAGAGCGCGCCCGGCATTCCGGCCTCGTTGATGCAGTACCAGCCGGGTCCTTACCAGATCGGCGCAGGCGACATCCTGTACATCACGGTCTGGGACCACCCCGAACTGACCGTTCCGGCTGGCCCGCAGCAGCAGCTCAGCGCTGCCGGCCGCCTGGTGCAGTCCGACGGCACGCTGTTCTACCCCTACATCGGCAAGGTCACCGCCGCCGGCAAGACGCCGGCCGAGCTGCGTGATGAGATCACCACCCGCCTGGCCCGCTACATCGAAGCGCCGCAGGTGGATGTCTCGATGCTGACCTACGCCAGCCAGCGCGTGTGGGTCACCGGCGCCTCGCGCCAGCCGGCCACGGTGCCACTGACGGTCACCCCGCTCACCCTGGGCGATGCCGTCAGCCAGGCCGGCCTGGACCCGGCACAGGCAGACCTGTCCGGCGTTCGCCTCACCCGTGACGGCACCACCTATACCATCGACCTTGACGCGCTGGGCCGTAATGGCGGCGGCGATACGAACGTCTTCCTGAAGGCCGGCGATCATCTGTATGTGCCGTACCTGGACCGCAAGGAAGTCTTTGTTGTCGGCGAAGTGAATCAGCCTGGCGCCATGAGCTTCAAGACCGGCGAGATTTCATTGAGCCAGGCGCTGGGCCGCGCCCGTGGCCTGCTGCAGACCACCTCCAATGGCAACGCGGTGTATGTGATCCGCGGCTCGAACGACCTGCAGGATGCGCCGTCGCAGGTGTTCCACCTGGAAGCGAAGTCGCCCTCCGCGTTCGCCGTTGCCAGCCAGTTCAACCTGCAGCCGGGTGATGTCGTGTTCGTCGGTGCAGCCGGCGTGACGCGCTGGAGCCGCTTCGTGAACCAGCTGCTGCCCTTCACCGCCATCATCAGCAACGCGGCCAGCGCGCGCAACGATCTGGACAATTGACGAGGCTTCAGATGAGCAGGAACGCTCGCTCCGGCCTCATGCTCCGGAGTTTCCGCCTGGGCCTGCTGGCTGCCATCGCGGTCTCGGCAGCCGGCTGCGGCGTCGTCAGCCGCAGCAGCGTCAAGGCCGTGCAACTGGCCGTGCTGGGCACACCGGATGTTCAGCCCACTGCCCAGGACGTTGCCCGCAACCGCTACCCGCAGATCAAGGTCAATGGACCGGCAGGCGGCGCCGTGCTGGTGCTTGGCGCAGTGGATGACGGCCGCCAGGCCTGGTACAGCAGCGAACGCAGCATCGTGTTCCTGCGCAACGGGCTGATCGAAGCGACCCACGGCGGTGCGCCCGAGCTGCAGCAGATGCAGATCGTCGGGCCGAACCCTTTCCTCGACCTGCGCAAGGTGCACGAGGGCCAGGTCGTGCAACGACGCTATGACCTCATGCCCGGCTATCGCTTCGGCATGGAAGTGACCGGCACCCTGCACCCGCTGGGCACCGAGCGCGTCGATATCCTGGGGCGCACGCTCGAGCTGCTGCACATCCGCGAGCAGCTGCGCGGTGAGGGCTGGAAGCAGGACAACCACTTCTGGGTGGACCCGGCCAACGGCTTCATCTGGAAAAGCCGCCAGGCCATCGCGCCGGATACCCATCTGGACATCATCCAGCTCAAACCCTATTCGCCGGACCTGCAGCCCCGATGACGCGGCACCTTATCGTCATGGCCCTTGGCGCCGTACTTGCCGGCACCGTCCAAGCGGCGCCTCCAATCGTGGTTGAGGCCTATGGCCAGGTACGCGCCCCAGGCCCACATACCCTGGCAGGCAACGCGCGCCTGAGCGCCGCGGCCCTTGCCGCCGCTCCGGACGAGCATGCCTACTTTGCAGGCGCCGCCCTGCTGCGCGCGGACAACACGGCACAACAGACGCGCCTGAAGGCTGGCGTGCTGTTCGACCTTGAGACACTGGCCGCCCTTGACGACGCGCCCGACATCGCCGACGCCGCCGCCCGGATGGCCCGCGAGTTCGGCGCACTTCCGGTCACCGGCCGCGAACCGCAACTGCTCCAACCGCGCTCGCTGGAGGCCGACCGCCCACAGGATCGATCGGCACGACCCGGCGACCGGCTGGTCTACCCGTCGCGACCACAGACCGTGACTGTCACCGGTGCGGTTACCCAGCCATGCGCGGTGCCGCATGCGGCGATGCAGGATGCGCGCATCTACCGCAACCAGTGTGAACTGTTGCCCGCCGCCAGCCCTGACGATCTCTATGTGATCCAACCCGACGGCCGGGTCACGAAGATCGGCATTGCGTTGTGGAACCGCAGTGCACGGACCCCCTTGGCGCCGGGGGCGGTCGTCTACGTCCCCATTGCCGGACCCGCCGTGCGCTCCACCACCCCCGATATCAACGAAGAAGCCGCGCGCTTCCTCGCCACCCAGGTGCTGGATGCGCCCGGAGTTCCAGAGTGATGTGCCGTAACCGATTGCCGCTGGCTCGCGCCGGCATCGCCCTGTTGAGCCTCAGCATCAGCGCAGCCCTGTACGCCCAGGAAGGTCCAGCTCCCACCGCCAGCGACTGGGGTGGCATCGGCCTGCTGCAGACACCCAGCGCCCGTATGAGCGAGGAAGGCGAGCTCAGCCTCACCGCCAGCCACACTTCGCCCTACAGTCGGTACACGGTGGTGATGCAACCCCTGCCGTGGGTGGAAGGATCATTCCGTTACATCTCGGTGGCCAACCGCCGTTATGGCTCGGAGTGGCTCAGCGGCAACCAGAACTACAAGGACAAGTCGATCGACCTCAAGCTGCGCCTGTGGCAGGAAGGTCGCTGGCTTCCGGAAGTGTCGGTCGGCGCGCGCGATCTCGGCGGTACCGGTCTGTTCTCAAGCGAGTACGTCGTTGCCAGCAAGCGTTTCGGCGCGTTCGACGCAAGCCTTGGCGTGGCGACCGGCTATATCGGCAACCGTGGCGATCTCGACAATCCGCTGGGCGCGATCGACGACCGCTTCAAGGAGCGCCCCGGCGTCAACACGCCCGGCGACTTCAATACCAGCGCGATGTTCCGCGGCCGGCTCGGTGTGTTTGGCGGCGTCAGCTACCAGACGCCCTGGGACCGCCTGCAGCTGAAGCTCGAGTATGACGGCAACGACTACCGCCACGAGCCGCAACGGAACAACCAGAAGCAGTCCTCGCCCATCAATCTGGGTGCCGTGTTCGCAGTGAACAACAGCGTGCTGCTGCACCTGGGCTGGGAGCGCGGGAACACGGCCATGGTCGGCATCACGCTGCATTCCAACCTGGCCCAGGCCAAGCCCATGGCCAAGCTGATGGACCCACCGCCGGTTGCCAGGAAGCCTACCGCACAGAATGAGCCGCAGACCGTCGCTGCAACCGAGGCGGCAACCCCCACCGATTGGTCATCCATTGCCCACGAGCTGGAGGAAAATGCCGGCCTGCGCGTGAAGCGCATTGATCGAAGCGGCCAGGAACTGATCGTCAGTGCCGAGCAGCGCCGCTTCATCTACCCGGCACAGGGCATTGGTCGCGCGGCGCGCATTCTTGATCCGCAGACGCCACAGGATGTCAGCTGGTGGACATTGCGCAACGTCCGCCTCGGCCTGCCGGTGGTCGAGACCAGCCTGGAGCGGAAGACCTTCAACCAGTACCTGGACGACCGGACCGATCTGGCAACCGTCAGCCGCCACGTCGAGATGAACGCCCCCTATGCGAGGCGCTCGGAAACGCTGTACGAAGCGCCACTGAAGCGCTTCGACGGTGCGTTCAACGTCGGCTATCGGCAGAGCGTGGGCGGCCCCGACGGCTTCATCCTGTTCCAGGTTGCGGCGATGTACGGTGCGACCCTCCGCTTCAACGAGAACCTCTGGCTGAGCGGCACCGCCAGCTACAACGCCTACAACAACTACGACAAGTTCAAGTACGACGCCCCCAGCAGGCTGCCGCGCGTGCGCACCTACGTGCGCCAGTATCTGACCACCTCGGACTTCACCCTGCCCAACCTGCAGCTGACCGGCACCAAGCAGCTCGGCCGCGACCTGTACGGCATGGCCTATGCCGGCATGCTGGAGTACATGTATGGCGGCGTCGGCGGTGAGCTCCTGTATCGCCCGATGGACGAACGCTGGGCGCTGGGCGCCGAACTGAACTGGGTCAAGCAGCGCGATTTCGATCAGCGTTTCAGCTTCCGCGACTACAGCGTCACCACCGGCCACGCCACGCTCTATTACCTGTGGGGTGATCAGCGTCGTCTCATCAGCGCGGTCAGCGCGGGTCGCTACCTGGCCAAGGACTGGGGCGCGACGGTATCGGTGGCCCGCCTGTTCGACAACGGCGTGACCATGGGCGCCTACGCCACCAAGACCGACGTTTCATCGCGGGACTTCGGCGAAGGCAGTTTCGACAAGGGCATCTACTTCTCGGTGCCTTTCGATTTCATGCTGCCGCGCTCGACCCGTGCCCGCGCCGACTTCATGTGGAACCCCCTGTACCGTGACGGCGGCGCCCGCCTCTCACACTCGCACAGCCTTTATCAGCTGACCTCCGAGCGCGATTCGGAGATCTTCTACCGGAACTTCGATGCGATCGCAAAATGATGCCGGAACATGAAGAAGGCGCCCTGCAAGGGCGCCTTCCTCTTTCTACTTCTTGAAAACGCCGGCCAGCACGTCGCCATCGAATACCAGCAACGACGAGATCCGCCGCCGCTCCATCAGTACCAGCGCATCCTCAACCCGCGTCCCCACACTCACCTGCGCAGGTGAGGCGGTCATCAGCTCGGCCGCAGACCTGTCGAACACCTCGCGACCATGGCGTTCGAGCGCACGGCGCACGTCACCATCGGTAATGATCGCGTAGCCCGAGTCGGCCCGTACAATCGCCAATCCCAGGCTGGAGCGGGTGATGGCCTGGAGAACGTCCATCATCGTTGCTGCCGCCTCCACCACCGGCAGATCGCCAACGATCATCTCGTGTTCCACGCGCGACAGCAGGCGCCGACCCAGCGAGCCACCCGGGTGGAAACGCGCGAAATTCTCCGGCTGGAAGCCCCGCGCCTCCATCAATGCAACGGCCAGCGCATCGCCCATCGCCAGCGTCGCGGTCGTCGATGCGGTCGGTGCCAGCGCCAGCGGACAGGCTTCCTGCGCAACACCGGCATCCAGATGGCAATCGGCCGCCTGCGCCAGCGTCGAGGTCACACGGCCGGTGATCGCCACCAGGAAATTGCCGTTGTCCTTCAGGAACGGCAGCAGTTTCACCACCTCTTCGGTTTCGCCGGAGTAGGAGATCGCAACGAACACATCGGTGGCGGTGACCATGCCCAGATCGCCATGGAATGCCTCGCCTGGATGCATGAAGAAGCTGGGCGTGCCCGTGCTGGCCAACGTGGCGGCGATCTTGCGCCCGATGATGCCCGACTTACCCATGCCGCAGATGATGACCCGGCCCTGTGAGCCCAGCACCTGCTCTACCGCCTCGGTGAACTGCCCATCGAGCCTGTCGGCAAGCGCGGCGACGGCCGATGCTTCGATCTGCAGGACGCGTTTGGCCGATGCGATGTGATCGGCAACTGATACCACGGAGGACATACGTGCTTCCTTCTGATGATCATTCGCGGCGCACCTGCGTGCGCCACGCTTACCCGCGCAACCGTGCGCCGGTTACTGCACCGCTCCCGCGGCGCTCCAACCTGCAACCAGCGGTGCGTACGCTTGCTGCAGGCCAATGCCACCCTCGGCAAGTACGCGCTCGGCCACTTCCCGCCCGACGCCACGGCCGCCACAGGTATCGGCGACCACATCAGCGGCAGCCAAAACCAGCGGATGCGCGTCGGCGGGCGCATAGAAGCGCCCCACCCTGCCCGCCAATGGCAGGTCAACGACATCGTCGCCGACATAGGCGATCTCACCTTCAGCGATGCCAAGGTCACCACAGATGGCGGCCAACGCATCGAGCTTCTCGAGCCGACCCGTCACCGCCACATCCATGCCGAGCTGCTGGATCCGGAAGTCCAGCGAGGGACTCGCCTTGCCCGACAACACGCCACACCGGATGCCATGCACACGCAGCAACGCGACAGCCAGGCCATCGCGGACGTTGAACGTCTTGAACTGCTCGCCCTTGCCATCGATGTGCAGGCCGCCATCGGTCAGTACGCCGTCCACGTCGAACAGGACCAGCTTGATCGGCCCCTGGTACTTCGCCGATTCCATGTCAGGCGATGTCGAGCTTCGGGAACGACTTGACCAGATCATCGACTGCCTTGATCTGTGCCAGGAACGGCTCAAGCGCGCTCAGCGGCAACGCGCTCGGACCATCGCAACGCGCGTTGTCCGGGTCCGGATGTGCCTCCAGGAACAGCCCGGCCAGGCCAACCGCCATACCCGCGCGCGCCAGCTCCACCACCTGACGGCGGCGGCCACCGGAGGCCTCACTGCCGGAATCGCGGCGCTGCAGACTGTGGGTCACATCGAAGATGGCCGGCAGGCCACCGGTGGCCTCGATCATCTCGCGGAAGCCCAGCATGTCCACGACCAGGTTGTCGTAGCCGAACTGCGCGCCACGCTCGCACAGGATGATCCGCTCGTTGCCAGCCTCGCGGATCTTGCTGGCGATGTTCTTCATCTGCGACGGGCTGAGGAACTGCGGCTTCTTGATGTTGATCGCCCGGCCAGTGCGCGCGATGGCGGTGACCAGATCGGTCTGGCGCGCCAGGAACGCGGGAATCTGCAGCACGTCGACCACTTCGGCCACTGGAGCCGCCTGGTCCACTTCATGGACGTCGGTGATCACCGGCACGCCGAAGCGGTTCTTCACTTCCTGGAAGATGCGGATACCTTCTTCCAGGCCCACGCCGCGGAAGGACTTGATCGACGAGCGATTGGCCTTGTCGAACGAAGCCTTGAAGACGTAGGGAATGCCGAGCTTGCCGGTGACCTCGACGTACTTCTCCGCTGCAAACAGCGTGGAGTCGAGGTCCTCAAGGACGTTCAGGCCACCGAACAGGACGAAGGGGAGGTCGTTGCCGACCGTGACATCATTTGAGACAACCACATTCATCGTATGCACTCCAAATTCCAGAAAGAACCGTGATTCTGGTTCGTCGCGTCAGCGAGCAACGCGCATCCATTGGGCCGTTGATTCGTCGTACTGACGAGCGATCACCGCTGGAGAACCGACAATTACCGAGTTGGGAGGAAAAACACCCCGGACAACCGCATGCGAGCCTACGACGCATCCATCACCAAGTATGGTCCCAGCCTGGATACATGCTCCGACCCCGATGAAGCATCGATCTCCAATCTGCGTTGATGACACCACATCGATCTGATCCAACACGGGGACATTCACATCAGAGTACGAGTGGTCTGTATCCGTGATCAGCACATTGGACGAAATAAGGACATCAGATCCAATTCTGAGATCGCTCTTGGCGATGACATGGAAGCCCTGGCCAATAGAAACGTTGTTTCCGATTGTCAATGTACCAACACCGATGCACTCGGCCCGGAGTCCAGGGAAAATTCTAACCCTGCGACCGAAGGACATCCGCCTCACCCCCAAAAGGAAGCAGGGCGGCCCGAGATACCCGGGCATAGGGAACGCCTTGAAGAGAAAGGAATAGACGAACGCTCTCAGCACCCAGGCCATTTTGAACAGAAGATGCACAGTTCTACTCCATCAGAAGGGCTTCTCTCAGCCGCTCGTCTTGATCCGAATCATCGTTGTACCACCGAGCGAGCCTTCTGCGCCGCTCACGGGCAGCCTGCGGATCTGCCTCATCCGCCGCCACTGCGCTGAGGATATCCGTAAGAGACTTCAATGCTAGCCCAGGAATCCTGAATGCGTCTGCCAGCTTGCCATCATCCAACAGATAGACTGCCTGATCGAAGCAAAGCAGCTCCACGATCGCTCCAGACATGTGGGCGATACTGAAGCTCACCCGGCTCTGATAGGCATCCAGAGGTAGCTTCTCCAACCCTGCGCAGCCGGAACCGCAAAGACCACGGTAGGAAGCAGCATCGCTCCAAGGATGCAGCCTGACCAGGTACCGCATGCCCGTTTGCTTGGAGATCCCCTCTGCAACAGCCAGCATCGCAGCATTGGACTCGCGGCCGTTCTCACCATTCAGCATCACGCCGAACGTTCCCTCTGACGCGGACGCGCTTTGCGGCAGACCAAGTCCAGGCCACTTGCGCAGCCACCCGGTCACGATCATCTGTTCACGCCCCACCCCTGCGAGGGCGAACTCGGAGATCGTCGCCTCCCCCCAGCACAGAAGGTAGTCACTTACAAAGTTTGCATACACCTCGGCATCTTCGCTTAGATTCCGAGCCTCGAGGTAACGATACTGTCCGTGTTGATTTGTAAACGTCACCGCGCCGTGCATGCGACCAATCTGACTGGCAAGATTCTCCGTTGGCTGAGCATCGCAGAACGTCACAACCTGCCGCGCACCGCGAATGGCTGCATCGAGGACTGGACGTGACGAAGAGCGGAACTTCGCGAAGAGCAGAGCCACTATGAGCTTCTGCAGAATGCCCCCCTTCCAGTCGTTGGCCATCCGAAGAGAACTGGGAAGGACTGCGAACGACCGCGCCCACTGAATCAGATCCAACCGCTCGACAACCTCCACATAGGTGGCCCCCGATCCCATCGCCGCTCGGTTGCGATCGACGATATAGTCATAGTCGGTGCGATTCTTCGAACGGCAGGAGTAGATCAGAACACGCTTTCCATGCCCCCCCTGCGTGAGAAGCCTGGTCGAGAACAATGTCGAGAACAAAAGCCGCTTGATGATCGCCTTGCGCGAGAAGTCATACAAGTAGGGCGCAGCGACCCTTCCAAAGTTAACTCCGTCGAGGGTACAGCGAGGCGAGGCCTTGAGTTTCTGCACCCGCTCAAACACCGAGGCATTCCAAGCGCCCTTCCCCAGCAGAGCACCAGATTCCTCTCCACTGCGACCAATCGTTCGCGCGACTTTCGCGTACAGCAGCACTGCAGGAGCGCCATAGCCCACCACAAAGACCCATACAGCCGCATCAAGGCTGAGAATGCTGCAAGCAAGCGTCAGCGCGACAATGGAAAGAAATGCCGTCTGCGATTGAATTCGAAGCAGGAACTTCTCCTGATGGCACATGCTCAGCACAACGGCGTACAGCGCAGCCATGGAGAACGCCATTTGTCCAATCATCATGATGATGACGATGCCGCCGAAGTCCGTTGAGACCCGGGCGTAATCCAGGATAGGACCCATGAACAACCAAGCCCCCGCAAGGATCGCCGCGCTGGCGATCAGAATCGCCCAGGAGGAAAGGCGGACGAGTTTCCACAGCTCCTGCAGGTTGCCTTGCGCATGCAGGGCTGCGAACCGGGAAGAGAATGTGAAATTGATCGCCAGCATCAGCAGGCTGATCAGCGTTGCGAGCTTCTGCGAGACCACGAAGCCGGCATAAGCCGAATCACCGTAGAAGATCGGAATGATCGCAACCGCGCTCCAGCCCAACGCCTGCTGGGCCAGCACAACTGCACCCAAGCGGTTTGCGGCAGCACGATCAGAAGCGTCAGCAACTACCCTCGCCCCTCCCGGGAGCAGGCCAAGCAGAACGTTCCGGCCGAAACGCATGGGCACGACCGCGCCATACATGACAACAGCAGCCAGCAGGTAGCACCAGAGCAGCTGCCGGGCACTGACTGCATTGTCGAGCAGAACCAGGCACAACAGCCCGATCAATGCCAAAGATGGCGTGCATATATTCAGATAGAAGGTCGCAGCATCTGTACGGCCTTCGCCCTGTAGAACTCGAGCAGCAGCTGAAGCACACGCAATCAATGCTGAGGCCGTCACCATCAAGGCGAAGTCCAGGTAGCCGACTCCACCAAAGTGATGCCGCACCGAAGGCAGCAGGAGGACAAGACCCAGCAGAAATGCGGCTATCACCCAGATCAGAACCCGGCGATGCGCCTGGACTACCAACCCGGCCGCGATGGCATTTCGCTTGTCCACAGGAGCGGCGGCGACCCGTCGAATGACGACTTCATCGACACCCCAACGAAAGCAGACCGCCGCAATGACGCTGGCATTGAAAAGGACGAAGAACAACGCAGCATCTGGGGTCTCCAGATAGCGGGAAACCAGCACGGTGAAGAGCACCGAGACGCCCGAACCGAGCCCTCGCAGAAGCAGAGTCCGCAGAACCGAGATCAAACGCCCAGGATTCATCGGGACAGTTCCGTTCCCTTCCCCTGAAGCCGTGGCACTCGCCGATCCGCAGCCCGGGAGAGGTAGATCATCACCAACACCAGTACAACACCGTTGGCGTAGTACTCCCCCATCCGGAGCAGAATGATCGAGAGCGTGGCGATATAGGCGATTGACATCGCTTTGTCATGGGCCGCCCGCATGTTCTTCCACGCCCAGTAAAGCACCGTCAACAGGAGCAGCCAGCCCGCCAGACCGAGCTCCGCAGTTACACGTGCGAACAGCGAAGTTGCCGAGCCTCTACCGGGAATGTCATCTCGATAGGCCGGGAGTTCGTAGCCAGAGATGTACTCATCAAAGACGGCGCTGTACATGCCCATACCGATACCTATGCCGTAGTTGTCAGCGAAGGAACGAAGGGATATCAGCGAATTGACGGCATTCGAGTACGTGCTGAGGTTCATTCCGTCCTCCATCGTAAGCTCGCCGCCTTGCAGCACTGAGACAGTGTCGTTCCACCTCAACTGAAAGAAGTCAAGGCTGCTTACCTTGATGGCCAGAACAAGAACGAGCGGAACCGAGAGAAACAGAATCCAGAATCGGCGAATATGAAAGCCCACAATGAACGTCGCCGCGGCCGAAACGAACAGACCGATGTATCCGAGCGCTGAGGTCGAGAGCACGATGGCCAGCACGGTGATCGCGCCCTTGAACGAGATTCGGAATCTCTGCACGAATCGCGAAACGTGGTACGCACCCGCGGGCAGGAGGGCACATGCATAGAACGCCGGCTCGACGCTTAGGCCTGCGATTCCGAGATGTGAGCCCAGCCTCTTCGATCCAGGTGACAGGAAAGCAAGCATGTCGACGTCAAGCATGACGAAGATCAGCTCCTGCAGCACCCCTAATGCAGCAAAGAAGTATGCAACCTTCAGATAGATCGAGAAGACCTTGTTGACGGATCTTCCCAGCAGATTATAGATGGACGTGAAGAACACAACGAAGAACATGAAAAGCATGATCTTCGCAAGGGAAACCAGAAACACGGATGCCCGCGAACCCGCTGCGGCATCGTTGAACAACGCACCCATGAGGGACAGACAGGCCAAAGCCGCGGCAAAGCCCAGATACTCCCGCCGAAGACCGAGGCTCCTGGTCTTGAGAACAAGCAGAGCATAGGTTGCGATCATACAGATGTATGAAAAGTACAGGTTTCCCAGTGGCGTTGGAACGTAGATTCCCGATATGAAGATCGTCGAAAGGGCCAGCACGGAAAGCCAGCTCCCCTCCAGCCTCCGCACTCCTTGAATCGACGTCGTAGCGACTGAAATACTCATTCTTTGCGTACTCTCAGACGACTTCCACGGAAGTCGCGCACCTGCAGCACCTGCTCTACCCAATTCCCGACCGTGTAGCGCGCCCTGACCGCCTCGTCGTACGGCACTCCTTCGGAATCCAGGAACTCCTCCGCCACTCGCGGCGCATCGCGATCCACGATCTTCACCCCGGAACTGGTGTAGATGTCATAGGAGCTGACATCCTCATTGGTGGTGATCAGCTTCCGCTGCGCACCCAATGCCTCGATCGTTCGCATCGTCAGGCCCTTCTGATCAGGCCGATTGATGTCGATCACGCAACGCGACACACTGATGTAATCAACAACCTTCGGCAACGGCAACCCAACGAAGTTCACGTACTTCTTCGAGAATCTGCGGAAGCCGGGATCCACCAGCGAGCGCAGGCGATGCAGAATCCTGGAGGGGTAGTAGCAGTACACGAATACCCGGCGGCCATCCCGCTCCAGAGCGTCCAGCAGTTTCTCCAGAATCCGGTAACGGTCGGTATGGATCGTGCCGATGAAGCAGGCATCGTACTCGTACTCTCCGCGCCACTCTGCAGCACGCGCGTACTCGTTGGCGAAGAACAGCGGCAGGAACTCGATCTCCGGGTTCTCGGACACATCAACCCGGTCGAACGACAGGACCGAATCGAAGTACGGCTTGATCAGGCGCGCGTTCGGGTTGTAATGCATCGAGTCCCAGAGATACAGCGTCAACTTCGCGGCCGGCTGGGTGGCACGGAGCTGCGCAATGATCTGCGGCGAGATGGCTTCACCACGGATGACCAGGACATGATCGTACTGCGTGCCAGCCGCAGCCTCGACGATGCCCTGGTAATGCTTGGCGATTCGCCGGGCAAGCAGGCGCCGATCAATGCGGATCAAGGCCTTGGTGAGGAAATCCACACCCGGGCGATCAGGGTGGAAATCAACGTGCGCGCCCTGCCGCTCCAGCTCGGCCTTGATGAGCTTCTCATAGCCGAAGAACATCGGGGCGATGAAGAGCACACGCTTCCCTTCAAGGGATTCGCTCACAACCTGCTCCTCTGATCGCCCTTCAACCTTCACTTGAGCAGTCCCTTTGCCCGCATCTCGTCGACCGAGCGCTGGTAACCGGAGTCTTCAATCTGCTGGGTCAGTACCCACGCGGCAAAGCGCTTCACGCCTTCGGCGAAGGTCACGCGCGGGCGATAGCCGATGGCAGCTTCAGCGCGACTGAGATCGGCGAAGTTGTGCCGGATGTCACCAATGCGGTAGTTGCCGGAGATGCGGATCTCTCCGCCCTTGCCGTATGCGTCCTTCAGCGCACTGGCAACGGTGATCACATCGGTCGCTTCGCCGGTACCCACATTGAAGGCCTGCCCGCTGACATCCGCGTCGATGGCCGACAGCGTCGCCGCCACCACGTCATCAATGAAGACGAAATCGCGGGTTTCCTTGCCGTCCTCGAAGATGTTCACGTCCTTGCCCTGCAGCAGCAGGGTGGAGAAGATCGACAGGATGCCGGTGTAGGGATTCTTCAGCGACTGGCCCGGACCGTAGACATTCTGATAGCGCAGGGCGATTCCCTGGATACCGATGGCGGCAGCACCCACCAGCACCAGTTGTTCCTGCACCTGCTTGGTGATGCCATAGATCGAGCTCGGATGGATGCGCGAGTCTTCATCGGTTGCCAGCGGCTCCACCAGATCGCCCGTTGCCGGATCGCGGCATTCAAAGATGCCCTCCTGCAGGTCCGCGTCGAGGCGCGCCCCCGGATAGACCGGACCGTTGGCACCCTTGTACTTGCCTTCGCCATAGATCGAGCGCGAAGACGCGACAACGACCCGCTTGACCGACCCGCAGCCCTGCACCTTGTTGCCGATCAGATCGAGGAACAGCGAGGTGCCGCGCACGTTTACATCAACGTAGCGATCAATCTCGTACATGGACTGACCGGTTCCCGTTTCTGCCGCCAGGTGGACGACTGCGTCCTGGCCGGGAAGCACTTTCAGCCAATCCTCGCGCAGGCGCACGTCGCCCTTGACCACGACGGCCTCAGGCGGCAGCGAACCCAGCAGCGCCGAGTCTTCCGGGCTGTCGCCGTGGATCTGCGGCGAAAGGTTGTCCAGGATGGTTACCTGGTCGCCGCGCGCAACCAGCGCGCGCGCCAAGGCACTACCAATGAACCCTGCACCACCGGTAATCAGTACTTTCATGTGTATCTCCGCAGCCTCTCGAATTGCGTCGCGGTTCCGCGCTCTGCAGCAGCCGTGACTTCCGTGTCACCCAGGGCGCCAAATGGCACCCTGCCTCAGTTCCCGCTCACCGGGTCGACTTGTACTCGTAGTAGCCGTAGCTGTAGTAGCCGGTCGCACGGCGCTCGACCGCATTGAAGATCGCGCCCTTCAACTGGACGTTGTTCTGCTCGAAGCGCTTGCGGGCAAGTGCCAGCTCCTTGGGCTGATTCAGGCCGAAACGTGCCACCAGCAGACAGGTGCCGGCGTGGTGGGCAATGATCGCCGCGTCGGTCACCGCCAGGATCGGCGGCGTATCGATGATGACCAGATCAAACTGCTTCTCGACCTGCTCAAGCAGTTCCGTGAAGTTGCGGTGCATCAGAAGTTCGGATGGGTTCGGCGGAACGTCACCGCGCGAGATGAAGCTCAGATTCCCCAAGCCGTCAACGGTGCGGATGGCCTCCTCCAGCGTCGCCTTGCCAACCAGCACGTCAGACAGGCCCGGCGTCTGGGTTGCACCCAGCGCCTTGTGCAGCGTGCCCTTTCGCATGTCCGCATCGATGATCAGCACACGCTGGCCGGCCTGCGCGATGACCGCCGCCAGGTTCGAGGAGACAAAGGTCTTGCCGGCGTTGGGGCTTGAGCCGGAGATCAGCACGATGTTGTTCTTCGCCTCCAACCGAGCGAAGTGCAGGCTCGTACGCAGGCTGCGCACCGCCTCGATAGCGAGGTCTGCCGGATCCTTCATGGCCAGCAGGTGCAGCTTGCCATCGGCGCGGAACTTGCCGCGCACCGAATCGGACTGCTGCCCCGGGCTGACAGGAATGGAGGCATAGACCGGCAGGCCGATTTCTTCGATCTGGGAAGGGTCTTCGACACCACGGTTGAGCAGCTGGCGCAGAAGAACCAGACCGATGGAGAGGAAGGCGCCCAACAGCGCCCCTACCAGCACGACCATGCCCTTTCGCGGCTTCACCGGCTCGGTGGCATCGACTTCCGCAGCGTCCACGATGCGCACGTTGCCCACCGTGCCGGCACGCGCAACATCCAGCTGCTGCGCCTGATTCAGCATCGCGGTGTACATCTCGTTGCTGACCTGCAGGTCACGGGTCAAGCGCAGAAGTTCCTGCTGGGCTTCGGGAAGCTGTTTCACCTGGCCCTGGAAGCCGTGCTTGCGCGACTCAAGATCGCCGATCTGACGCATCAAGGCCTGGTACGCGGGATGGTCCCTGGTGAACTTGCGGTCCATTTCCGCCTGTTGCAGGCGCAACTGCTGGATGCTGGTTTCAACGGCCACCTCCTGATCAAGCAGCCCCTTGGTCTGCAGGCTCAGGTCCACGGAGTTTGCGCGCATCTGATACGCACTCAGTGCCTTCTGGGCGGAGTCGACCTGGTTACGGACGTTCGGCAACTGTTCCTTGACGAAAGTCAGCTGCGCAGACGCTTCAGCAGAGTTGCGCTCAACGTTCTGCCGAACATAGGCCTGCGCCACCTGCTGCAGGAAGTTCCTGGCGAGGTCGGAATCCGCATTCTCGTAGGTCAGCGTGAGAATGCCGGAGTCTTTTCCGGCCTCACCCACTCCAATTTCCTTCTGAAGGTCGCTGACGACACTGAGGTGGCGATGACGCACCACCTTGAACCGCATGCCGGGATGAGCATTCAGCGTCTCGACCTGAATCGTCACGCCTTTGCCACTGGCAGCCTTGCCCACTACGCCCGACAGCAGGCGCTGACCATCTTCGTCATACAGCTCGTAGCGCCCACCCTCCCCAGCCACCAACTCCAGATCGGTGGTCAGCAAAGCGGTGGGAACGTCCAGCTGGAAGATCCGAAGCTGCTCACCACCCCAACCGAAGCTCGACAGACCCAGCAGCGGGTCCGCCAGCTCACCTGGAGCGCGCTTCTCGGCGCGGCGCACGAAGTACCCGCCCATCAAAGGGAGGTGCCTGGGAACGATCTCAATGTCCAGTCGCAGCGCATCCACAGCACTACCGACAACCGCACGGGACTTGATCAATGCAATCTCTGTTGCCGCTTCCGCGGTGCCGGCATTGATGCCCAGCGATTGGCTCAAGTCCGTCAAGCCTGGCAGCGAGGGCGTCTTCGGCTCAACCTGCACAATCGCGTCGGCACGATAGATCGGCGTGGCCAGAAGAACGTAGGCGACCGATGCGACCAGGAACGCGCCGGTGATGAGCAGGATCCACCACTTGTGATCGACCAGGGTACCGAGCAGCTGGCGAAGATCGATCTCTTCTGCATCATCCTGAGTGATGGAACGTGAATCAGTGGTCATGTGCGCTTGGATTCAAATTGAAAGAAGTGTCGGTCGATCCGGCGAAGCGGGCAGCAATCAGAGATGACGCGCCCAACTCTCCACGCCCTCAGCCATCAGCGTGTAGACATGCTCGAACGCGGGACGCTGCTGGCGGTAGGGATCGGGAATCTCCCGATCCTGCTGCCACTTGCCCAGCAGGAAGGTCTTGCCGGACGCCTGCGGCGCGATCTCGGCGATGCGGCGCACGTGCTTGCGCTCCATGGTCAGCACCAGATCGGCGGCGCCGAGGATGGCGTCATCGATCTGGCGGGCGCGGTGGGCCAACCCATCCATGCCCTGCTCCACCAGCAGCTCCTGTGCGGTGGCATCGATGCCATGCCCCACCAGCGCACCCAGGCCCGCCGAAGACACCTGGATGCCTTTGCCGGCCACGGCCTGCCTGAGCATCACTTCAGCCGAAGGGCTGCGGCAGATATTGCCTACACATACAAAAAGAACGTTCTTGAACACTGACCTGGATCCTGTGGCATTCCTTGCGGCGCGCGCGACCAGAACAAGCATGGGTCGGCGGCAGCCGCACAGGATACCTTACAAGCGCATTACAGGCGATGAAATCGCCAACAGATTCATGGAATTACGTCGCAGTTCCGCACATCGGCGAACTCAATACGCCGACTTCTGGCCCAGCACCTTCAGCACGGTCAGCGCGATGATCCGCACGTCCAGCGTCGGGCTCCAGCGGCGGATGTAGTCGATGTCGTACTGCACTCGTTTCTTCATCGAGCGCAGCTCGGGGGTCTCGCCACGCAGCCCGTGCACCTGTGCCCAGCCGGTGATGCCCGGCTTGACGTAGTGACGATGCATGTAGCGCTCGATCACCCGCTCGTAGTGGTTGTTGTGCTGGATCGCGTGCGGCCGCGGCCCCACCACCGACATGTTGCCGCCCAGCACGTTGAAGAACTGCGGCAGCTCATCCAGGCTGCTGCGGCGCAGGAACGCACCGAACCGGGTAACCCGCGGATCGCCGCGCGTGGCCTGGGTCAGCTGCCCCGCACCCTCTTCATGCACGCGCATGGAGCGGAACTTGAGCATCCAGAATTCCTTGCCACCCAGCCCATGACGCCGCTGCCGGAACAGCACCGGGCCGGGCGAACTGAGCTTCACCCCCAGCGCAAGCACCACCAACAGCGGCGACAGCAGCACCACCGCCACGCCGGCCACCAGGATGTCCTCGACACGCTTGAACAGCCGGAAGCGATGGTCGGCCAGACCCTGGCGAACGCCGATCATCGGCACATCGCCCACCTGGTGCACTCCGGGATTCAATGCACCCAGGCCGGTGGTATCGGGAATCAGACGCACAGGCACGGGAAAGCGCTCGATCTGCTTGAGCATGTCCTTGATCGGCGCGGTGTCGCCCATCGGCATCGAGACCCAGACATGGTCGAATTCGCCCCGATGTAGGTCCATGTACTGCGGAACGTCGCCCAGAGCGCCCAGACGGCGCGGCGCATCGCCGCCACGGCGGGTGGCGATGTCGCCGGCACTGCTGAAATAGCCGACCACTTCCTTGCCCAGTTCCGGCTTGCCGCGCAGCAGGCGGTGCAACCTGAGCGCCGGCGCCCGCAGGCCGACCAGCAACACCCGCTCCCGGTCCAGGCCACGCGAACGCAGCCGATGCAGCTGCACCCGCAGCAGCACGCGTACAGTCGCCATCGAGGCCAGGCCGGTAAAGTACCAACCCACCAGCCACTGCGCTGGCACCGCGTCACCCAGGCCGACCAGCACTGCGTACAGCGAGAACAGGGCGAACGTGCCGGACCAGGCCAGCAGCAGCAGCCACAGGTCGGCGAGCAGGCCGCGCACGCGCCAGTTGCGATAGACCGGGGCAATGGAGAAACAGACGATGGCGCTGAGAATCACCGCGCCGAACACGATGCGCTGCGAGGGACTGGGCGCCCCAGTGGCGTAGCACAGCACGTGCGAGAGCACCGCCATGCCAGGCAGCAGCAACAGATCACCCAGGCGCAGCCCCAGCTCCAGGGCAGCCCGGGCCTCGACCCGGCGGCGGCCAGCCCGGGCCCGCTCGGCGGGAAGGTCTTCTACGGATCCATGTAGCAAAGCACTTCTCCATGTCTACCCGACTTGACAGCGAGCGGCTCGCTGTCGCGCGTGGGACTCCCCAGCCCGCGCGGAAGTGTCGAGTGTTGTGTCAATTAAATGTGCAGAGATTGTGAATGATGTCACGCGCAAAAGATAGGAACCCGGTCACTCAATGGCGCCCACCTTCCGCGTCGAGCGGAGCTAAGTCATTAGAACTAGTCCTATTTTTGCTTGTTTCGGAGGGTGTCGATATGCGTCACCTTGCGTCACAAACCGTCAACAAGCCTTCACAGGGTGCCAAGCGCTTGACACCCCGCGCCGCCGCCCCCTACCCCGCACCGCATCAAAGCCGCGCAACCGGCCTCTGCTACCATCGGCGGTTCTGTTCATCGCGCCCCCCACCTGCCCGCGATGGCGCCAAACAACGTAACGAAACACAGGAGTCTGCATGTCTTCCGAGCTGCTCAAGTCCCTTGGCCTGGACGCGATCAACGCTGGCACCTACCTGGGCAACGGGGAGTGGTCGAGCGCGACCAGCGGTGAGCTGATCACCCCGGTCAACCCGACCACCGGCGAGCCGATCGCGCAGGTCCGCGCGACCACCGAGGCCGAATACGACATCGTCGTCGCCCGGGCCCAGGAAGCCTTCAAGGTCTGGCGCACCACGCCGGCGCCGCGCCGCGGCGAAGCCGTTCGCCTGTGCGGTGAAGCACTGCGCAAGCACAAGGACGCCCTCGGCTCGCTGGTCGCCCTGGAAATGGGCAAGAGCAAGCCCGAAGGCGACGGCGAAGTGCAGGAGATGATCGACATCGCCGATTTCGCCGTGGGCCAGAGCCGTATGCTGTACGGCTACACCATGCACTCCGAGCGTCCCGGCCACCGCATGTACGAGCAGTACCACCCGCTGGGCCTGGTCGGCATCATCTCGGCCTTCAACTTCCCGGTCGCGGTGTGGAGCTGGAATTCGTTCCTGGCCGCCATCTGTGGCGACGTCTGCATCTGGAAGCCGTCCAACAAGACCCCGCTGACCGCAATCGCCTCGCTGAAGATCTGCAACGACGCCCTGCGCGAAGCCGGCTTCCCGGACATCTTCTTCCTGATCAACGACGCCGGCACCGCGCTGTCGGAAAAGATGGTCGATGACCGCCGTGTGCCGCTGATCAGCTTCACCGGCTCCACCCAGGTCGGCCGCACCGTCAACGAGAAGGTCGCACGCCGCCTGGGCCGCTGC
Source organism: Stenotrophomonas sp. CS3K5 (assembly GCF_059515225.1). Classification (NCBI taxonomy): domain Bacteria; kingdom Pseudomonadati; phylum Pseudomonadota; class Gammaproteobacteria; order Lysobacterales; family Lysobacteraceae; genus Stenotrophomonas; species Stenotrophomonas sp. CS3K5. The sequence goes on from NZ_JCAKRX010000003.1 coordinate 88,211, forward strand.
CTGCTCGAACTCGGCGGCAACAACGCCATCATCCTGGACGAAACCGCCGACCTGAAGCTGGCCGTGCCGGGCATCGTGTTCGGTGCGGTCGGTACCGCCGGCCAGCGCTGCACCACCACTCGCCGCCTGATCGTGCACCGCTCGATCTACGCCGACGTGCTGGCCACCCTGGTCAAGGCCTACAAGCAGGTGGAAGGCAAGATCGGCGACCCGACCGATGCCGCCAACCTGATGGGCCCGCTCAACAGCGACGGCGCCGTGCAGCAGTTCCTCGATGCCATCGCCCAGGCCAAGGCCGCCGGCGGCACCATTGAAACCGGTGGCACCCGCATCGAGCGCGCCGGCAACTTCGTGCTGCCGGCAATCGTCTCCGGCCTGAAGAACAGCGATGCCGTGGTCCAGCACGAGACCTTCGCGCCGATCCTGTACGTGATGCCGTACGACAGCCTCGATGAAGCCATCGACATGCAGAACGGGGTGCCGCAGGGCCTGTCCTCGTCGATCTTCACCCAGAACCTGAAGACCGCCGAGAAGTTCCTGTCGGCCGCCGGCAGCGACTGCGGCATCGCCAACATCAACATCGGCACCTCCGGTGCGGAGATTGGTGGCGCCTTCGGTGGCGAGAAGGACACCGGCGGTGGCCGCGAGTCCGGCTCGGATGCGTGGAAGGTCTACATGCGTCGCCAGACCAACACCATCAACTATTCGGATTCGCTGCCGCTGGCCCAGGGCATCAAGTTCGATCTGTAATGGCGAACGATTCGGCCATGCCTGCGGGTCAGAGCCCCTCCGGGGATCTGACCCCTGCCCAGGGTCGGATCCCCGCAGGGGCTCCGACCCTCGACTTCAGCGACCGCCGGGTATTGATCGCCGGCGGCAGCAAGGGCATTGGCCGCGAAATGGCGCTGGCGTTCGCCGCCGCCGGTGCACAGGTTTCGGCCTGCGCCCGCGGCCAGGCCGGGCTGGATGCCCTGCAGGCCGACGCCCGCGCCCAGGGCACGCCGCTGCACACGTTTGCCACCGATCTGGCCGACATCGGCCAGATCCAGGCGTGGCTGGACGCCGCTGCCGACGCACTCGGCGGTGTCGACGTGCTGGTCAACAATGCTACCGGGTACGGCATGGTCGATGACGAGGATGGCTGGGCCGCCAGCCTGCAGATCGACCTGATGGCGGCCGTGCGTGCCTCGCGCCTGGCACTGCCCTGGCTGCGCGCGTCCGGCGATGCCTGCATCCTCAACCTCTCTTCGATCGCCGCGCAGCAGCCGCGCCCCGGTGGCGCGCCCTACGCCGCGGCCAAGGCCGCGCTTTCGCACTACACCACCTCGCAGGCGCTGGCGTTGGCCCCGCACCGCATCCGGGTCAACGCCATCGCACCGGGCTCGATCGCGTTCGACGATGGCCTGTGGGACCGTCGCCGCACCGAAGATCCTGCGCTGTACCACGGCACCCTGGCGAAAATTCCGTTCGGACGCTTCGGTCATCCACGCGAGGTCGCCGATGCCGCCCTGTTCCTGTGCTCGCCGCTGGCGCGCTGGATCACCGGCCATGTGCTCAATGTCGATGGCGGCCAGGTGTTGATGGGCTGATGCCGGCACTCCGGTAGCGGCCAACCTTGGTTGGCATGCCTTTGGTCGACCAAGGTCGACGCCTGCCATCGTTTCCTCCGGGCATGGGATTGCCCGGGCAGAGGCACTATCATGTGCACACTGCAAGGAGGACCCCGATGAGCGTGGCACCCCGACAGACAAGTGCCCTGGCCGTAGTGAGCCTGGTCGCCGGCATCGCCAGCTGGACCGTCCTGCCGTTCGTGGCCAGCATCGTGGCCATCGTCACCGGGCACATGGCCCGCGCCGAGATCCGCCGCCGCCCGCACGATCTTGACGGTGACGGTCTGGCCGTCACTGGCCTGGTACTGGGCTGGCTGATGGTCGGCGCCGTGATCGCCGCAATCGTGGTCTTCATCCTGTTCTTCGGCGGCCTGGCCTGGCTCGCCGCGATGTCGAACTGAGCCCGCCATGACGACCTCCGACAGCACTGAACGCTTCAGCAGCCGCGTCGCCGACTACGTCCGTTACCGGCCTGACTACCCACCCGCCCTGCTGGAGTGGCTGCATGGCCCGATGGGCGTCGGCCATCAGGTCCAGGTCGCCGACATCGGCGCCGGCACTGGCATCTCCAGCCGCTTGTTCCTGGCCACCGGCCATCCCGTTGTTGCCGTTGAACCCAATGCGGCCATGCGCGCCGCCGCCGAGCAATGGCTGGGGCCGCAGTATCCGCAGTTCCGGGCGGTCGATGGCCGCGCCGAAGCCACCGGCCTGGATGATGCCAGCATCGATCTGGTCAGCGTCGCCCAAGCCTTCCACTGGTTCGACACCGTGGCCGTGCGCGCCGAGTGGCAGCGCATCCTGCGTCCTGGTGGCCAGGCGCTGATCTACTGGAATTCGCGCCTGCTCGATGCCAGCCCGTTCCTGGTGGGCTACGAGCAGCTGCTGCTTGATTTCGGTACCGACTACAGCGCGGTGGCCGAGCGCTACCAGGACGACGCCACGATGCGGGCATGGTTCGGGACGGGGCTGCGCGGCATGGTGCAGCTGCCGAACGTGCAGTACCTGGATCTGGACGCCCTGCGCGGGCGGCTGCTGTCCTCGTCCTACGCACCGCAGGCCGGTCATCCGCGGCACGCGCCGATGATCGCCGCGCTGCAGGACCTGTTCGCCGCCTACGCGGTCGACGGCCAGGTCGCCTTTGAATATCAAACCCGAGCCTTCCTCGGCACGCTGGACTGAACCGACGCATGTATTCGCTTGCCCGCCCCTTCCTGTTCTCGCTCGACGCCGAGCGCGCCCACGGCCTCGGCCTGTCCGCACTGGACCTGGCCTGGCGCACCGGCACCACGCCGCTGCTGGCGGCCCGCATCGCGCCGATGCCGAGCACCGTATTCGGGCTGAATTTCCCCAACCCGGTCGGCCTGGCCGCGGGGCTGGACAAGAACGGCGAGCACATCGATGCCCTGTTCGCGCTGGGCTTCGGCTTCGTCGAGATCGGCACCATCACCCCGCGCCCGCAGGTCGGCAATCCGCAGCCGCGCCTGTTCCGCCTGCCGGAACATAACGCCATCATCAACCGCATGGGCTTCAACAATGCCGGCGTGGACGTGCTGGTGCGCAATGTCGAACGCGCGCGCAACCGCCGTGGCCTGCTCGGCATCAACATCGGCAAGAACAAGGACACCGCCAACGAACAGGCGGCCGATGACTACATCGCCTGCATGGACAAGGTGTACCCGCTGGCCGACTACATCACCGTCAACATTTCCTCGCCCAACACCGCCGGCCTGCGCGAACTGCAGGAAGAGACCGCGCTGCGCCAGCTGGTCAGCCAGCTGCGTGACCGCCAGGAAACCCTCGCCGCGCAGCACGGTCGTCGCGTGCCGATGCTGGTGAAGGTGGCACCGGACCTGAGCGAGCGCGACATCGATGCCGCCGCGCGTGTGCTGGGCGAACTTCAGGTGGACGGCGTGATCGCCACCAATACCACCGTCGACCACAGCAAGGTGGCCGGCGATCCGCTGGCCAACGAAGCCGGCGGCCTGTCCGGCGCACCGGTGCTGGAACAGTCCACCCTGGTGCTGCGCCGGTTGCGCGCGCGCCTGCCCGAATCGGTGCCGCTGGTCGGTGTCGGCGGCATCCTGTCCGGTGCCGACGCGGTGGCCAAGATGGCTGCCGGTGCCGCACTGGTGCAGTGCTACAGCGGCCTGATCTTCCGTGGCCCGGCGCTGGTCTCCGAATGCGTGGAGGCGATCCGTCGCCGCCGCGAAGCGCCGAGCCGTGGCGCGGTGGCGCCGCTGTGAGCGCGCCCATGGATACCACCGACGCCGCCGCACCGCTGCGCTGGACGCTCACCCGCAATGCGCCGCTGCAGGCACTGAACACCTTCCATGTGCAGGCCAGCGCGGCACAGCTGCTGGAACTGCACGACCCGGCGCGGTTGCCGGAGGTACTGGCGCTGCCCGAAGTGGCTGAGGGCCCGTTGCTGGTACTGGGCAGCGGTAGCAATGTGCTGATCGCCGAGGACCTGCCCGGCACCGTGCTGGTGTTCGGCAACCGCGACATCAGCTTCCTCGAACACCGCGCCGACCATGCGGTGATCCGCGCCGGCGCCGGTGTACCGTGGCATGGTCTGGTGATGTGGTCGCTGCAGGAAGGCCTGTCCGGGCTGGAAAATCTGGCACTGATTCCCGGCACCGCCGGTGCCGCGCCCATCCAGAACATCGGCGCCTATGGCGTGCAGGTCGGCGAGTTCATCCAGGCCGTCGAAGCGTGGGACTGCCAGCAGCAGGCCTGGGTCCGCCTGGACAACGAGCAGTGCGGCTTCGCCTACCGCGACAGTGTGTTCAAGCAGCAGATGGACCGTTACCTGATCACCGCCATCGAGCTGAAGCTGCCGCTGCTGCACGACCTGCGCATGGACTACGCCGGGATCCGCGAGGAGCTGCACGCTCAGGGCGTGGAACTACCGGGCGCGGTGGACGTGGCCAATGCAGTGATCGCCATCCGCCGCCGCAAGCTGCCCGACCCGGATGTGCTGGGCAATGCCGGCAGTTTCTTCAAGAACCCGGTGCTCCCGCTGGAGCAGGTCGACGTGTTGCTGCAGCACTTTCCCGAGCTGCCGGTGTTTCCGGCCGAGCAGGAGGACAAGCGCAAGGTCTCGGCGGCCTGGATGATCGAGTCCTGCGGATGGAAGGGCTTCCGCGAAGGCGATGCGGGCGTGGCGCCGAGCCATGCGCTGGTGCTGGTCAACCACGGCAACGCTACCGGCGCCGAACTGCTGGCACTGGCGCGCCGCATCTCGGCCTCGGTGCTGGAGAAATTCGGCGTACCGATCGAACCGGAGCCCCGCCTGCTCGGCGCACAGTGGTGAACAGCCCCACCCTATCCCCCGGCGCCACCCCGATGCGGGCGGCGCTGCTGATGCTCGGCAGCACGATGGCCTTTGGCCTGATGGCGGTCGCCATCCGCTACGCCACGCGCTACGTGCCGACCCAGGAAGTGGCGTTCTTCCGCAACGCCTTCGGCCTGCTTGCACTGCTGCCGATGCTGCTGCGGCCGGGCCGCGCGCCATTGAAGACCCAGCAGCTGCCCCGCTATTTCGTGCGCAGTGCGATCGGCCTGGCGTCGATGCTGTGTGCGTTCTGGGCGCTGGGACACCTGCCGTTGGCCCAGGCGGTCTCGCTCTCATACTCCACGCCGCTGTTCGTCACCATTGCCGCGGTACTTTGGCTGGGCGAAACCGTGCGCGTACGCCGCTGGGCGGCGGTGGTGGTCGGCTTCATCGGCGTGCTGGTGATCGTGCGCCCTGGCACCGCGGGCTTCACCGCTGGCAGCCTGGTCGCGGTCTGCGCGGCCGTGCTCAGTTCGCTGGTGGCGATCCAGATCAAGCAGCTGACCCGCATCGACAGCGCCGACACCGTGGTGCTCTACACCTATGTGTTCTGGGTGCCGCTGTCGCTGGTCCCGGCGCTGTTCGTCTGGGTCTGGCCCACCGGCGTGGCCTGGTTGTGGCTGCTGGCCACCGGCGTGCTTGGCACCCTGGGCCAACTGTTGTGGACGCGCGCACTGCGCCTGGGCGAGGTGTCAGCGCTGACCCCGATCAGCTTCCTGCAGCTTCCGCTGGTGACCCTGTGTGGCTGGCTGCTGTTCAATGAAACCGTCGATCGCTGGACGATCCTCGGTGCCGGCATCATCCTCGCCGCCAATGCCTATATCGCCCATCGCGAAGCCGTGCTGTCGCGGCGTGCGGCCAGCGCTGCCGCCTCGGCCGCAGCCAAACCGGCCGAGTAGATCCGCGCCAAGCGTGGATAACAACCTTCCCGCCTGATCACGCCATCCACGCATGGCGTGGATCTACAGCGCGCGATACGCGCGCTCGGCGGCATCAAACACGTTGCCCGGAGCGAACTGCTCGCTGAGGAAATGCAGCGACTGCCGGCGCAGCTGGGGCGAACGATCCAGCGCGCCTGGCGCCAGCAGCACCTGCTGGAATTCAATCAGGTCCTGCAGGATGCGCCAGTGGCGATACCAGGCGATCCAGCGAGGATCGCCCAGGTCACTGCCATAACCTTCGCCGAAACCCGCCGGGTTCTCACGGCCCCAACGCCCTCCCACGGCGGCACCGACGAACATCAGGTCACGTTCGCGCGGTGCCAGTGACAGGCCGTCCCAGTCGATCAGGTGCAGGCCGCCATCGTTGCCCATCAGCAGGTTGCCGGCGTGCAGGTCCGTGTGGCACAGGTGCAGGTCCACCGAAACGCCCTGCAGTGCGCCGTACAGTTGCAGCGCGTGTGCGTGCAGCGCGGCGATGCGCGCGTGTTGCTGCTGCCATATGGAGACGAACGCACGACTGAGCCCGTCCTGAGCAGCCGGCAGGCCGCCCTCCGCCAGCCAGCGGCCCACCGTTTCCAGCGCTGCGGGCTCCAGCTGCACCCGCGGCAATGCGCCCTGCAGTTCCGCAGGCAGCTGCACCTCGTGCAGACGCCGCAGCACCTGGCCCAACCGGTTCCACTGGGCGCGGCTCAAGGGGGCCTCGAAACCGGACTGACCTTCGATATAGGGAAACAGGGTGAACTGCAGGCCCCAGCGCTGAACCGATGCGCCGCCGGTGAGTGCCGGCCAGGGCGCCACGATCTCGTCGATGCCGGAGGTGCCGCGCAACCAATGCAGGCTGTCCCACACCGTGGGATCGACCTGGTAGGTACGGCATTTCAGCCACCACTGGCCATGCCGCGCGTCGACACGGTACACGCTGGCGCCCGCGTCGGCGCCCACTGCGCGTGGCACCACCGCGGTCGCCGTAATGCCGTAGGACTGTTGTAGAACTTCGCCGAGATGCTGCGCCGACGCGAATGACATGAATGGAAGGGGAAAGTATTACCTGCGCCCACTATCGCAGATGCCCTCGCCGAGACACAGACATGTCCGTCACAACGTCGTGCCGGGGCGCGCGGAAGGCTGGCCCGCGACGCGACGCATCAACGCTTCCAGCGGGCCACGCGCAAACCGCCACGACCACAGCCACGCTGCGCCCGTCGCCAGCATCAGGAACAGCAGCGCCCACAACAGCACCGACGCCAACGAAGCGCTGCCGTCCAGCAGGCCCAGGCTCTCCAGTGTGCCCATGCCCAGCAGGATGTGGCCGGCATACAGGGTCAGGGTCATGCGCCCTGCGGCGGTGAACGGTTCCATCCAGTCACCCGGGTATCGACGCGTGAGCAGCAGGCAGGTGGCGATCAGCGAACACGCCGCACCAGCGCCGGTCAGCAGGTAGGCCGGACCGGGTGGCATCGGCTGCGTTCCCAGCCACACCTGCCAGGGCGTTGCCTGCGCCAGATGCTGCACACCGTGGCCGGCAACGATCAGCAAAAGCCCCAGCATCAGCACTGCCCGCTGCACCCGGGGTAGCGACAGCGGCAGGCGCGCCAACAGCATCCCCAGCAGGAAGAAGCACAGCCACGGCAGCACTGGATGGAAACCGTTGAACAGCAGGTTGCGCACCGCGCCAGGCCATTGCCAGAGGCCCGCGTACTCCAGTGTCTGCCAGTTCCAGCCTTCACTGTAATCCCAGCGCAGCAGCGCCCAGAACGAGCACGCCGCCAGGCCGACGATGCTGGCCAGCAACACCTTCGCCGACGCGCGCAGCCACAGCACTGCAAGCACGAAGTACACCGCGTAATAGTGCAGAATGTCGGCCGGAAACAGGGTCAGGTTGAGCAGGCCCAACACCAGCAGGACCATCGCGCGCCGCCAGGTCTGCAGCGTTGCCGGCCCCGATTGCTGGCGCTGCGTGGCCAGCACCAGGCCCAGCCCTGCCAGCGTGACGAAGGTTGCCGAGGCCTTGCCCTCCAGCAGGTGGAAGAAGCCCGCCAGCCAACCGTCACCTTCCGCAGGAACGGCCATGGCCAGCCGGAAGTTGACCAGCACCATGCCGGCCAGAGCCAGATAGCGCGCCAGATCCAGGCCATGCATGCGCCTTTCGACGCCACTCACCCGCGTGCGCCAAGCAGTGCCAGCAACGGGCCAGGATCAAGCGCGTCACCCTGCGTACCACCGGCCTGGAAAAGGCCCTGGCGCAGTGCATCGCTCTCGATGGCATCCAGCACCACCTGCGCCTGCAGCGCCGGTGTCAGCGCAGGTCGCCGGCGTTCGCGCTGTGCCATGCGCAGCAGTGCATCGGCCAGCGCCTGCTGCACCTGCCGTCGATTGGCGTTGAACGCGGCGGCGACTTCCGGTGTCCGCGCACATTCGGCAAGGACCTCGACGGCAAGCGTCGCCCACTCCGGCTGCCGGCACAGCGCGTGGAACGCCTCAAGGAAGGCCACTACCTGCGTGCGTTCACCGTCGGCTGCCGCCAACCGGGCCAGCAGCGGCGCCAGCTCTTCGCTCTCGGCCACCGCCACCGCAAGGATGATCGCCTGCTTGCCCGGGAAGTGGTTGTAGAGATTGCCCAGACTGACCCCGGCCGCCTGCGCGATGTCACGCATGCTGGTCTGGTGGAAGCCCTTGGTCAGAAAGCACTGCAGGGCCGCCTGCAGGATCTGGGCGATGCGTTGCTGGTTGCGGTCGATGCGGCTCATGACGCAGATACTGAACGAACGTTCGTTCATTGCAAGGGATCCAGCGCACGCCGGCAGGCCATTGTTCAGCCCCCTGCCGCCTCAGAAGAATTCATCAAGCAACCGGTAGAACGCCAGCCGCCGCTCATCGGCAACCAGGCCATAGCGCTGGAACAAGGGCGCCACCCAACGGGTGCCTTCGAAATTGTCGACCAGACTGCGCGCGGCCAACGCCAGGTCCTGGTAACGATCCGCCACCCCGAGCCGCCCGCAGTCGATGAACCCGCTGAAGCGACCATTGACCGCCATCAGATTGGGCAGGCAGGCGTCGCCATGGCTCACCACCAGGTCTTCGTGTTCCGGCCGGGTGGCCTGAAGGTCGGCGAACACCTGCTGCGGGCTCTGGCCGAGGCGTTCGTCATCGAAATCGTCGGCGTCGACCAGGCCACCCTGCACCCGCGCTGCCGCAGCCTGCAGACGCAACGCAATGCGCTGGTCGAAGGGACAGGCGGCAACCGGCAGCGCGTGCAGGCCACGCAGGGCATCGGCCAGCACCTCAACCAACGCCTGCGGCGCGAGCTCCGGCGACGACGCCAGATCTCGCCCAGGCAACGCGCTCATCAGCAACCAGCGGCGCCCTGCTTCCTCGATGGTGGCGATCACCGTCGGCGCGGGCTGCCCCTGTGCCTGCAACCAGCGCAGGCGTGCGATCTCATCGCCAAGTTCGCTGAAGGCGTCGATCACTTCCGATTTCAGGAAAGCATCGGCCTGCCCGTGCCGATGCACGCGGGCAACCTCCGCGCGCGAAGCGCCGATCGATTGCCGTTCGATGCGGGCCTCGGCCAGAGTCTGCCGCCACGCCTGCGGCAACGGCATCCCGCTCGGGGTGGGTCCGGTTTCATCCATGCGCATGCGAAGTCCTGCCTCAGTCTGTGACGCGGGCGATTGTCGCGCACTTCCAGCAGGCGCTCGGCCGCGCTGAACCGGATCCGTACGTCGGGGCGCCGGGAGATGGACGAGATCCGGCTTGACGTCCACAGTGGCCAGCGCCGCGCAGGCGGTGTGCAGTGGCGTTCGCTGCAACTCTCCCATATAAGGAAGCAACATGAAGTTGATGGTCATCGGCGCCAGCAGGGGCCTCGGTCGGGCGTTCGTGGAAGGCCTGTGCTGCCCCGGCGATACGGTCATCGGCGTTTCCCGCAGCCGCCCGCGCGACCTGCAATGCCCGGATGGAATCACCCTGCAATGGATCGAGGCCGACCTGGCCCAGCCCTCCACTGCCGCCGACCACATTGCCGCGCAGGCACCGGCCGATCTGGACGTCCTGATCCACAACCTGGGCATCTGGGAAGAGAAGGCTTTCAGCGACGAGTACGCCTTCCTCGATGAAAGCGATGCGGCGCTCACGCAGCTGGTCGACGTCAACATCACCGCCACGCTGGTGCTGCTGCAGCGCCTGTTGCCGCGCGTACTGAACGCGCCGCGACCGCAGCTGGTGCTGACCGGCTCGACCTCGGCATTGCCGCGCAGCGGCCGTCCGGAAGTCGCGTTCGGCGCCTCGAAATTCGCACTCAATGGCATCGCCGACGCATTGCGCGAAGGCTTCCGTGATCGACGCCTGGCGGTGACCAGCCTGCAGCTGGGTTATCTCAATACTGACGATGCGCTGTCGGTACCGGTGGCTGACGCGGCGGCACGTGGCCAAGGTGAACTGGTACCGGTGCACGACGTGGTGGCCATGGTGAGTGCACTGCTGCAGCTGTCGCCGTCCGGCTTCGTACGCGAACTGGTGCTGCCGGCCATCGCCGACCCTCGCTACTGACCATGACAGCCAGCGCCGTGCGGCCTCAGTGGCCGCGCGCGCGGCCGTGGTTTACCCTGCTCCTCACTGGCCGTCGGTCACAGGCGGGAACCTGCTATGGATGCGCTTTCACGGGTTGCGGCCCAGGTCCTGGACAGCGCCCTGCCCAGCCTGCCGCTGTACCTGCTGCAGGCCACCGCGGTGATCGGCATGATCGGCGTTCTGCTGATCGCCACCCGCCGTGCCGGCCATGCCATCGAAGGCCGCCGGCTGTACGTGGGCGTGGCACTGGGCCTGATCTACCTGTTCAATTCCTGGTTCGTGGCCCGCTATACCCAGGGGGTGGTCAAGCTCCACCTCGGCTTCGATATCCTGTTGATCAGTGGTCTGCTCGGCGGCTGGCGCGGCGGCCTGGCCTGTCTCGCCGGCAGCCTGATGGCGCGCTACCAGTTCTCGGGTACGCAGTTCTTCCTGCCTGCCAGCCTCGAGTCCACCCTGCAGATGCTGGCCGGCATCTGGCTGCGTAGTCGCCTGCACCCGCGCATGCTCGGCGAACTCTCGCTGCGCATCCTCCTGCAGGCGTGGGGGGTGCGCATCGTGGTCACCGCCCTTGGCCTGGCGCTGGGCGTGGCGATCATCGGCGCCACCCACCTGCCGGTGGAAGAACTGGCAATCCAGCGTTTGCTGGCGTTGCCGCTTTCGCTGCTGATGCTCGGCGCGGTATTCGCGCTGGTCTACAACGACGCGCAGATCGACGCGCAGCGTCAGCGCGAGCAGGCCTGGCTGCGCGTCGATCCGATCAGTGGGCTGCCGAACATGCGTGCACTGGGCGAACGCCTGCAGCAGGTCTGGCGCGACAACGACGGCCTCGGCAAGGCCTGCCTGATCGTGGCCGAGATGGGCAACCTGCGCGACCTGCGCCTTCGCTATGGGCCGTTGCAGGACAGCGGACTGTGGCGACGCGACAGCAGCGACGACGTGCGTCGGCTGCTGCCGCCGCTGCCAGTAGAACGGGTGGAGATCTACCAGTTTGGCGACGCCGCGCTGGCGATCCTGATCCAGGGCCTGTCGCTGCCCGAACTGCGCGTGCAGCCGCAGATTGCCGAACTGGCCTCCAACCTGGCCGACCGGGTTGCGCAGGACTGGCCGGGCTTCCGGCCGCTGTTCCGTTGCGCGGTGGTGGAACTGAAGCCCCCAGGTGATGCCGACGATGGCCATCTGCCGTTCCGCGCGATCACCCTGGCACTGAGTGCGATCGAATCAGGCGTGGTGTTTTTCGATGATCCGATCCAGCGCGACAGCGAGATCGACGCCCTGATCGAGAGCGCGCTCGATCATTGGCTGCAGCAGGGTGACGCCCCGCTGTGCTACCAGCCCAAGCATCGCCTGCACGATCGGCAGCTGGTGGGTGCCGAGGCGCTGCTGCGCATGCGCGATGGTGAAGGGCGCGCCATCGCACCGATGCGGGTAATCGCGCTGGTGCGTCGGCACGGCCGGCTGGCGGACCTGGAGTGGGCCACGCTGCGTTCGGCGGTGCGTTTCCTGCAGCACAGCCAGCAGGACGTCGCCGCGCTGACCATCGCCGTCAACGTCTCGGCCGAATCACTGCGCCTGCCCGACTTCGGCCTGCGCCTGCAGGAGCTGCTGCAGCTGCATGCCGTGGCCGGTGCGAGGCTGCGCCTGGAGATCGTCGAGTGGACGGAGATCGTCGAGCGCGACGTCGTCGACGCCAACATCGCCCAGTTGCTCGCTGCCGGCGTGACGTTGTCGCTGGATGATTTCGGTGCCGGCTACTCCACGCTCATCCTGCTTTCGCAGCTGGCCATCGCCGAGGTCAAGATCGAGCAGTCGCTGATCGCCACACTGGCCGATGCGAAATCGCAGTCCATTGTCCGCTTCATCGTCGAGGTTGCTCATCGCTGCGGCGCGATCGTGGTGGCCGAGGGCACCGAAACACTGGCGCAGGAACAGCAGCTGCGTGCGTTGGGGGTGGATGTCGGTCAGGGCTACCTGTACTCGGCGGCGCTGCCGGCCGCCGAGTTCCGCCAGCTTGCGGCACGCTAGCCGGCAGGGTTCAGATCGCGTAAAAGCCCAGGAACATCGCCACCGCCGACTCGGCCACGCGCGTGCGTTCGGCCGCACTCAACGGCGCCTGCCCCATCGTCACCTGCGGCCAGAACGCAAAGCTCTTCACCAGCCCGTGCAGCTGGTGGCCGGCAAACTCCGGATCGACCGCGCGCAGCCGGCCATCGGCCATCGCGGCGCGGATCCAGGCACTCTCGCCGCTCTCCTTCTCGCCCATGCGGCAGACGATGGCCTGCGCGCGCTCGGGGGAATGGATGATCTCGGCCATTGCCACCCGCGCCAGGTCGATGAAGTTGGCGTCGCTGAGCAGCTCCAGCTTCTGGCCCAGCAGTTGAAGCAACTGCGCCTCCAATGGCTGGTCGGCGCGGTACGGCAGTGTGTCGCTGGCAACGCTGCGCTCCCACAACTCCTCCAGGATCATCGAGAACAGCGCTTCCTTGCTCGGGAAGTGGTTGTAGACGGTGCGCTTGGACACCCCCGCCACTTCGGCAATGCGATCCATGCTGGTGGCCTCGTAGCCCGCTGCACGGAACTCCTCGACCGCCGCGCGCACGATGGCCTCGCGTTTGCGGTCGGTCAGGCGTTGCGGGGCACGGGGCATGGCGGAGCACCAGGAATCTGAACGGATGCGCACATTTTACACCCGGCAGTGTACTTTTGAAAAACAGGAAACTACACTGTGCAGTGTACTCAGCGGACGTCACCCATGAAGCGCCTGCTCCTTGTCCTCCTGCTTGGAATCCTTGCCGTGACCGCCTACACCTTCTGCAAGTCCTGGTCCCTCCCCGACTTCCCGGCCTCGCCGCAGTACCGCGACGGCAAGTTCCGCAATGCCCTGCCGAAGCCGGCGATGGGCCTGCGCGACGGCCTGGAGATCTGGTGGACGTTCCTGTTCAACAAGCCCAAGGGCACCGTGCCCGCCCACCCCATCCCGGTGCAGCCTCTGGACCGCGCCACGCTGGATGCCGCGCCCGACCGCAGCCTGTTCCGCATCGGCCATTCCACGATCCTGCTGAAGCTGCGCGGCCAGTACTGGCTGACCGACCCGGTGTTCTCCGAGCGCGCCTCGCCGGTGCAGTGGATGGGCCCGGCGCGCTTCCATGCCCCGCCGATCAGCATCGATGAACTGCCGCCGATCGCCGGCGTGATTCTCTCGCACAACCATTACGACCACCTCGACCACGCGGCAGTGATGCAGCTGGATCGCAAGACCGCGCGCTTCATCGCCCCGCTTGGCGTGGGTGACCAGTTGATCGCCTGGGGCATCGACGCGGGCAAGGTGGAACAGCTGGACTGGTGGCAATCGACCGAGGCCAACGGCCTGCGCCTGACCGCCACGCCAGGCCAGCACTTCTCCGGCCGCGGGCTGGGCGACAGTGACCGCAGCCTGTGGGCGTCGTGGGTGATCCAGGACGGTGACTTCCGCATCTTCTTCAGCGGCGACACCGGCTACTTCGACGGCTTCAAGGCCATAGGCGAGAAGTACGGCCCGTTCGATCTGACCATGATCGAAACCGGTGCCTACGACCCGCGCTGGGCCTTCGTGCACATGCAGCCCGAGCAGACCCTGCAGGCGCATCTGGACCTGCGCGGCAAGTGGCTGCTGCCAATCCACAACGGCACCTTCGATCTGGCCCTGCACGAATGGCAGCAGCCGTTCGAGCGCATCACCGCGCTGGCCGCCGCCAGCAACGTGTCGGTAGCGACGCCGATGATGGGCGAGGTCCTGGACATGCAGGCGCCGCGGGCCGGTACACGCTGGTGGGAAAAGGTGCAGCTGTAACGCAGCCCGCTGCGGGTGGGTGCCGGTCCTGCCCGGCACTATGCCTTGGGCTGCAGCCTGCGCCCTTCGCGGGCCAGATTCAGCTGCAATGCAACGGTGGCCAGCTCGGCCAGTTCCGAGCTGACCTTGCCGCTGCCACGCGCCTGCAACCAGCCGAGGATGTCGGCCAGGTGCCAGATTGACGTACTACCTTCGTGCACCGGCGACGGAAACGACTGCGGGTGGGCCAGCATGAGCTGGCGCATGTTCTGCCGCGACATCCCCAGCAGGTCGGCCACATCGGTCAGCCCCACCAGATCGGGGCTTACTTCAACCAGTTCGGCGCCCGGCACCGCCTGCTGCACATCCTCCAGCGCCGACTGCAGCGCTTGATCGGCACGCGGGGCCTCACGGCAGAACGCCAGCGCCATCCTGCCCGGACGCCCGATGCCCAACAGCGCGTCGTCGCAACCCGATGCCGCCAGGCGCTGCTCCAGGACATCGGTATCGTCGTACACGTCCGGCACGCGGTACTTCAGGGTGAAATTGAATTCCATCATTGCCCACCTCGTTTCGGCTTCGACCGCTTCTCATTGCTCGCGGCTGCAGTTCTCGACAACGCGACGCAGCGCCCGGGCGTGATTGCGTCCACTGCGCGGCGTGCTCCAGATGCTCACAACGCAGAACTCCCCGCACCGGCATTCGCTGTCGTTGTAGGGGCAGTACATCCGGCCCCAGGCATGGCTCCCGCCGACGCGCAATCTCCAGCCCCGCGTTTCGGCAAAACGCAACGCGGCTTCTATGTCCTTGTCAGGGTGACGCACTCGAGACATCCGCTGTTCTCCGAAGTCTGTGCCTATCCGGGCACATTGTCAAATGACAACTCACCCGAGCTCCGTGGCGTGCATCGAACCTAGCCGATCGTGCGGACACGTCCAGAGCCATACCCGTCAGCCGGCCGGCCCGGCTCGTGCCCGCAACGACACCGACGTTACTGCATCGCGTCATGTAAACGATTACATCCCTTGCTAGCGTTGTGCTCGCCAGATTCCGGCCGAACCTGCGAGGCTGTCCGTAATGACGTTGCGCGCTGAACGTTCCAGGCTCACTCCCCTCTCCCGTCCGATGCGGCCTGCTGCGGCCCTGCTGCTCACCGCCCTGGCCGCCGCCGCACACGCACAGACCCTTCCCCCGCGCAGCCAGTGGCTGGCCAGCAGTTCCTCGCAGCAGGTGCCGGCCATGGCGATCAGCCACCTGATCGATGGCGATGCGAAAACCGTCACCGGCGGCGCCTTCAGTCCCGGCCACTGGTTCCAGATCGATCTGGGCGCACCGGCAGAGCTGGCCGGCGCCCGCCTCACCTGGGATGTCTCCAACCCGGAAGGCTATTCACTGCAGACCTCGCTGGACGGCACGCAGTGGCAGACCGCCTACACCATGGCCGATTCGCTGGGGGATGTGGAAACGCTGTACTTCGCACCACGCCAGGCGCGCTACCTGCGGCTGGTCAGCCCGCAGCGCACCTCCGATTGGGGCGTGTCGATCTTCGAGATGGAGCCACTGGACAGCACACTCAGCGCTCGCATCGGCGATGTCGATGCGACGCAGGCAGCCGCACTCTGGCAGGGCGGCAGGCCGGTCGCCCTGCCGACCGGGAAAGGTGGCAGCCACACGCTCGACATCACGCTGCCGCGCACGCAATCCACGGCTGGCCTGGCAGTGGAATGGGCCGATGGTGCGCGCGGTGCGGCCCGCCTGCAGGCACAGGACGCCCAAGGCCGCTGGCAGGAACTGGCCCACGATGCGCAGGCGGCAGATCACAAGCAGAGCTGGCTCGCCGCCAGTACTGCGCAATCCGTGCGTGCATTCCGCCTGAGCGTGGATGGTCCTGCACCAAAGGTGGCACGCCTGCGCCTGCTCGGGCCGAAGGCGGTGATGACGCCGATGAAGCAGTACCAGATTGCCGCCAGCGGTGCGCAACGCGCGTTGTTCCCGGCCTCGCTGCAGATGCAGCAGACCTACTGGACCGCTGTTGGTGTGCATGCCGGGCGACAGAAATCGATCTTCGACGAGTACGGCAACCTGGAAGCGTTCAAGGGCGCGCCGCTGGTGCAGCCGGTCTGGCGCAGCGCCAATGGGAGAACTGCAGGTGCCGCCGGGCAGAACGTGCAGCATGCATTGCGTGATGGCTGGAAGCCGATGCCCTCCGCCACCTGGTCGCCGCAGCCCGGGCTGGAACTGCGCAGCGAAGTGTTCGCCATCGAACGCGCTGGCCAGCCGGTCACCTTCCTGCGCCACCGCCTGCACAACACCGGCAGCACCAGGGTGGAAGGCACACTCAGCCTGGTCGTGCGCCCGATGCAGATGAACCCACCGTGGCAGAACGGCGGGCTGTCGCCGATCCGCGAGGTGGTCATCAACGGACAGGCTGTGCGCATCAACGGGCGCACGCTGCTGCAGTCACTCACGCCGGTGGCTGCGTCCGGTGCGGCGCCATTCGGCCAGGACGGTGCAACCGAAATCACCGCCGGCATTGCTGCCGGACAACTGCCTTCCGCACAGCAGGCGCGCGACGACCAGGGTCTTGCAGCAGCGGCGCTGGACTATCCCATCTCGCTGGCGCCGGGTGCCAGCCAATCGGTCGTGGTGGCTTTCCCGCTGGGCACCGCTGCGGCCGATGCCAACGGCAGCTTGCCCGAAGCGCCACCGCTCGATCTGGCTTCGCTGCCAGACGACGCCAGCAGCGCCTTCGACACACTGGCCACGCAGGCCTCGGCGGACTGGCAGGCACGACTCGGCCAGGTTGGCCTGCGCTTGCCCGATCCCTCACTGGTGGACATGCTGCGCGCACAGGCCGCCTACATGCTGATCAACCAGACCGGCCCGGCCATGCAGCCGGGGCCGCGCAACTACAACCGTTCCTTCATCCGTGATGGCATGGCCACCTCGGCGGTGCTGCTGCGCATGGGCGAGGCGAAGGTCGCGCGCGACTACCTGGCCTGGTACAGCGAGCACGGCGTGCACGCCAACGGCCTGGTCTCACCCATCCTCAACGACGATGGCAGCGTCAACACCGGCTTCGGTTCGGACATCGAGTACGACAGCCAGGGCCAGTACGTCGCACTGGTGGCCGATGTGGCGCGCCTCGATGGCGGGCCAGAATCGGTACGCGCGTATCTGCCGAAGGTGAAAGCGGCCCTGCGCTTCCTGCAGGAACTGCGCGAGCGCACGCTGGTGAAAGGTTACAAGGCCGACCAGCCAGCACGGGAACGCTTCGCCGGCATTCTCGCGCCGTCGATCAGCCACGAAGGCTACCCCTCGCCCACTCATAGCTACTGGGATGACTACTGGGGCCTGAAGGGCTGGCACGACGGCGCGTGGCTGGCCGAGTCACTGGGCGACCACGAGACTGCGGCGTGGGCGCGCCAACAGTACAAGGCGTTGTACGACGCGCTGCATGCATCGATCCGGGCGACGATGGCGTGGAAGGGCATCGACTTCATCCCCTCCTCTGCCGATCTGGGCGATGGTGACCCCACCGGAGTATCGATCGCGCTGGACCCGACCGGGGCGCAGAGCGTGCTGCCTGCCGAGGCGTTGAAGACCACCTTCGCCCGTTACCTGGAGGACGTGCGCAAGCGCGGCCAGCCCGGCGCGTTGTACGCGTACACACCGTACGAAATCCGCAACGTGCTGAGCTATGTGCACCTCGGTCAACCACAGGTGGCCGACGAGCTGCTGCAGGGCCTGCTGCATGATCGGCGCCCGCTTGAGTGGCAGGTGCTGGCCGAAGTGGTGCATTCGCGGCTGCGGTTCCCGCGCTATCTCGGTGACATGCCGCACACCTGGATCGGCGCCGAGTACGGCCGCACGCTGTTCGGCATGCTGATGCGTGAAGACGATGATGCGCTGTCGCTGCTGCCCGGCACGCCGCCGTCCTGGATGGCAGGTGACGGGCTGGCGGTGGAACGCCTGCCGACCGCGTATGGCACGTTGCAGATGCAGGCACGGCAGCGCGATGGAGTGCTGACGGTGGCGCTTGGCGAGGGGCTGCGCAACGGGACAGCGGTGAAGGTCTGGTGGCCGGCGCGCACGATGCCGAAGACGGTGCGTGTGGATGGACGTAGCGTTTCCAACTTCGATGCCGAGGGTGTGCGCCTGGCAAAGCCATTCAAGACGCTGGAGGCACGTTGGTAGAGCAGCCGAGCATGGCTCGGCTCTACAGAAGCGGAGGTAGCGCCGGGCCACGCCCGGCGTCATTGCAGCGTCGGCAACCCCGGTGGGTTGGTCTGCGACTGCGGCACGGCTTCCTCTGCCACGTTCCAGCGCGCCAACGCCTGCGCATAGGTGCCACTGCCAATCTGCGTGTTCAGTGCCTGCGTGACTGCATCAGCCAGGCCACTGCCCTTGCGCGTGGTCACCGAGATCGCCGCGGCATTCGGCCAGCCACCCGGGAACAGACCCACGCGCCGCACCTTGCCATCTCGCGCGGAATAGGCGCCGGTGGCATTGGGCTCGAATGAAACATCGGCACGCCCGGTGATCACCGCCAACCGACCAACCACCGCGTCATCGAAGTACTGGTACTCCACCGGCTTCAGGCCGGCGGCGATGTTCTGCTGGTCCCACTGGCGCAGGATCTGGTCCTGGTTGGTGCTGGCACCGACCACCACCTTCAACCCGGCCACATCGGCGGGCTTTTCGATCTTCTGGATCGGCCCATCGCTGCGCGTGTAGATGCCCAGCAGGTCGTAACGGTAACTGGAGAAATCGAACTTCTTCTTGCGTTCTTCAGTGACCGTCACGTTCGACAGCACCGCATCGTACTTGCCCGATTCCAGCCCCAGTGGCCAGTCGGCCCAGGCCACCGGCACGATCACCAGCTTCAAGCCCAGCCCATCGGCGATCAGGCGGGCGATATCCGGCTCGATGCCGACCACCTCCCGGCTGTCGGCACCATAGTCGGCCAGCGGCAGCTGCCCCGGGTGGGTGGCGACGGTGAACGCACCGGGCGTGACGAAGCGGTAGCCGGCGGGAATCAACGCCTGTGCCTTGGGATCCGCGGTGCCCTTCAGCACGGCGGTGTTGGTACCGGCCAGGCTGGTCGCGGTCACCACTGCAGCCTCCGGGCCCTGGCGCACGCGCGAATAGACGATGCCGGCGATGCCGATGACCAGCACGCCCACGATCAACAGGGTGCTGCGCGAGAGGCGACGGGGGGCTGCAGCGCTCATGGTATTCCTTCAGGGTTACAGAGTCTTGGCCAGGAAATCGGCGGTACGTTGCTGGCGCGGCCGCTCGAACACGGCGTCGGGCGTGCCCTGCTCGATCACCCGGCCCTGGTCCATCATCACCACGTGGTCGGCCACGCGGCGGGCAAAGCCCAGCTCATGGGTAACGATCACCAGCGTGGTGCCGGAGCGGGCCAGCTCTTCAATCACGCTGAGCACTTCGGCCACCAGTTCCGGGTCCAGCGCCGAGGTCGGTTCATCGAACAGCAGCACCTTCGGCTGCAGCGCCAACGCGCGGGCAATGGCAATGCGCTGCTGCTGGCCACCGGACAACTGGCGCGGGAAGGCATCGGCCTTGTCGGCCAGACCGACCCGTTCCAGCAGCGTGCGTGCCTGCTGCTCGGCCTGCGCGCGCGGCACGCCGCGCACCGCGATCGGTGCCTCGACGATGTTCTCCAGCGCGGTCAGGTGCGGGAACAGGTTGAAGCCCTGGAACACCATGCCGACTTCGGCACGACGGCGGCGGATCTCGCGCTCAGGCAACTCATACAGCGTGTCACCGTCGCGACGGTAGCCGATCAGCTGACCACCAACGGTCACATAACCGCTGTCGGCACGTTCGAGGTGGTTGATCAGCCGCAGCAGCGTGGACTTGCCGGCACCGGACGGGCCGATCAGCACGGTGACGCTGCCAGCGCGCAGGTCCAGGCTCACACCTTCCAGCACCGGCTGCTCGCCGAATGCCTTGCCCACGCCATACAGCGACACCGCCGCACCCTCGCCCGCTTCGACCTGGGTGACGATGCGCGGGCGATTGATCACGCGCGGTGCGGCATCACTCTGCGCGCGCAGCGGCGGTGACACGCGCGACACCGAGCGCTCATGCTGCAGTTGGCCGCGCGCGAAGCGCTGCTCCACGCGTCGCTGCAGCAGCGACAGCACGGTCAGGATCACCAGGTACCAGACCGTGGCCACCATCAGCAGCGGCACCACTTCCAGATTGCGGCGGTAGATCACCTGCACGGTGTAGAACAGCTCCGGCAACGCCAGCACATAGACCACCGAGGTGCTCTTGGCCAGGCCGATCACATCATTGAACGCGGCCGGCAGGATCGAGCGCATCGCCTGCGGCAGGATGATGCGGCGCACCTGGCGGCCACGCGGCAGGCCCAGCGCGGCGGCGGCCTCGTATTGTCCTTGGTCGACCGACAGAATGCCGCCACGGATCACTTCGGCCGAGAACGCGGCCTGGTTCAGCGTAAGGCCCAGCACTGCAGCAGTGAATACGCCGATCAACTGCGTTGTGGGGTACGAGAACAGACTGATGCCGGTGAATGGCACGCCCAGTTCGATGGTGCTGTACAGATAGCCCAGGTTGTTCAGCAGCAGCAACAGCACCAGCAGCGGAATCGAGCGGAACAACCACACATAGCCCCAGGACACCGCCGACAGCAACGGCGAACCGGACACGCGCGCCAGCGCAAGCAGCGTGCCCAGCGCAAACCCCAGCCCAGTGCCAAGTGCGGTCAGCAGCAGCGTACGGCCCAGCCCTTCCAGCACCGGGCGCGCGAAGAACCATTCGACGAAGGTGCCCCAACCCCAACGCGGGTTGCCCAGCACCGATTGCAGCCCGATCAGGATCAAGGCCAGCGCCAACACGGTGCCGAACACCTGCAATGGATGCCGGGCCGGCACGATCTTCAGCGCAGGTGCCGGTGCCGGCCGTGCAGCGATGCCCCCCAGTGCCGTCGAGGGCGTACTCATGCGTGGGCTCCGTGCACTGCGGCGGGTGCAGGTGCGATCACCGCCGCCGGCGCGAGCAGGTGCTTCTCGAAGGGCAGATGCGCGACGGTTTCCGGATCGGCCTGGAGGTCGAACAACGCGGTGTAGCCATGGCTGAGGTACAGGCCCACCGCTTCGGGCTGGCGGAAGCCGGTGGTCAGGAACACGCGGCGGTACCCCTGGCGCAGCGCCTGGTCTTCCAGTTCCTGCAGCACGCGCCGCGCGATGCCTTGGCGGCGCAGTCCGGGCAGTGTCCAGATGCGCTTGAACTCGGCGGTATCCGGGTCCCGGTGTGGCATGAAGGCGCCACCGGAGATGGCAAGACCATCGCGCAGCAGCAGCACGAACGCCCCCACCGGCGCGGCAAAGGCCTGCGCTGGATAGCGTTGCAGTTCTTCGCGGGCGCTGCCGCCGATGCGACGGCGCACGTCGGCATAGCGGCTGTCGTACTCCTGCTCCAGGCCGTCAAACAGCGGACGGGCCAACGGGTCATCCACCGAGGTGTAGAGGAAGCGTTCGTTGCTGCTCATGCTACGTCCTTCACCAGATAGTCTTCGGCCAGCCGCGCCCACAGGCTGGCCGCGGGTGCGATCGCCGCGTCATTGAACACATAGCGCGGGCTGTGCAGCGGCGCGCTGTCGCCGTTGCCGACGAACACGAAGCTGCCGGGCCGCGCCTGCAGCAGGAACGCAAAGTCCTCGCTGGCCGTGCGCGGCGCGAAATCGGGCACCACCTGTCCAGCGCCGAATCCGCGCTCGGCGACTTCGCGGATATAGGCGGTCTGCTGTGGGTGGTTGATCACGCTGGGGAAGCCGCGCGGAAACTCGATCTCGGCACGCGCACCGAACGCAACAGCGGTCTGCTCGGCAAGGTCGGTAACCCGGCGCCGCAGCGTATCGCGCACTTCGGGCAGGTAGGCGCGCACCGTCAGCTTCAGCTCCACCACGTCCGGAATCACATTGGCCGCCTGCCCGCCATGGATCGAGCCGACAGTGACCACGCCCATCTGCCGCGGATCGACATTGCGCGAGACCACGCTCTGCAGCGCGGTGATGATATGTGCCGCCACCACGATCGGGTCGACACTGCCCTGCGGCTCGGCGCCGTGGCCGCCCTTGCCGATCACCTTCAGTCGCGCCCAGTCCACCGAGGCCATCGCTGGCCCGTCGACGAAACCGAAATGGCCCACCGGCACGCCCGGCCAGTTGTGCAGCCCATAGATCGCATCCACCGGAAAGCGCTCGAACAGGCCATCGGCAATCATCTTCGACGCACCCGAACCGGTTTCCTCTGCAGGCTGGAACACCAACTGCAGGGTGCCATCGATGCGCCCGTGATGGGCCAGGTAGTGCGCCGCCGACAGCAGGATCGCGGTATGGCCATCGTGGCCGCAGGCGTGCATCAGGCCATCGGTCTGGCTGGCGTAGGCCAGCCCGGAGTCTTCCTGGATCGGCAATGCATCGATGTCCGCACGCAGGCCCAGGCGACGGCTGCCCTGCCCGCGTCGCAGCGTGCCGACCACGCCGGTGCCGCCGAGGCCAGTGGTCACCTCATAGCCCCATTGCTGCAGCAGTTCGGCCACGCGGGCGCTGGTGCGATGCTCTTCAAAGGCCAGTTCCGGGTGCCGGTGCAGATCATGGCGGATCGCGATGGCCGCCTCGGCACGCGCGGCTATTTCGGCCAGCACGCCGGTTGTTGGGTGATTCTGCCGGACGTCGCCCGGTGCTAGCGCGGTTTCTCCGCTCATCGCCTTACCCCACCTTCCGTGCCGGCTCGGCATCGGCCGCATAGCGGCTGGCCTTGAACGGCAGGCCCAGATGCTCACGCAGGGTCTGACCTTCCAGTTCACGCTGGTGGTAGCCACGGGCCTGCAGGATCGGCAGCACCTGGGTCACGAAATCGTCCAGGCCTTCGCGCTGTGCGGCGAAGCCGAGAATGAAGCCATCGCTGGCGCCGGCGTCGAACCAGCGGATCAGCTCGTCGGCCACATGTTCGGCCGTGCCGATGAAGTTCGGCCGTGGGCTCACCGCTTCCAACGCCACCTGGCGCAGGCTCAGGCCTTTCTCGCGCGCGTCCTGCTTGATGCGGTCGGTGGTGGAACGGAACGAGTTGCTGCCGATATCGCCCAGCTCCGGGAAAGGTGCATCCGGGTCGTACTGGCTGAAATCGTGGTGATCGAAGAAGCGCCCCAGGTACGCCAGCGCATCCTCCAGGGTAGCCAGCGCGGCGATGGCCTGGTATTTGGCCTCGGCCTCCTCGGCGGTGCGGCCGACAATCGGGCCGATGCCCGGGAAGATCTTCACGTCGTTGCCGCTGCGGCCGTGCGCGATCGCCGAGTTCTTCACCTTCTGGGTGAACGCGCGGGTTTCTTCCAGCGACGGCGAATGGGTAAACACCGCATCGGCGTACTTGCCGGCCAATGCAATGCCATCATCAGACGAACCGGCCTGGAAGATCACCGGCTGGCCCTGTGGCGAACGCTGGATGTTGAGCGGGCCTTCCACCTGGAAGAAGCGTCCCTTGTGGTCGAGCCGGCGGAATTTTTCCTTCGCGAAGAACCTGCCACTGTCGCGCTCGCGCACGAAGGCGTCGTCATCCCAGGAATCCCACAGCCCCTGCACCACCTCCAGGTACTCGTCGGCAATCTGGTAGCGCAGCGCATGTTCCGGATGCGGGCGACCGTAATTGCGACCCGATCCTTCCAGCGGCGAGGTCACCACGTTCCAACCGGCACGGCCGCCGCTGAGCAGGTCCAGCGAGGCGAACTGGCGCGCCACCGTGAACGGATCGCTGTAGGAGGTCGACAAAGTACCGGCCAACCCGATCTTGCTGGTTGCCGTGGCCAGCGCCGACAGCAGCGAGATCGGCTCGAAACGGTTGAGGAAGTGCGGGATCGACTTCTCGTTGATGTACAGGCCGTCGGCCACGAAGCCAAAGGCGATGCCGTTGTCCTCGGCAGTGCGCGCGATGTCGATGTAGAACTGCAGGTTGACGCTGGCATCGGCCGGGTTCGACGGGTGCTTCCAGGCATGCATATGGCTGCCGGGGCCCTGAAGCATGATGCCGAACGGGATGTGGCGCGGGGTCGTGCTCATGGGGATCGCTCCTGCAGGTCAGGCCACCGCCGCGCGCGGCGCGGGCGACAGCAGTTCAAGGGATGTCAGGCGTGCGTCGAGGTCGGCCACCGGCGCGTCGAGAACGAATTCACCCACGCCGAAGCGCCGGTGCAGCGCGTGCAGCTCGTCACGCACGTGCTGTGCATCGCCGGAGAGCACACTCGGGCGTGTTTCCTCAATGCGGAAGTCGGCCACACCCACCTGCCGTGCGTACTCGGCAGCAGCCTCGGGGCTGGGCAGGTTCACCGTCTGCCCGGGACCGAGGTGCAGCTTGTAGACCCGAAGTGCGCCGATATGGCGTGCGGCCGCTTCGGCGGTAGGTGCGGCGAACGCCACCGTGGCCAGCAGCGGTGCCTGCGTGGAGACACTACGGTAGGCGTCGAACGCCGCCTCGATGTGCTTCGGATCGCCGTCGAAGTGCGCGGCGTAGACGAAACGCCAGCCCAGCTCGGCCGCCTGCCGCGCACTCTGCGGGCTGGCCCCGAGCAGGAAGCGCTCCGGGGCCTGCTGCGGAATCGGGCGCGCCAGCGCCTCGGTGTCAGCGCCGGACAGATAGCCTTCCAGGTCCCGCAGTTGCTGATCGAAGTCAGCGAACGCCGGTCGCCCTGCCGCCAGCGCTGCCGTCGAGGCTGGCAGACCACCGGGGGCCTTGCCCACGCCGAGATCAACGCGGCCCGGTGCCAGCGCGGCCAGCAGGTTGAAGTTCTCCGCCACCTTGTAGGGCGCGTAGTGGCGCAGCATCACCCCGCCACTACCGATGCGGATCCGTCGGGTCTGCGCCAGCACCCAGGCCGCCAGCACCTCCGGTGCGGGACTGGCCAGCGTCGGCGCGGCATGGTGTTCGGCAAACCAGTAGCGGTGGTAGCCCAGCTGCTCGGCACGCTGCGCCAGCTGCAGGCTGTTGCGCAGCGCCTGCTCCGGTGACGCACCCTCGGCCACCGGGCTCTTGTCCAATACGCTGATCAGATAGCTCATGCTCGCGTCCTCGCTCAGGGATGGGCCACGGGAATGCCAAGCAGGCCGTTCAGCGCGGCCAGGATCGGCTCGGCACCGGAGATGTACTGGCGGTCCTGGTGGGCACCACTGGCCAATTCGCTGCGCACGCCCTGCGGCAACACCAGCTTCGGCAGCGACTGGTCCTGCTCGCCGATCTCGGCGATCACCTCGTGGCGTGGCCGCGCGAAGCCGATGCGGCGCACGTCCAGCTGAGTGTCCAAGCCCTCGATACTCGACAGCGCGCCTTCCAGCAGCAGGCTGTGCCGGCAGAAGAAGCGCTGGCCGGGAATCTGGCCGTCCTCGAACTCACGGTCGAGCAGGAACAGGATGGGTTTGCTTGCTGCGTCCAACGCCACGGGGATGTCCTCACAAGGGGCGGCAATGCGATGCCGCTTCAACTTCGATGCTAGAGATGCCAGCGGCTGCTGCAGCGATTCCAGGCGACAATCGGCGGTCATATCCGGCCATGCAGATGCGCCTTGGCCATAAGCAAAGCGCCGCCGGTTATGGCGTCAGGCAATGCGTCGCAGCGGCACCGGCAGCGCCCGTGCCTGCGTGGCCAGATGCCCGACCGCGCGCTCGGCCGCCAGTGCAATCCGCGCCTGCAAGGCCGCGCTGTGGATACGCTCGCCTTCGAAATCCGCTGGCGTTGCATACACCCCGATCGGCAGCGTGTGCGCCTGCAGGAAGCTGAACAACGGCCGCAACTGGTGATCGATCACCAGCGCGTGGCGTTCGCTGCCGCCAGTTGCCGCCAGCAGTACCGGCGTATCCACCAGCGCCTCCAGCCCGATGAAATCGACCAGGTGCTTGAACAGCCCCGGATACGAGCCGCGATACACAGGCGCCGCCACCACCAGCAGTTCAGCCGCCTCGATCGTCTGCAGCGCCTGCTCCACCGAAGGCTCCGCCTCATCGCGCGACAGCGCCTGCCCCAGCGAGCGCGCGATCGGCGCCAGCTCCACCAGTTCCACGCTGGCGTGCACCCGCTGCTGCAGCGACTCCAGCAGTTGCCGCACCAGCAACAGCGTGCGCGACGTCGCCGAACTGGTCGGCGACCCCACCAGCGCAACCACCTTCAATGCACCTGACATTGACCTGCTCCTCTGTAGAGCCGAGCCATGCTCGGCTGCCTTCGCCTGAACCTCAGAACCGGTAACTGACCCGCCCATACCAGAACGCCCCGATCCGGCTCAGCACATCGCCCGAATCCCAGGTGGTCTCGATGCTGGCCACATCGGTGGCGCTGCGCGCGTACTCCGGCACCTTGCGCGTGCGCTTGTCGAACACGTTGTTGATGCCCAGCGCAGCGCTCCAGCCCGCTCCCAGTTCCACCGCACCTGAAAGGTTGGTCACCAGCACCGGCGGCTGCTTGTACTCCACGCCGTTGTTCAGGCGTTTGATCGGGCCGTAATAGGTGAAATCGATGTTCGAACGCCAACGCCCGTTCTGCCAGCCCAGCCCGGCTACCTGCGTGTAGCTCGGTGTGCGGAAGCGCAGCGCGTACTCGCTGCTCTTGGTCAACAGGTTGATGTTCGGCAGCCCCTGCAGCGCCGCCGGAATGTCGCTGACCTTCTGGATGGTGGTGCGACCAACGTTGGCCGCATAGCTCCAGCGCAGCTTGCCCCACGCCGTTTCCTGGTTCGCTTCCAGGGTCAGCTCGACCCCGCGCGTACGGGTATTGCCCACGTTGGTGAAGTAGCTGGCGTAGAACGCATCACCGGGCAGGATGCTGATGCCGGCCGAGCCCAGCAGCGCATCGATGGTGTTCTTCTGCGCCGCGCTCAGCACGGTGCCGCTGTTGTCGGTGATGCGCGCCGGGTCCTGCGCGTTGTAGCCGATCTGGCTGGACTGGCCGAGCTGACCACGGATGTCGATCTGGTACGCGTCCACCGCCAGGTGGAAGGCCGGGCTGGGGTCCCAGGTCACGCCCAGGCTGTAGTTGGTGGCTTTCTCGGGCTTCAGTGGCGTTGCCCCCAGCGCGATCGCCGCCGGTGAAGACACCTGCGCCACCAGCGTAGTACCGCAGGGGCAGCTACCGGTGGCCTGGTAGAACTGCGCGCCCAGGCTGGGCGCGTGGAAACCGTTGCTGACCGTGGCGCGCAGACCCAGCGCATCGGTGAAGTCCAAGCGCGTGGTCAGGCGGCCGGTGGACACGCTGCCGAAGTCGGAATGGTCTTCCCAGCGCGCGGCCGCATCCAGGTACCAGCGCGAGGTGATGTTGGTGGCCGCGCCCGCATAGACCGCCTTGCTGTTGCGGGTGGCCTTCACCGCATCGGCGGTGGAGTAGCCTACGAAGGCGGCTGCACCGAAGCCGGTATACGACTCCCACTGCCCGGCCCCGCGCTCGTACTGTTCATGCTGGTATTCCGCACCGGCGCTCACTTCCAGCGGCGAGGCGAACGCGGCCACCTCGAAACCACGGCGCAGGTCCAGATTGGCGATGCCCTGCTGGTAGTCCAGCTTGCCGTCGTAGAAATCGGTGGGCGAACCGGGATACGGCAGCGAGTAGTTCACCGAGTTGCGCGTGTAGGTGCGCACGGTGCTGCGGTTGCCGGTCAGGCTGGCGTCGTAATCCCAGCCCGCAATCTGACCCTTCACCCCCGCAGTGCCGGTGTACTGCTTCTCCTTGGTTTCCAGTACCGGCAGGAAGCCGTCGGGAAACACGCTCAGCACGCCGGGCGCTTTATAGGTGGTGAAGATCGTTGCCGGCAGGCGGAAGTTCTGGATTGCCTGTGCCGTGCGATCACTGGCCGTGGCATTGGCATAGAACTGCGCGCTCTCACCCAGCCCATGGCCGACATTCACCGCGAACGCCTTCAGCGCATACGACGGCGAGCTGAGGATGGTGTTGGCCTCAGCATCACGCGTGGCCTCGGCCGGGTTCGGCGACGCGCCGGCCGGCAGCCGGTTGTTCGGGCGCAAGGCCACCCGGTTGCCGCTGGCATCCACCGCTGGATAGCTCAGGTAGCCATCGATATAGCGCCGAGTGCGGATCGCATGATGCTGACGCGTGGTCTCGCCGGACAGATTGACGAAGCCATCAGCGCCCCACGGCAGGCCCACATTCGCTCGCACGCTGGTGCGCGAACCATCGCCATCCACGCTCTGCCCGCTTTCCACGGCGAATTCGCCGCCGTGTGCCTGCGACTTCAAGATCACATTGACCACACCAGTGATCGCATCCGAGCCATAGATGGCCGATGCACCATCACGCAGCACTTCCACATGGTCGATGGCCGAGACCGGAATCAGCGCCAGGTCGGCCCAGGCATGGCCGGGGAAGCCACCGCCGTTTGCCCCACTCACGTAGGCGCTGGCATTGCGGCGCTTGCCGTTCACCAGCACCAGCGTGTAGCCGGGCGACAGGTTGCGCAGCTGGTAACCACGGATCAGGCTCTCCTGATCACTCTGGTAGCCGCCAATCTGGCTGAGCGAGGGCAGCGCACGCTGCAGCGCTTCGAGCAGGTTGGCCTGGCCGGTGGCGGTGAGGTCTTCCGCAGAGATCACATCGATCGGCGTGGAGCTGTTTTTCACCGTGCGCGTACTGGTGCGCGATCCGGTCACCACCACCGCATCCAGCGTAGAGGCGGCAACATTGGCGGTGGCCGCAGTGC
The DNA here is from genome assembly GCF_059515225.1 of Stenotrophomonas sp. CS3K5. Lineage (NCBI taxonomy): Bacteria > Pseudomonadati > Pseudomonadota > Gammaproteobacteria > Lysobacterales > Lysobacteraceae > Stenotrophomonas > Stenotrophomonas sp. CS3K5. The sequence continues at coordinate 117,212 of NZ_JCAKRX010000003.1, forward strand.
TGGCAGGATCCGCATCGGCTTCAGCAGCATGGCTGGGCGACGCAGCAAGCGTGGCTGCAATCAGGACGGCAAGAGAGCTCAGGACAGGAGTGTGGGCGGCAGGCATGGGGGCTCGTGGGGATGGGCCGGAGACACGCTTCCATTCAAGGGCCTGTTCACGCACCGCGACAGGCGGAATCGCGTCACCCAGCCGTAACATCCGGCCACTCACATGACTGCTGGTAATGAGGTTAGGCAGCCCGCGCCGGTGCACTGCTGTCTGTAGAGCCGAGCCCACGCTCGGCTGCTCTTCGCGACGGCGTCAGATGCATCCACTCCTGCCATTTTTTGAGCCGAGCGTGGGCGCGGCTCTACAGGAAGGGATCCGCCCCCGGGGCCGCACATGCTTCACCGGCATCACCTCATGCCCGTACACCACTGCGCGCGGTGCACCGCCGCCCGTAGCATCAATCCATGACCAGCCCATCCGCCGATCCCGCCGCGCCGCTCGTCGCCATCGTCGCCTGCAACGGCCAGGGGCTGTTCGAGTTCGGCTGTGCGGTCGGCCTGTTCGCACCCGTGCGGCCGGAACTCGGCGTGGCCTGGTACCGCACCCAGCTCTGCGCAGGTGAGCCCGGCGCATTGCGCATGCTCGGCGGCACGCAGGTACAACTGCCCTACGCGCTCGATGCCCTCGAAGACGCCGACATCATCGTCATCCCCGGCTGGCGCGAACCCAGCGAGCGTCCGCCGCAGGCGCTGCTCGATGCCCTCATCCGCGCCCACGCACGTGGCGCGCGCATTGCTTCAATCTGCTCCGGTGCCTTCGTGCTGGCCTGGGCCGGCCTGCTCGATGGCCGCCAGGCCACCACCCACTGGCGCCTCACCGAAGCGCTGGCGCATGCGTTCCCGCGCATCGATGTGCGCGAGGATGTGCTGTATGTGGATTCCGGCAGCATCATCACCTCGGCCGGCTCGGCCACCGGCATGGACATGATGCTGCACATGGTGCGCAAGGATTACGGCGCGCGCGTGGCCAATCTGGTGGCCGAACGGCTGGTGCTGGCACCGTGGCGTGATGCCGGCCGCAGCCAACGCGTCAGCCGGGCCATCCCCAATGGCGAGCCCACGCGGTTGGCGAAGCTGATGGAGTGGATGCGCCGCAACCTGCGCGAGCCACATTCGCTTGGCAGCCTCGCCGAGCAGGCCGCGCTCAGCCAACGCACCCTGCAGCGGCAGTTCCTGGAAGCCACCGGCCTGTCGCCCATCGATTGGCTGATCCGCGAGCGCGTGGCCTACGCCCGCGAACTGCTGGAAACCACCGACCGTCCGCTGCAGTGGATCGCCGAGCAGGCCGGCTTCGGTTCGCAGGAATCGTTCCGCCGCCATTTCCGCAGCCAGGCCGAGGCCAGCCCAACCGAATACCGCAGCCAGCATCGCAATGGCATCGGTGCCGACCGCCTGGTCGGCTGCTGAGTCCCCTCTTCCCGACTTTCCACGCCGTCATCACCGCTGCAAGATAGGGGCACGCCCCACACTGCCGATGGAACGGTGATGACTGACAACCTCTACCGGAACTACCGCGTTGGCATCGGCGTGTCGCTGCTGCTGGCCGCGCTCATCGCCACGCTCTCGCTCATTGCGGTAGCCACTCCCAACCTGGGCTGGGGCGTGGTGGCGCTGGCCACCGTCGCGATCTGGGTCGGCCTCCCGTTGCTGCTGGTCCTGCTGCTGGCTTGGCTGCGCTACATGGTGCAGCGGCGCGGGCGCGTGCCCGGTCGCATACACGCGTTGATGTTCGTGCCGACCGCCGCAGCCATGCTCATCATTCCGCTGTGGCATTCCCTGCAGGGCAGTTGGGCCAACTTTGCCGGCGGCTCGCGTGCCTCCATTGCAGAACTGCACGTCAACCTCAGCGGACAGCCGCTTTGGCTGGACACCTCGCCGCATGCGTCCGCCGGCTCCGGTGCGGGTCCGGACCTGCCCATGCAAGGCGACGCGCCGGAACGCTTCATGGCCTTCCACCGCTATCCGAACGCACAGTCCGATGCAGACGGAGCGTTCCCATATGAGGACGGGCACCTGAAGCGCTCTGTCGGCCACTATCGCTACGCCACACCCTCTGGAGATCGTGCCGTCACCGATGTGCCGCTGGTACGCCAGCCCTATCCGGACACCGCCCCCTTCAATGTCGGATGGCGCCGCGCAGGTGCGCCGGAGCTCGTGCACCTGTACTACCACTACAGCGATCATGTGGAGGTCGCGCCCACGCTCGCTCGCCTCAGTGGCTTCGCTGCCGACGATCTGGAACGCAGCCGCTTCGAAGGCCTGGTGCTGTTCAAGATCCACAACTACGGCGGTGCACCGATCGTGCGGTTGGAGGTCAATGGCACCGCACTGGACATCGGTGACACGGCCATCGCGAGCATCCCAGCCGTGCCCGCGGATTGCACGGCCTACGGCTACCCCCTCGGCGCCGCATTGTTGTCGCTGGACACCCCCCTGCAGGTGCGCTGGCAAACCGTCGATGCACCGACGCGTTGGCACAGCGCGCGCGTGCAGGTGCCTGCGTTCCGGCAGCCGCTGCCCCTGCAGGGGCAATCCACGTTGCAGCGCGTCCTGCTGTACGTATTGCCCGACAGCACGCTGGCCGCCGAACGCTACGCCGAGGTATTTGATGGCGACACACTGCGCGGCATCAAGGCCACCGGCCTGCCACCCAGTGCTGCCACCCATGCGGTGTGTGGCAGCGCCCGCGCGAGCTACCGCGAAGGTGCGGACACTGTGCTGGCCGACTGATCCGCGGGGCACGCGCGCTCAGCCTTGGTGTCATCTCTCCGTCGCTACGCTCGCCGATCAGTCCTCCTGTACCAGCTTGAACTCGCGCAGCAACCCACCGATCTGGGTCTTGTCCAGCTTGTTCATCAGAAGGTTGCGCAGGAAGGCCGGCCCGGGAATATCCAGTTCCTTGCCATCGCGCAGCCGTCCGGTCGCGGCCAGCAGCGAGCGCACGTCATAGGTGGAATTGAACACCTCCGGCACACCGCGCTCGATATCCAGCAGCGTGTACACCGCTTCCATCGGCGTGCGCACCGAGTACTCGGTGGTGAAGATGCAGTCGCGCTGCTTTGATTCGGCGAACTGGCCGATGAAGGCGAAGTTCACCGCACCGTCCGGCACCACATCCGGGCGGTCACCGGCCTGGCGCGGCATGAAGAACGCGGTGATGTACGGCATCATCACCGGCACCGTCTTCGCACCGGTCGCGGCCAGCACGTCGATTTCTTCCACCGGCACGCCCAGGTGGTACAGCCACTCGCGGGTGATCTCCTCACCGGTACAGTCCTGCATCGGCTTCTTCACGTAATCGCCGGGCGTATCCACAAACAGCGAATACACCCAGACAACGATCTGGTCCTTCGGCTGGTTCTTGAAATGCGGCTGGCGGTTCACCGTCCAGCTCATCAGCCAGCGCGAGTCGCGCACGCTGACAATGCCGCCGGTGACCACCTTTCCGCTGAACGGATCGCGCTTGGCGATCTTCTGGATGTAAGCCGGAATGCGCGCATCCAGCGTGGTCACCGTCGCCGACTCCCACTTGGTTTCCGGTATGTGCGCGCCGAACACATCCGGGCGCCCGAACGCCGCATCCTTCTCGGCGATGCGTCGCCACAGGTCCCAGGCCGGCGCCGGGCCTTCATTCAAGCGCGCTGCGGTGTGGTGGTCGCCGTTGTCCGAGTTCTCGGTCAGCGAACCGATGGTCATGAACAGCAGATCGTCCGCGCCCAGATCCACCCCACCGGCCACACCATCACGCAGCCAATGGATGCGCGTGGCCTGCTTGCGGTCCGGCTGAAGATCGAAGTCGACGTCGGTCACCTCGGTGCCGTACTGGAACACCACGCCCTGGTCCTGCAGCCACTTCACCAGCGGCAGCACCAGCGATTCGTACTGGTTGTACTTGGTGAACTTCAGCGCCGAGAAGTCCGGCAGCCCGCCGATATGGTGGATGAAGCGATGCAGGTACAGCTTCATCTCCAGCGCCGAGTGCCACTCCTCGAACGCAAACATGGTGCGCCAGTACAGCCAGAAGTTGCTGTCCAGGAAATCACGGCCCAGCACTTCGTTGATGCGCTTGTTCTCCATCTCCTGCCGGGTGGCCAGGAACAGCGTGATGATGTCCTTCTGCGCTTGCTCGGTCAGGGTGAACAGACCGTCGGTGTGCGCATCCTCGCCGCGATTGATGGTGGCGCGCTGCAGCGAGTAGTTCGGGTCGTCCTTGTTCAACCAGTAGAACTCGTCCAGCACGCTGGCATCGTCCATCTCCAGCGAGGGAATCGAGCGGAACAGATCCCACAGGCACTCGAAATGGTTCTCCATTTCGCGGCCACCGCGGATCACGAAACCCTTCTCCGGCACCTTCAGGCCATCCAGCGCGCCGCCGGCAATCTGCTGCTGCTCAAGGATCGTGATGCGTTCACCAGCCATGCGCCCGTCGCGCACCAGGAACGCCGCACCGGCCAGCGAAGCCAGCCCCGAGCCGACAAACCAGGCGCTCTTGCCATCCACACCGGCCGGCTTGCGCGGGCGCGCGAAGGCTTCGTAGTTGCCACTGCTGTAGTACATGCACTGCTCCTTCCTGGAGGGGGTCCACCCCACTCTAGCGCCGAACCCGTGTCCCTCATGCTTCAGTCCGCCTGCGACCCAGTGACGCAGTAGTGCCAGGCCATGCCTGGCAAGTCCCTCCAAACGACCAGATTTGACATGCAGGCATTTGCCTGCATATAGTCCACTCGACGGCGGCACCTGCCCGCCCACGCGAGGAACCTCCAATGGTGGATATCGCACATCGGGTCGGCATCAAGGCCCCTGCAAGACAGGTGTACCAGGCCCTGGCGACCCCAGAAGGCGTCGCCGCCTGGTGGGCCGAAGACACCCACGGCGACCGCAACGTCGGCGGCACGGTGAAGGTCCGTTTCACCAACAACGGCCAGGAAATCGGCGCCATGGAAATGCAGCTGGAACAACTGGTTCCTGACGAACTCGTGCTGTGGCAGTTCCTGGCCGGCCCTGCCGAATGGATCGGCACGCATGCGCGTTTCGCACTGAAACAGGAAGGCGACTACTGCATCGTGCTGTTCACCCACGAGGGCTGGAAGGAACGCGTCGAGTTCACCTCCCACTGCAGCACCAAGTGGGCGGTGTTCCTGTTGAGCCTCAAAGCGCTGCTGGAAACCGGCAAGGGCCAGCCCAACCCGCACGACATCAGGATCGACAACTGGAACTGAAGACGCCCCGCATGAATGCAGACAAGGTGTTCAAGGCCTTGGCCGACCCCACGCGCAGAACCCTGCTGGACCTGCTCTGCGCAGACAACGGCCAGACCTTGGGCCAGCTCTGCGAGCACCTGGACATGGCCCGGCAATCGGTCACCCAGCACCTGGGCCTGCTGGAAGACGCCAACCTGATCAGCACCGTGCGCCGTGGCCGCGAGAAGCTGCACTTCATCAACCCGGTGCCGCTGCATGAAGTCTACGAACGCTGGGTACGCAAGTTCGAGCAGCAGCGCCTGAGCCTGCTGCATGACCTGAAACGCGAACTGGAAGGAGAATGACGATGTCCGCAGAGACCACCCGCTTCATCCACGTGATCTACATCGCCTCCACACCGCAGAAGGTGTTCGAGGCCATCACCCGCCCCGAGATCGCCAGCCGCTACTGGGGCCATGAAAACGTCTCGGACTGGAAGCCCGGCTCGCGCTGGCAGCACGTGCGCGCCAACGAAACGCGCTCGGTCGAGCTGGTCGGCGAAGTGGTGGAAAGCACCCCGCCCTCGCGTCTGGTCATCACCTGGGCCGCCGCCTCGCAGGCCGACAACCCGGATGCCTACAGCCGGGTGACTTTCGAGATCGTGCCATACCAGGACATGGTGCGGCTGACCGTTACCCACGACGAGCTTGAACCCGGCAGTGGCATGGACACCGGCATCCGCCAGGGCTGGCCGATCGTACTGTCAAGCCTGAAGTCGCTGTTGGAAACGGGCAAGGGGTTGGATGTGTTTGCGAAGCCGGCGTAGTCGTCGGGAGGGTTGGCCCTCGCGAGCGGCACAGGGGGGGGAGGAGAGCCCCCCCCTTGTCGCCGCCTCTGCAAAACGCCAAATCGCCCCCAATAATTGTATTTCATGGAACAATAGGGAACACATGGTTCTCGAGTTCCGATATGTCCCCCGCGTTGCTAACCGTCGATCAGGCTGCCCAGCAGCTCAGCCTGCACCCCAAAACCGTCCTGCGGCATATCCGTAGCGGCCAACTGCGCGCGACACGCATCGGCAAGTCCTATCGCATCACCGTTGAAGACCTCGACATGTTCACCGGCACCGTGCGTGAGCCCTCCGCTGCGCGCCCACAGCTCACCACCATGGTGGACATTCCCGGATGCGGTGCGACACGTGCCGCCGACCTGGCCCGTGCCCTGCATGCGCGCGTCACCGGCCGCGAGGCCGACGATGAGCCGCTGCGCATGGAGACGATCTATTCGCCTGAGCACGATGTGCTCAAGCTGATCGTGATCGGTGGCCTGGCAGGTTCCACGGCGCTGCTGGTCAGCCTGCAGCGTCTGCTGCAGGACCGCAGCGCATGAAGCGGCAGCGCCCCGGCATTCCCACGCAGCACGTACTTGCCGCCTACCGCCAGGTGCTTTCGGACTGGCCGGGACCACACGAATCGCACCATCTCGCCACCCGTGCCGGTTCCACATTTGTGGTCAGCTGCGGCCCGGAACACGGCCCTGCCCTGGTGCTGCTGCATGGCACCCTCAGCAATGCCGCCAGCTGGATGTTCGATGCCGAACGTTGGAGCGAGCACTACCGCGTGCATGCCGTCGACATCATTGGCGAACCGGGCCTCAGCGAAGGCGCGCAACCTGGGCTGGACAGCGATACGCATGCGCAATGGCTGGATGATGTCCTCGACGCACTTGGCGTGGAAAGTGCAGCATTCGTGGGTCTGTCATTCGGCGGTTTCCTGGCACTGGACTACGCGCTGCGAAGGCCTGCCCGGGTCAACGCACTGGTCCTGGTCAGCCCCTCGGGTATCGGGCGCCAGCGTGCATTCCTGCTCAAGGCGCTGCCTCTATTGCTGCTTGGCCGATGGGGACGCGAGCGGCTTCGCCGTGCGGTCATGGGTCCCGCGCCACTACATGCACCTGCACGTGCGCAGCCGCTGCTCGACCTGTTGGCATTGATCCGTGCCGAGGTTCGGCCACGTCCGCTGCGCATTCCCCGCATCAGCGACGAGCGGCTGGCTGCGTTGCATCCGCCGGTAGCTCTTGTCATGGGCGCGCGGGATGCCCTCATCGACACCCCTGCCGCCGCCGAACGCATGAAACGGCTCGTCCCGACGGCGGACGTCACCCTGCTCGCAGACGCCTATCACTACATCCCCGGCCTGCGCGAAGACATCCTCGCCCGGCTGCGTCAACTGCAGAACCTCCAGCATGAATGATTCCATTGAACACATCGGCACCACCCGCCTCCTGCGCATCGCGCCGCAGGGCCCCGCACTCGATGCCAACGGCCTGCGCGATCTGGTCGGCGACGCTCTTGGGCATCAAGCCGAGTGGATCGCCATCCCGGTGCAGCGCCTCTCTCCAGACTTCTTCGTGCTGCGCTCCCGCATGGCCGGTCAGTGGCTGCAGATGCTGGTGAACTACCGCGTGCGCTTCGCCGTGCTGGGCGATGTCAGCGACTACCGCGCCCGGAGTGAATCGCTGGACGCGTGGATCACCGAATGCAACCGAGGCCAGAACGGCTGCTTCGTTGCCGACTGGGATGCCCTGCTGGCCCGCTTGTCGGCCTCGGCCAGCGTAGGCTGAACGCCAGCCCCACGCTCACCCTCACCGAACCCGCTTCCGACTGCACTCCGACGCCGCCCGCCACAGCATCACCGGCAGGCTCCCCGGGCGACGTTCGATGCGTGCTTCAGACACCGATTCCCTGCACAGCAAGGTGGCGGCGGTCACCCTCGGCTTCTGGGTGATGAAGATCGCCGCCACCACCCTCGGCGAGACCGCCGGCGACCTGCTGTCGATGACGCTCAACCTGGGTTACGTGGCCAGCTCGGCCATTCTGCTGACCATCTTCGCCGGCCTGCTGGGCATGCAGTTGTCGGCACGGCGCTTCCATCCTGTGCTGTTCTGGTCGGTGGTGCTGGCCACCAGCACCGCCGGCACGACGATGTCCGACCTGCTCGACCGCACGCTCGGCCTGGGTTACGCCACCGGTGCCAGCCTGCTGGCCGGTTGCCTGGCGCTGGTGCTGCTGGCCTGGCGGCTGTCGGAAAAGTCGATCTCGGTCAGCAACATCGCATCGCGCCGCGCCGAAGGCTTCTACTGGACCGCCGTGTTGGTCTCCAACACGCTCGGCACCGCGCTGGGCGACTTCCTCGCCGACGATTCCGGCCTGGGCTTCACCGGCGGCGCGCTGCTGATCGGCAGCGTCATCGCGCTCACCGCACTGGCCACGCGCATCAAGGGCATCAATCGGGTCATCCTGTTCTGGATCGCCTTCGTGCTCACCCGCCCCTTCGGCGCCACCTTCGGCGACCTACGGACCAAGCCGCTGGAAAAGGGCGGCCTGGGCTTCGGCACCGTGGGCTCGTCGCTAGTGCTGTTCACCATTCTGGTAACGCTGGTGGCGCTGCCGATGCTGCAGCGGCGCACGCAACCGGCACACTAGCGCGCCGTCCAACCCCCATCCACCGGCAGCGCCGTGCCGGTGATCTGCGCTGCGGCGTCCGAGGCCAGAAAGACCACCATCTCGCCCAGCTGCTCGGGCGTCACGAACTGCAACGAGGGCTGCTTCTCGGCCAGCAGGGCACGGGCAGCGGCTTCCTGATCCGTGCCGTCCTTCTGCGCCAACGCGGTGATCTGCTGCTCGACCAGCGCGGTTCGCACCCAGCCCGGGCAGATGGCATTGGCGGTGATGCCGCTGCCTGCATTCTCCAGCGCGGTCACCTTGGTAAACCCGACCACACCATGCTTGGCCGCCACATAGGCCGACTTGTTCACCGAGCCCACCAGCCCATGTACCGACGCGATGTTGATGATGCGGCCAGCGCCCTGCTGCTTCATGTGCGGCAAGGCGGCCGCCGTTGCATGGAACACCGCCGACAGGTTCAGCGCCAGGATCGCATCCCATTTTTCGACCGGGAATTCCTCGATCGATGCGGTGTGCTGGATGCCGGCGTTGTTCACCAGGATGTCGATGCGGCCCATCTTCGCCACGGCGTGGTCGATCAGTCCGCGCACCGCCTCGCCGCGCGACAGGTCCGCGCCGTCATGTGCCACGCGCACCCCGAACTCGGCTTCCAGTCCGGTGCGAATGCGTTCGATCTCCGCCGCGTCGCCGAAGCCGTTCAGCACAACATCGGCGCCCTGCCGCGCCAGCGCCGTGGCGATGCCAAGACCGATACCGCTGGTGGATCCGGTAACCACCGCAACCTTTCCAGAGAACATGGGTGAGCTTCCATCGGGCATAGGCCACCAGTGTAGCCCCGTGCCTCCACGTCACGCGTGGATGCTCCCCCTCGGCAAAAATCCACATTCCCCCTATATTCACCCCAATCCACCCATGGATGGCTCGATGAACCCCCGCAAGGCCCTGCTGCCCGCCGTTGTCGCCGCACTGCTCGCCCCTGCCATCAGCCAGGCCGCCCAGCCCGCGCAGCCAGCCACGCCGCTCACCACCGGCAGCGTGCGGGTGGATATCGCCAGCGGCCGCATGGATGGCGATGTGTGCGTATCCAATGCCCCGCCCAACGCCCAAGCCCACTTCGTGCTCAACGCCGGCCTGAACGTGGCACGGGTCACCGATGGCGAAGGCAAGCCCGTCGGGTTCGATGGCTGGTACGACCCGGGCGTGGATGGCGAAGCGCGCGTCTACACCCTGGCCGAACCCACCACCACGCTCTGCGTGCAGTACGTCGGCGCATTCCCGCTGTACCCGAAGCACGATGCCCTGGGCGATTTCAAAGGCATGATGGCCTTCAACGGCGACAGCGCCCGTTTCACCGAGCAGTCCGCGTGGCTGCCGCAGGCGTTCGATCCCAAGGCCCGCGTGCGCAGCAGCCAAAGCCGCTACGATCTGCAGGTGGACTGCGCCGGCTGCCGCTTCCTGTACCTCAACGGCAGCCCGGCCATCGAAGGCGCGCAGGGCCGGTTCCGCAGCGACAACGCGCGACCGGTCTTGCTGTTCGGCGGCAGCGGCCCGATCACCCGCACCGCGCAGGTCACCATCCTCAATGAGACCCTGCCCGCGGCAAAGGTCGATGCACTGTCCAGCACCGTGCAGAAAGTGGCCGACGTGCACAGCCGCTACATGGGCGTGCCGCTGGCCGACCGCCCCACCTTCCTGCGCATGGTCACGCTCAACCAGATCGAGCGCGACCGCGAAGGCAGCGAATGGGGCTTTGCCACCTGGCCGACCATCGCCATGAGCGGCAGCATCGGCAACGTGGCCGATTCTCTGCTGGCCGGTGGCGAAAAGGCCGACCGCCGCGTGCAGTACATCGCGCACGAAATGGGCCACTACTACTTCGGCACACTGAACCGTCCGCAGGGGCCGTACTTCTGGGTGCTGCTGGAATCCAGCGCCGAGTTCCTGTCGATCAAAGCCCTGCGCGAGATCAGTGGCGATGCGGCGGCCGACCGCTATGTTGCCGGGTTGCAGGCGGCCCTCGACAAGCAGAGCACGCCGCTGCCGGCATTCGATGCCATCGATGGCAGCGCGGACCTGGGTGAGATCTATCGCTACGTCTATGGCCCATTGTTGCTGCTCTCGCTGGAAAAGCAGGTGGGTGAGGCGAAGATGCAGGCCTTCATGCGCGGGCTGCTGGCCGCGCCCTCCCCCACGAACTGGAAGGAGCTGCAGGCCATCGCAGTGAAGGCCGGCATCGATGCCAAGACCTGGGAGCATTGGCGGGCAAACTGTGTGGCTGGTGGCAGGCAGAGATGCCAGTAGATGCACGCCATGCGTGGATTCACTGCCTCAACGTCCGCATATCTGAATCATCCAGCACTGTGTCCAAGGCAACCCGCCCTCCTAGCCCCTCTATTTGCCAATCAGCGCCGCTGATATCGCCGCACAATCAGAAGAACAGACCCGCTCGCTCAACGGTCGCCAGCGGATTGGCCTTCCGCACCGCCTCCAGGAACAGCAGGAAGTCGCGGTTGAACAGCGTCAGGTTGTTGGTAAACGTCACGCACTTTCTGCCCGATGCCTTGCTGAAGCACACCTGCCAGACATACCGCCCGTAGATCCTGTCGGACGTTCGTGTGACTGAGGTGATCTGCGAAAGCGGAACCGCCGTGGGTACCGGGCCCCGCCGCAGGTAGAAGGATTCTGTATCAAAGAAATAGTGCTCGCGATCCTCTTTGTCATCCACCATCACCAAGGTCATGGATGTACCGGAGATCCGGCGAGGAGGATCCAAACGCAGCCCCGATTTCACGGGCGAGCGAGCAGTTGCCGACATTCGCCGAACGGTAAACCAGAGGATCACCAACGGAAGTGCGGCAAGGACAATGAAACCTACGGTCTTCAAAACAGTTTCCAGCGTGCTGGGCACACAGATCTCCAGGATGAACGTTCAGGCACTTGCAAGGCCCGACTAGATCCACGCCACGCGTGGATGCTCTGGCCTCACCGCCCCATCACTTCCAATGATCCGGCCCCAAAAACGGCAGGCTCAACACAAACACCGGCACCGCCACCGGGATCAACGCCGCGCCCAGCACCTTCCCGGCCGCCGTCCCAACACCCGGCTCGTCCGGATCGTCCGGCCGGATCCGCTCGGCCCGCGCGGTGATCGACGGCGCCAGCTTCGCCTTCGCCGCGAGCACCGCAGCGTCCGGCAACGTCACCCGCTCGCCATCACTCTCGAACAGCGCGCTGTAGTAGCTACCACCTTGCCTGGAAAGATTGCAGTCCGGGTTGGCCGCCAGCTCGTAGCGGCTCCGGGCTTCAAGGATGTAAGGCTGGCGCGTCAACGCAGCGATGGCCTTGGCCACCCGCGGGCTGATCTCCAACCGCTCCAGCTTGAACTGCGCCGCCTGTTCCGGCGTCACCTGCTCCGGCCGCAGCAGCAGCGCGTAGCTGCCATGCACCTTGGCCCTGTCGGCCGGCACGCGCCAGTCCTCACGGAAGTACATCTGCGCGCAGACCACGGCCTCGCGCAGCGGGCTGTCCATCAAGGCGCGGTAATCGCGGAACGGCGCGCCATCGAAGCGCATCGGCTCGTCATACACCGGCAGCAGGTACAGCTTGCCGTCGTCGGCCACGAACGCGCCGGTAATCTCGCGATTGGAATGGTGGTAGTCCGGCCCACTGGCGCAGCCAGACAGCAGACCAAGGCACAGTGCGGAGAGAATGAAGAAGATGGACGTTCGCATGTCGTGTTGAATGGCTTCCCTGGAAAACCGGCCTCACCCATGAGGACGAGGCCAGTCCGCCATGGTGCCACGGCACCGCACGCGATGCAGAACCCGGCTTACTTCAACCGCTCCACCAACCGCTGCCCCACTTCCAACGCCGAAGCCGGGTTCTGCCCGGTAATCAGCTCGCGGTCCACCACCACATGCCCCGTCCACGGGGTGGTGTTGCTGCTGAACTTCGCACCCGCTCGCTGCAGCGCGGTCTGCGGGTAGAACTTCATCTCACCGCCGCCCAGCATCGGCTTGGCCTGCTCTTCTTCCTGGTTGCTGATCACCGTCATCTGGTAGCCGCTGTAGATCCACTTCGGCGTGGCCGGCATCGCACCCACCTCCAACTTCGCCACGAACCCACCCGCATCCGGCAGCGTGGACAGCAGCGCGATCGGCCCGTGGCAGACCAGCGCGGTGGTCTTGTTGCGCTGGTGGAAGTCGGCCAGCAGCCGGCCCAGCGCCGGGCTCTTCAGCAGGTCCTGCATGGGCGCGTGGCCACCGGGAATGTAGACCGCATCGAAGTGCGCGTAGCCCTGCTGCTCGACGCGCGCCAGGCTGACCACCGGCGAGGCCGTCGGCGAGGTCAGCGCCAGCTTCTCCAGCAGGTCCTTGTGCAGTTTCAACTGCGCGGCATCGTTGCCGAAGTACGCCGGCGTCACCGAGGACGCATCCACCGTCGGCACCCGCCCCTGCGGCGTGGCGAAAGTCACCTCGTGGCCCGCGTCCAGCAGCAGTTTGACCGGCTGCATCAGCTCGTTGAGATAGAAGCCGGTGGACAGCACCTTGCCGTCCTTCAGGTCTAGGTGGTTTTCGTCGGACAGCACCACCAGCACGTTGGCGGCCTGCGCGCCGGTCGCGGCCAGGGTCAGGGCCAGCGCAGCGGCCAGCCGGGTCATCAGGTTCATGGGGTAGCTCCTATCGGGGAATGGCCGCCACTTTATTCATCGCTCCAACGGCGATAAATTGGGCCCATCGCAAAACATCTGTTCCCCGGAGAGCCAAATGAGCCGCAAGTTCGACTACCTGGGCGATGTGGAGGTGTTCCTGGCGGTGGTCGAGCACGGCTCGTTCACGGCGGGCGCGGTGGCGCTGTCCACCACGCCCTCGGTGCTGAGCCGCGCGGTCACCCGCCTGGAAGCGCGGCTGGGACGACAGCTGCTGCAGCGGACCACCCGCCGCGTGGGCCTGACCGACGCCGGGCGGCTCTATCTGGAACAGGTGCGCACGGCCTTTGGCCTGCTGGATGACGCCGAGCGCGACGTACTGGCCCAGGACGGCGCGCTGGCCGGCCGCGTGCGCCTGAGCGTGCCCACCACCTATGGCCACTACCGGCTGCCGCCCGTGCTGGCGCGCTTTGCGCAGCAGTACCCGCAGGTGCAGCTGGAACTGAACATCACCAACCGCAACGTGGACCTGGTGGCCGAAGGCTTCGATCTGGCCATCCGTCTGGGCCAGCTGCCGGACAGCGGGCTGGTGGGGCGGAAGCTGGAAGACGCGCCACTGCTGCTGGTGGCCGCGCCTGACTACCTGCAACGCCGTGGCACGCCGCAGACGCTGGACGACCTGCAGCAGCACCTGTGCCTGCCCTTCGTGATGCCGCGTACCGGGCGGCTGGCGCCGTGGACCTTCCGCGACGACGGGCGCGACGTGGACTGGCTGCCGCGTTCGTCCATCGAGACTTCCGACGATGTGCTGGGTGTGGTGTCGCTGGCCGAACAGGGCATCGGCATCTGCCAAAGCTATGAGTTCATCGTGCGCGAGCGGTTGCAGCGTGGGCAGCTGGTGGAGGTTCTGCCGCAGCTGAGGGGACGATCGCGGCCGTTCTCGGTGATCTACGCGCCGCATCGGCGGCAGTCGGCTGCGGCGCGGGCGATGATTGAGCTGTTGGTGGGGAATGCAGCTGGGTCGGGGGATGGTGCTGGTTGAGGCTGGGGTGCTCGCTGGCGGTGTCGTGTTTGAACCGCTTCTCGGGGCCTGCGACTGATTGGGCGCTGTTGCCTGCCGAGGCGAACTAAGAACTGTTGTAAAGAAGGCCGTCGCGCTATTCGCTTGTGGTGCAGGCGATTGCGTCATTTCTAATCGCAATCAACAGCGCAGCTGCACGAATGCGTCTGGCAGTGTCGCGTGTTGCACAAATGGTGCGTGCCACAATAGTTCTTCGCTCTCGAATTCCGCGATTCCTTCGCGAATTTCTATTGGCATTCGGAGCGGCGGCGTAAACACCATGGCGCGCCACCGACAAGGGGTGGCCGGGTCTGCAAACCCGCATTGATGTACGCGTCTGTAGTTTGCGCTTGCCCGTCGGCACCGTCCTTAACCGGTGCCGGCGGGCAATCCGTCGGCCTCTCTGGCGGGCGGTGCGTGGGGGTCTTCGGGCCCACCGGTTCTATGACGCTACATCATCCCGGTTTGCAGCCACGCATCGTCCGCCACCCGCTCACGCGGTGGCGCTGTTGAGCACAGCCAAGGAAACCGACGCCATGAACGAATCCGACACCTTCTCTTCGTACACCGTTGTTGAGCCCATCAACGACGACGCTTCCCTGCCCGACCTGAACTACCTCCTCGGCATCCTCAAGCGCATGCGCGGCTGCGAAGGAGCCGATGGGCATCCCTGGCCAGAAACCGATGTATCACCCGGCCGCCGCGTGAGCCTGGCCAGGAGCGAGCGCGCAATGGTTGGAGCGCTGACCGTGCTGGAGCTGCTACACGCGGCAGACCGCTGCCGGGTGGCAGCGGACCCGGAGCGACATCTGGATGAGGGGGTTGTGGATGGGCTGTTCCTGGCTTGCCGGGGGCTGGTTGAGTGGGCTTGTCATGAGGTAAGGCCGGAGTGATTGAGCCCAAGCGAGCACGGCAAATTTGATAGGGCGAGGCATCGGCCAACGCCCGCTTTCCGCCAGAAGCGGACACTTGGCGAAAGGCGTCTAACGGAGCATTTACTATGTGCCGGGCACCGCATCATACTTTTGATCTCCCAAGCCACAGAGTCGTTGTCACTGGGCATACTTGGGTAGGAAGCTAGGGTGCGAATACGGAATGCCTTGGGCCAACGGAAGTCACAGGAAGGCATCCTCGGACTTCTTGCAGCGGGCAGCATGAGCTATTCCTCTGAAAACTCTGACTCAGCAGGATCCACTGCGGTGCAATTTAGTTGGCGCTCCAACTCGCGGAGTCGATGCTGACCGTTCTCAGCGGAATCCAAGAAGACTCGAACAACATGCGGGTCCTTCAGGTGCTCCCTAATGACTGATGCGAACATTGACTTGCGAGCAAGGTGCAGGTCCTGCGCGTCCTCGATAAATGCTGCATTCCAATTAATAGATGTTCGATTCGGAAACTGCCCCGGCTGCCCAGCAGCCGTGGTCGCCATAATCTGATTGTATAGCGACGCCAGATAGCCCCACTGAGCGGCGAACCTGGTATAGAAAGCTGCATATGTACCCGCAAAAACTGCGCCAAACCATGGGATCATCTGACCAAGCTCGACCTTGAGCTCAGACGCGGAGAACGCAAGCTCGGTGTCTTTTGCAAGGTATGACTTGATCGGAAGAACAATGACACAAATCAGCACTGTCACCCAAAGTGAGCGCAACAGCACTGCAGTCCCACCATTCTCTCTATTACTAAGAATGAACTCGCCTGAAAGAAAACCAACTGTAGACATGATCTAGCCCCCCCAAGCTCCAATAGACCAAAGATTGGAAACCGGTCAGCTCTACCTTAGCGCTTACCAGCTGAAACCCCAAGCACAGTCGGCCAAGAGCAGCCATTCCACTTAAGCAAGCCAATCGCAGAAGACGCCAGAGCGACACGTGCACGCACTGATTGGATGTCTCGACAAGGAATCAGTTTCAACAAGTAGCCAATGCGATCGAGCAACGAGCTACTGAATCGCCGCAAACTCACCGTCCGAGAACCAATTGCCATCCCTTATTCTGTTTAGCGCAGACGCCGGGTCAGAGGACCAAAGCACAAGGGCTAGCGATTCTTGAGCCCGGCTGCAGGTCATATACAGCAGTCGCAATGTGCGGTCAATGGTGGTCTCCTTTCCCTTCACCACATTCTCCCGGTCCAATTTACTAAGCTGGGCGCCCCCAAAAATCTTGTCGTACGAAATCTGATTGCCGCCGGCCAGCTTATCGTCCATCACAACCATGACGTGAGCGAACTCTGAGCCTTTGACAACTTGGTGAGTGGCAAGCACTGAACTTCCGGCGAGGTAAGTGCGGTACTTCTGCAGCTGACTCCATGGGGTGGCGAACAGCGCACACCAACCGCGACGTATGCGGTCCTTATTGGACTCCTCCTCGCCCCTGGCCGGAGCGGATGGCGCAGGAGACTTGTCGGCAAAGGCCGCTGAAAGACGATGGTCGACCTCGAACAGATTTGCGCCCAATACCGGCGTAAGAACTTGTTCAACAGTGGCGCCAGGGGTCTGACTGGCAGTGGCGAAGATGGAAATGGCTTGAAGTATCTCGCCGGAACGCTTCGCACGCTCGACCTCGTCCTCTGGCATGTTCTCAAGACGACCGAAGCAGCGAAAGACTTCGGTGGCCTTGAGCTCGTCTATCGCACCATCGGCGCCGACGCAGGCCTCCAACTGCGCGAGCTCATTCAAAAGCATCTGCACAGCAGTGGGCCCCCTATTCTCGCCGCTACCCGTAGGCGCAGCCGAATTTGGGTCGATTAAAACCATTGCACTGTATGCATCGAGAAACGAGCCGCGAGTTGCGACAAGCTTATGCTCCAAAGCAAGCAGCTGATACTGACCGTGACTCCAAGCATCAGAACCGCAGGCTTGCCGCATCTGATCTGCGCACCAGCGCTCGCCGGCAACTTTGTCCTCCGGCGGAAGCGTTGTGTCGCCAACAAAAAGACGGACCACCCCACTAGCCTTCTCAGTTCGCGCATGCTGCATGACACCGTTGGCAGGCTGCGTTCGGCCCTCGATCTCTGCCTCCCAGATTCTGTTGATGAGCGTGACGATTCGACGTTGGCTGCGATGGTTCATTTGCAGCTCTGGCGTCGCCCAGCTCACCGGAACCAGGCTCGGAAGGTCCGAGTGACCGTCGGTATATATGCGCTGACGATGGTCGCCAAGCAGTCCAAGGGTGAGGCCGGAACTCCTCGGCTCCGCGAAGCTCATCAAGGCATCCAGAATTCCCTTCATAGTGTCTTGCGACTCATCGATAAGAATAATGGGGTGGCGATCCATCAAAATAGTTTGCAGCGTAGGTCTGTGCTGCAGCAGCCACGCTGTCGCATCCAACACGTGCTTATGGGCGAGTGCGCCGGCGCCATGCGTCTCGCGGTCCGGGTTGTAGATGAATACATCTGTCAACTGGAATGCGTCAATGTCTGCCTTTATCTCATCCAAGTCCCGTCGCTTTGCTACGGTGATTCCCCTCGGCTTGGCCGCCGCCTCTACAGTTTCCTTTTCGAGCTGAGCTTGCTTGATGGCGACGAGTGCCTCTCGGATGTCATCGTTGAATCCGCTGATGAGCTCCCAGCAGAACGCGTGGATTGTGGAGACACCCACTAGATCGTTTTCCCCAAGCCGCCCATTGATGACAGCGACAGCGTTCTTTGTGTATGTAATCACTCGTATCGAACGGCCATACATTCGCAGTCGTCGAGCCAGCCGCCCACCCTTTTCATGCTCCACTACGCCAGTCATTCGACGCAGCACCTCGACCAAGGTGCGCGTCTTTCCAGACCCCGCGCCGGCAAAGAGGAAGTAGCTGCGAGGCGGCTCCTCAGTGAGATAGCCGCAGATTTCCTCGACAACCCCAGCATCGCGCTCGTTGTTGCCAGAGATGGCAACCGCGCTCATGCCACCGGCTCCTTGCTGGGCTCAAGCTGCGCCTGTAGCCAGGCTAAGGCATCTGCAATGTACTTCGGGCAGGCGACTGGCTCATCAGAAGACAGCTGCTCGAAGATACTTGCGGCAAACTCGCCCTTGTTGAGTGAGCCATGCATTACGGTATGAAGTGCCTTGACCATCTCAGCAATGCTTCCGGCACCTGCCGCTGCTTTTGCCACAGAGCCAAGTGCGCCAGTTGGTGGCTCCACTTCCACGCCATCATTATCAACATTGTCTTCCATGAGGCCCTTGAACCATGGCATGTTCGTAAGAACGAGGGAGTCTTCAAAAGAGCTCGGCCAGCTGCCGTCCGCTTCAGCAACCGGCAGCTGCCAGGCGAATCGCACGAGACCTTCTGCGGTCTCGCTCCATACCAGCTGAGCGTCGGTCGGATTCTTGAAATCATCGAGCTTCTGAAGCTTCGGGTGCCAACCACGGAGCGTCGGGTTGCCGCAGTGGAGGCCGGCTTGACCGGTATTTGCAACCGCGACCAGCCTCTTGGTTGGCTCGCCGTTCTTCTTGGGCTTGCCCTCCTGTTCCTCGCAAGGGTCGACGTCGGTGATGATGACAGTAGGAATCCGCAGCTTCTCGACGAGTGGCTTGAGTCGGTGGGCATGACTCCCTCCAATATCGAGGAAGGACACATATCGACTGTTCAGGTCCTTGAAATCCCGCTCAATGAAGAGAGGGATGAGCATGCGCTCAGCGACGCCCTCCACAAAGATGGCCGCATTGGCGAATAGCAGGTCGGTGTGTTGGACACGGAAGTACCGCTCTGCGAACTGACGTGTCTTCTTATCATCGCCAAAGATCTGCCCAAGATTGACCACTTCCGTCGTTGGCATTGGGCTCGCCGCGCTTTTTGCGATGCGCCGCACATACCGGAGGCGGTCAAAGTCCTCAGCGTGCGCGAGATGGCTCGAGTGGGTGCTGATCAGCAACTGGCTCTTGAGCGCTGAGGCATCTGCCCCAGTCGGGCTTATAAGCTTGTGTGCCTTGTCGGGGAAGATGCGTTGTACTTGGACATGAAGGTGTGCCTCAGGCTCTTCAATCATTACAAGGTGAACGGGCGCGGGGGACCCCCTATCTGGCTTTAGCCTGGCGGCCTTGAATGATACAAGCTGGTAACTGAGGGACTGGAGGTTCTGGTAGCCGAGTCCAATGGAGTGTTCAGGGAGGAGTTCTTCAAGCGACTCCTTCTGCATGCTGTACTGCACCGCAGTTCCATGGTCTAGCAGGTCAGCCGTCTGGATGCGCGTGCGAAAACGAATCTCCTGGGGGTCATGCAGTCCCGGATAGCCAAGTTCCTTCACTTCCTCAACCGAATCAGCGATGGCTTCGTGAATCTTCTTGTCAAGGTCTTTTTGCGCCTCTGCCACCGCTTTGATGAGATCCGCTCGGTGACCATGCCCCGTGCTGGCGACGTTCAAGTGCTGACGGGCGAACTTGAGGAGTTGGTTGGAGAACATGCCAACTCGATGTGGGCCGGAGGCGGACCGCGACTCAGCTTCCTCGCTGCCCAGCCCACGCTGAGCCGCAACAAAGTCGACCCTGATGACCTTTGACAGATGCTTCCGTTCAATGTAATTGGCGTTTTCAGCAAGCGCTTGGCTGACGTAGGTCTTGAAGCCGGTTATCGGATTGTTTTCCGCATCGAGCTTGTACGCCCGAACCTGGCCAAGTTTCGAAGGTTCACGGAGCCAAAAATCCAAAATATCTATTGGCCAAGCCAACGAGTCAGCGCCCATTTCCTTGACGGGTTCGCGCGCCGCGCGGTATGTCCAGGCAAGTTGCTTTAGCTCTTCAATGGTTGACGCCGGTTCCAAGCGAAGCCGGATACCGACCGCACCACCCTTCCAGCTAAACTTGGAAAGGAATGGTGCGACATAGTGATACATGCCCGCCTCGGCATCGAACCAGAGGTCCAACGTTGGCATGGTCGAGAGAAGAGTATGAAGCTGCTGTTTCCACTGTTCCTCGTCATCTGGCATGGTTAAGGGGTCTTCCGCCAAGGCTTCCCATGATTTTCCAAGAGCTCGCAGTATTGGCCATTGCGAGAGGCTGATGTCAAAAGAGCCAAAGGACGAACTTTCCGCGAGGAAGTGACGGAGAGCGGTGAGTACCGAAGTCTTCCCGCTATTGTTCGCTCCGACCAGAATCGTGGTCTTCTTGTCCACGTCCAGCTGAACCTTACCGAGGCGCCTGAACTGGCACAACTCCATAAATCGAAGTGTGATTTCTCCGGAGACCGGAATGATTGGGCCCGCGCCTAGCATTGAGTCACCTTTCAACTGGAACTTAGTGAGGCACTACTATAAAGCAGAAACCTAGGGCACCGAGGGAGGAGGCGCTCATGTTACCAATGGTTGCGAAAGCGATGTAGCAGGTTAGCGTTGACAGCGGCATATCTGCCTGGATGGCGGCGAAGCGCACTTTTTGCTGGCCTGACTGAGTAAGGCATCGCCAACTGCATCGGCTTATATAGTCAGACCACCCTGATCAGGCTGACTCCGAGTATCCCGTGCAACGCGAGCATTCGAACAGCTGGAAGGCCAATGGCCGAGCGCAGCGTTTCGCCAGGTAATGGCGCGGCAACACGTTGGGCGGATGCCACGCTAGCCGCAGTGTGCTACTGCGCGACCCGATCACTGTCGCGCAACACGAGAAGCGAAATTCTGGACACAACGGAACGTCGCGCGCTTCATACGAAAGAGCCTGCACTAAAGAGCAATTTTGAAACGCAACACATCCTGCTTGTAGAAGCACTGTGAAATCAAGCCCCCCCCCCCCAAGAGGCGTCGGCGGCATGAATGAATTGTTAGGCCAAGGCTTTGCGCAGTTGCACGACCTGGCTCTGCATGAGCTCCCTCAGACTCTGTCCATTCTTATAAAATTCCTTATCGTAGCGTGAGTACGAAAGTAGATTTCGCTCAAATCGCTCGATACTATCTGTGATCTGACTTATTAATCCTGCCGCTCTTGGAGTCTTCCACGCGACCTTTTGATGATTAAGCCTCCCAATGAACGTGCCCAGATGACCCGCAAGTTCTTCAATGTGGTAGCTACAACGCGTGAAGCGCTCCCTGAGCAGATCTTCTTGTTCCAATGTCGCAGCATAAGACGCATAACCGATTAGCATATCTAAGGATCTGCGGGCCGGATAAAACGGATTACCGCGGTTCAGGATAAACTCGGAGGCGTCAATATCAGCCGACGATTTTATTTGCCTACTCCTATCGGCAAGTTCTTCCTTAGCTTCCCGAAAGGAGTCAATGCACTCATCAAAGGTTTGCACCAGCTTGGTGCTAAGTAACGTTGCCAAGTTGGTTGTTTGCGTGTCTAGACGTGCAATCGCATCAGACACGCGAGCCTCAATAGATGTAAGCGTGGTTGAAACGTGCTCTTGCTTCTTGACCCTAAAGTACTGCGCCGTCAGCCAACTGACGAAAAAAAACGTTGGCGCTGCGACGTTCACGAACTTCGTAATTGACCAACTTGCCTCTCTAGACACCCAAACATTAATGATCGTCCAAAATAGTGCAATGGCGAAAGGTAGCCAGAATTCTCTCAGCAACTGACGCATAGTATTCATTTCTTTGACCTGGCTCCGGAATTGGAATGAACCACTACTCACACTCCACGACGGCCTCGATAATCCTGGCCCAATCCTGTGCGTAACGGCGGCTAGAATTGGTGTAATTGATGTTCTTCTCCGAGTAGCGCGCGACGAATTTGTACAACGTATCTCCGCCACTTTTCACTGGACGAAGATCCTCCATTGGTACTATGAAGAATGTTGATCTATTGAACCAGTAAGCAATAAGAAACCGAGCCGAGAATCTTTCCTTCTCCGTTACCGTAAAATGGCAAACATTCTCATCCCCAGCGACAGCGATTGTTTGGCGCGTCTTTACCTCAACATTGATTTGCTTTCCGTGCCCAATGACAACAATGTCGCAACCTTCGTCCACGTAGTTTCGGAAAGCTTTCCATCCCTCAACACCCTCCTCCGTGATTAACAATGAAAGATAAAGAAGGGCGGAAAGCTCTCCGACTTCTTGAAGTGCTGTTTTCAGGTTCTGGGAGAGTTGCTTCATCGCGAAACTAGCACTGCCCCCCCTGCCCGTTCCTGATTCAGAGCGAAAAGCCGCCGAAGAACTTCCTCATTCGATAGAGGCCATTCCCAGCCGTAAGCCTCTGCTACGACCGCATCCAGCTTGGCGTGTAGATGAGACAACCACGATGGTCGCTCGTTGTAGAGGTTGGTTAAGGTGCGCTTCTTCAGGGCGGTCTCGCAGCCCGGCTTGGCGACTGGACGGAACGGAAAATTGGCCGCTTCCTCATCAGCGGATCGAACCCATTCCACCCACTCCGGAGGATTGAGCCACCGATCTCGCGCTTCGAGCAGCGCCTTCGTGCACACGGCGATGCGCTGGGCCCGAGCGTCGGAGGCGTAGTCCCCGGCTGCGAGATCAAGTGTCAGGCCAGCAGGAAATGGGAACGTCTCAAACGTAGTTGATGGCGTGTAGCGCGGACGGTCTTCCAGGCTGGTGCCCTGCTTCAAGGACCAAAGTTCATGGATTCGCGAGTGCAATATGCCGAAGCTGGTGTCATCCTCCCGAGCAATGGCATAGACCGAGCCGCTGGGGAGAACTTCAGCGGTCATGAAAGTGAAGACGCGATGTTTCGACACCTCAGGGGTGGCAATCCATCTCGACAGAGGACGCAGCGCCGCCCGCATTTCAGGTCGGGGCCGCTGATGGCGCCACCAAAGCTTGGCGGCCGAGGCCTCTCGCCGCACGCTCCCAACCACCACCGCTTCCTTCAGGTGTCGATACGGCAACTCGAAGCATGCGGCCTCTTCTTCGGTCGTATCCGTTCCGAAGTCGATAACCCAGCCATCGCCCGGCCGCCGAACGATGTCCATTCCGTTGACCCAACGTCGGAGAATTTTGCAGTTGGGCCTCCCATTTACATTCGGCTCGGCCAGCCAAGCCAACCCGGTAACCGCGTCGACCTCGAATGGACCTCCGAACTTGGCGCCCTGGAAGCAGACTCCCGCATTGTCCGCTAGCCGTTTTGCATGGGTGACATCAGCGCCTTCTGCCTCCCCTGCCGTCAGATCGGGATAGATGGACGAAACAGCGATGCCGTTCAAGCGTGGCGATTGGCCAGAATTTCCAAAGCAAACCATCGAAACACGGACCGCCGTTCCCCTATCCCACCAATCTTCGTCGCTCCATGCATCGAATATCGGAACATCTTTAGCGATGCGCCTGATCACCTCACGGTTGGTTCCTCCGCGAATGCTATTCGTTGTGACGAGACCCGCCCGCTGAACTACTCTCGTACTCAGCGCATCGTGCGCCTTCGCGAACCAATAGCATACGAGGTCCACTCCGTCCTCAACTCTGCCTTGGTACGCCTTGCGAACCCTATCCATGTACTCCTGCGTCAACTCACGGATTAACTTCTTGTTTCCCACGAACGGCGGATTGCCGACAATGGCATCGGCTTGAGGCCATTGCGCCTCGCTTCCGTCATCGTTGACCAAGGCATCGCGGTTCTCGATGCTCCCAAGCGAGCGCAGGATCGGATTGCGACGCGCCCCATAGCCATTGGAGATCATCCACTGGATCTCGCCGATCCAGACAGTTATGCGCGCGAGTTCCGCCGCGTATTCGTTCAGCTCAATGCCAAGGACGTTCGCCGGTCCTACGCCAGGCGCCTGACGGGGCAAGCCCATGATTTCGGCATCAAAAATGACGTATTGTTCCAGATCCTTCAACGCGCGTAGGGCGACGAAGAGAAAGTTGCCTGACCCGCAGGCCGGGTCCAGTACACGGAACGAACGCAGACGCTCCAAGAAGACGTTAAAGCGCTGCTGCGCAGCCTTAGGAATGCCGCGAACCTTTGACTTGGCCAAGATGTCAGCAATGGCCCGCTTTTCCTTGTCCCACTCAGCTGTCAGTGGATCGACCACCACCGGGCCGACGATCTTCATAATCGTTTCTGGATCGGTATAGTGGGCTCCTAACTGACTGCGCTTAGCGGGGTCCAAACCACGCTCGAACAGGGTGCCGAAGATGGAAGGGTCAATCTCGGACCAGTCCAGTTTCGCCGCCGTGTTCAGGATTTCCAGCTCAGGGGCTTCGAGGCGCAGCGTCGCCGCGTCCTCGAACAGGCCGCCATTGAACCACTCGATGGTGTTAAGGGCAAAATCACCACCATCCCTCATTGCCGCGAACAGTTCCGCCGTTCGGGCCTCGAACTTGTCAGGTTGCGCCTGCGAACTGTTGACCAACTTCGTGAACACATGCTCGGGTAGGAGGCCAATGTCCTCGGCGAACATGCAGAACAACAGCCTATTAAGGAAGTGGGCCACGGCGTGAGGGTCGTGGTGACGCTTGCGCAGGTCCTCGGCCAGCGCCGCAAACAGCCCCGCCGCCTCTTCCGTAATAGCGGCGCGACTGGTCCCAGGCTTCAACTGATGCGGGTCATTGAATGCCGCTGACAGGAGCCGGCGCGCCTCCGGATCGGCAAGGTCTTCGACCGTGAACGCATAGACCTTCTTTACCGTGGCTGTGAAGTTGGTGTGGACCTCGAAGCGTTGAAGGTCGGACACGATAAGAAGTGGCGGGTTCTCCAAGGCGTCGGCGTACATCTTCAATTGCTGGTAGGCCTTCGCAAGATCCTTGTGTGTACCCTTCGCCTCCCAGCCGAAGCACCCCTTTTTCCACGCATCGGCCCAGCCACTGCCCCCGCTAGTCTTGCTAGCGCCGTACTCGTATGTGAACCACTCGTGGTTGGGATCCGCTTCGCGCGGGGTCTTGTGGCCCAGGAGCCGGCACAGGTCCTCAAAAAAAGGCTGAAAGTCGCGGCGCTCGTCGCCGCCGTTCTTCCACTTGGCGATAAAGTCGTGTGGCGTCATGCCGATCAGCACTCTGTTCCCAGGTTACCTGATTATGCATCGCTAAGTCCGTCCCAGCACTATGCCGACTTCTGGGCTCGCCCAATGGCCCATACTCTAAGGACCCTGCCGGCCCTCAACTACCAACCAGAGGGCCGCCTGTGGACGCTAGGAAGCATGCGGCCGCTCCTGAATTACCTTGCGCGGCGACATGTGCAAGGGCTTACTCGTCATCACGACAGAGTGAACTCCGACGGAGCAGGGTAGGTATCCGCAGGGAACGGAACAAGCCTATGTGGCCCATCGTATAGCCTTAACACTCGCCTGAACATTGCACTCGTTAGGTCAAGCTCGATAAGGCGTCTTGCGCGCCATCGAGCAACAAAGATCTACTTTTCAGCGCCGAATGTCGTCTCGGTGTCAAGCAGCCATCTTCCCCCTTAGATGCATAGGATGAGCGTGGCCGAAAAAGCGGTGCCTCGCCAGGTACGTGCAAGGACACATTCGCACGGAGATTATGATCGAACTCACCCCAACCATTTGTGCGCCCACCCTATTCTTTCCACATCCGACAGCACGTAAGTATCTAACAATTAATGGCCAAAGCGCTTACACACAAGGCCAGCGCTAAATCATCCCAGCCCAGCAGATGATCTACCCACAACTCGTTCAACGACGCAAAGCCCCTATGGCTGATACAAGTTCAGTACGATGCGCCAGAAGGCTCGCAACGGGAACGTGTGAGTAGAATCCGCAAACAACAAGGGCGCCTCTCGGCGCCCTCGTTCTTTCAACTCACTCCCACTCAATGGTCGCCGGCGGCTTCCCCGAGATGTCATAGACCACCCGCGACACCCCCCGCAACTCATTGATGATCCGGTTGCTCACCGTACCCAGGAACTCATACGGCAGATGGGCCCAATGCGCGGTCATGAAATCAATCGTCTCAACCGCACGCAGCGCAATCACCCATTCATAAGCCCGCGCGTCGCCCACCACGCCCACCGACTTCACCGGCAGGAACACGGCAAACGCCTGGCTGGTCTTGTCGTACAGATCCGCCTTGCGCAGCTCATCAATGAAGATGGCATCGGCCTTGGCCAGCAGCTCGGCGTATTCGCGCTTCACTTCACCCAAGATACGCACGCCCAGGCCCGGGCCCGGGAACGGGTGGCGGTAGACCATGGTGCGCGGCAGGCCCAGCTCGACGCCCAGGCGGCGCACTTCGTCCTTGAACAGCTCGCGCAGCGGCTCCACCAGGCCCAGCTTCATGTGCTCCGGCAGGCCGCCCACGTTGTGGTGGCTCTTGATCACATGTGCCTTGCCGGTCTTGCTGCCAGCCGACTCGATCACGTCCGGGTAGATGGTGCCCTGCGCCAGCCACTTGGCATTCTTCAGCTTGTTCGATTCTTCGTCGAAGATCTCAACGAACAGGTTGCCGATGATCTTGCGCTTGGCTTCCGGGTCGCTCACGCCTTCCAGCGCAGCAAAGTAACGGTCGGCGGCATTCACGCGCACGACCTTTACGCCCATGTGCTCGGCGAACATCGCCATCACCTGGTCGCCTTCCTGCCAGCGCAGCAGGCCGGTATCCACGAACACGCAGGTCAGCTTCTCGCCGATGGCCTTGTGCAGCAGCGCGGCCACCACGGACGAATCGACGCCGCCGGACAGACCCAGGATCACTTCGTCATCGCCCACCTGTTCGCGCACGCGGGCGATCTGGTCGTCGATGATGTTGGCGGCGGTCCACAGGGTCTGGCAGCCGCACACATCCACCACGAAGCGGCGCAGCAGCGCCTGGCCCTGCAGGGTGTGGGTCACTTCCGGGTGGAACTGCACGCCGTACCAGCGCTTCTCTTCATTGGCCATGGCGGCCACCGGAA
Source organism: Stenotrophomonas sp. CS3K5 (assembly GCF_059515225.1). NCBI lineage: Bacteria > Pseudomonadati > Pseudomonadota > Gammaproteobacteria > Lysobacterales > Lysobacteraceae > Stenotrophomonas > Stenotrophomonas sp. CS3K5. Next base: position 144,332 of record NZ_JCAKRX010000003.1, read on the forward strand.
TGCGGTCGGTGGTGGCGGTGATGGTGAAGCCCGGCGGTGCAACGGAGACATGGTCGCCGTGGCTCATCCAGACATTCAGCTTCGGCTCGCCGCCGTGGTCGCTCAGGCCCTTGAACAGTGCATCCGGGTTGATCACGTTCACTTCGGCGTGGCCGAATTCGCGCTGATCCGCCGCTTCGGTGGCACCGCCCAGCTGCGCGGCCAGGGTCTGCATGCCGTAGCAAATGCCGAAGATCGGCAGGCCGCTGTCGAACACTTCCTGCGGCGCGGCCGGGGCACCCGGCAGCGTGGTCGATTCCGGGCCACCGGACAGGATGATGCCCTTGGCGCCAAACGCGGCGATCTCGGCCGGGTTGTGGTCCCACGCCCAGATTTCGCAGTAGACGCCCAGCTCGCGGATGCGGCGGGCGATCAGCTGCGTGTACTGCGCGCCGAAATCGAGGATGAGGATCTTGTCGTTATGGATGTTGGTCATGGTGCCGTTCCAGTGGTGTTTTTCGCAGCGCCCGGCGCTTCAAGGCTCTGCGTCAGCGTGGCGATGAACGCCTCGCGTTGTTGAATATGTGAGGGGTCTTCCTCATCCCAGCGCAGCATCAGCAGGCCGTGCGGCGCGTTGGGGTTGGCGCGGTCAGCGCGCGGCAGTTCGGCGATTTCCTGCACTTCGGTGCCGGGCACGATGCGCCGTTGCATGGCGTGCATCGGGTAACCGGAATCCACGGCGTTGCCCCAGAACGCGGACTGCGCGCTCATCCGTTTCGGCTCCAGCGGCCCCAGCTCGGCGATGACCACAGGATCTTCAAGCCTGTCACCCAGATCGGTAACGCACCGCAGGATGACCTGCAGCGGGCGCTCGCCGGTGCCCTTCAGCAGCCAGCGCTGTTCGCCAGCGGCCTGCACCTGCCAGCCCTTCGGCAGCGAGAACGCGTTCTGGCACGCCTGTACGTCCTGCAATTGCGAAACCGCCGCGCCCGGAGACCCGGAGCGCGGCGGCGGTTCGGACAACGAACAGCCTGCCATCAGCAGGCTGCCCGTAATCGCAAGAGCAGTTCGCAAGCGCATCAGGCGCGGTAGTTCGGCGGCTCTTTGGTGATGGTCACGTCGTGGACGTGGCTCTCACGCTGGCCGGCGCCGCTGATCTTCACGAACTTGGGCTTGCTGCGCATGTCTTCAATGGTGGCGCAACCTACATAGCCCATGGTGGCGCGCAGGCCGCCCATCAGCTGGTGGATGATGCCGCCCACCGGGCCGCGGTACGGCACGCGGCCTTCGATGCCTTCCGGCACCAGCTTGTCGGCGGTGGCGGCGTCCTGGAAGTAGCGGTCCTTCGACCCCTTCTCCATCGCAGCCAGCGAACCCATGCCGCGGTAGCTCTTGTACGAACGGCCTTGGTACAGCTCGGTCTCGCCCGGCGATTCCTCGGTACCGGCGAGCAGGCCACCGACCATGATGGTCGAGGCACCGGCGGCCAGCGCCTTGCCGATGTCGCCCGAGTAGCGGATGCCACCGTCGGCGATCAGCGGGATGCGGTCCTGCAGCGCTTCGGCCACCAGGTCGATCGCGGTGACCTGCGGCACGCCGACGCCGGCGACGACGCGGGTGGTGCAGATCGAGCCCGGGCCGATGCCGACCTTGACTGCGTCCGCGCCGCTGTCCAGCAGCGCCAGTGCGGCTTCGCCGGTGCAGATGTTGCCACCGATGACCTGCACGTTCGGGAAGTTCTTCTTGACCCAGCTGACGCGGTCCAGCACGCCCTGCGAGTGGCCGTGCGCGGTATCGACCACGATCACGTCCACGCCGGCGGCGACCAGCGCTTCCACGCGGCGATCGGTATCGCCACCCACGCCGACTGCAGCGCCGACCAGCAGGCGGGTCGACAGATCCTTGGCAGCGTTGGGGAAGTCGGTGTTCTTCTGGATGTCCTTGACGGTGATCAGGCCACGCAGTTCGAACGAATCGTTGACCACCAGCACCTTTTCGATGCGGTTGCGGTGCAGCAGCTGCAGCACTTCATCAGACGCGGCGCCTTCCTTGACCGTGATCAGGCGATCCTTCTTGGTCATGATGTGGCGGACCGGATCATCCAGCTCGGTCTCGAAGCGCATGTCGCGGTGGGTCACGATGCCGGCCAGCAGGCCGTCGCTGCCCACCACCGGCACGCCGGAGATGTTGTGCGCCTGGGTCAGGGCCAGCACGTCGCGGATGGTGGTTTCCGGGCCGACGGTGATCGGGTCGCGGATGACACCGGCCTCGAACTTCTTGACCTTGGCCACTTCCGCGGCCTGCTGTTCCAGGCTGAGATTCTTGTGGATGATGCCCATGCCGCCGAGCTGGGCCATGGCGATGGCCAGGCGGGCTTCGGTGACGGTATCCATGGCTGCGGACAGGATCGGAAGCTTGAGCTTCAGGTCGCGAGTCAACCGCGTTTCGAGGTTGACGTCCTTGGGCAGGATGGTCGAGTGGGCGGGGACGAGCGAGACGTCGTCGTAAGTGAGTGCTTCAGCCTGGATGCGCAGCATCGGCATACCCGAGATGTGGGGAAGCGCGACATTTTACCCTGTTTTCGCGCCGCGTGGCAGGGGGTAGATGCGACGCAGTGTCGCGCGGGCGGTGATCCATTCAGGGGCCACACCACAGCAGGTAGTGCCGGCCGCTGGCCGGCAACCTCATGCACCCTCGGAAGGCTTACCGGATTGCCGGCCAGCGGCCGGCACTACCAGTCAGCTCAGCGCTTCCGCCGCTTCCAACGTGTTCTGCATCAACGTGGCCACGGTCATCGGGCCCACGCCACCCGGCACCGGGGTGATCCAGCTGGCCCGCTGCGCAGCGGCCTCAAACCCAACATCGCCCACCAGGCGGCCGTCATCCAAGCGGTTGATACCCACGTCGATCACCACCGCGCCCGGCTTCACCCACTCGCCCGGCACGATGCCCGGGCGGCCCACGGCCACCACCAGGATGTCGGCGTTGCGCACGGCCTGTTCCAGCACGTCCTTGGGGGTGAACTTGTGGCAGCTGGTCACGGTGCAGCCGGCAATCAGCAGTTCCAGGCCCATCGGGCGGCCGACGTGGTTGCTCACGCCCACGATGGTGGCGTTGCGGCCGCGTACCGGCTGGTCGGTGTGGCCCAGCAGCGTGGTGATGCCGCGCGGGGTGCACGGGCGCAGGCCGAACTCGCGCAGGGCCAGGTGGCCGACGTTTTCCGGATGGAAGCCGTCCACGTCCTTGCGCGGGTCGATGCGCTGGATCAGCCGGCGAGCATCCGGAATGCCCGGCAGCGGCAGCTGGATCAGGATGCCGTTGATCTTGGGGTCGGCATTGAGCTGGTCGATCAGGTCAAGCAGCTCGGCCTCGGTGGTACCGGCCGGCAGATCGTAGTCATGCGCCTCGATGCCGACCTTCTCGGCGGCACGGCGCTTGTTGCGCACGTACACGGTCGAGGCCGGGTCGCCGCCGACCAGCACCACGGCCAGGCCCGGACGGCTGCCGCCGGCGGCCACGCGGGCGTCGACGCGCACCTTCAGGCTGTCGAGCAGGTCCTCGGCGATACGGCGGCCATCAAGGATGCGGGCAGGATGCTGGGGGGCGGAATCGGTCATCGGGAGCAGGCGTGGGGCGGCGGGGACGCTATTGTCCCCGATTCACGCGCCCTCGCCCACCGCCAACTTGGGTAATCCCCACCCGGTAGTGCCGGCTTCGGCAATTCCCCACCGGTAGTGCCGGCCGCTGGCCGGCAACCTCACGACGTCGAAGCGTTTCCGTATCTGCCGGCCAGCGGCCGGCACTACCGGGCGCTATTCCTCTTCCGGCACATCCTGCGGGTTCAGCGTCTTGCTCTCCCGCTTCGGCGCGGTGAACGGCGTCGGCGTCGGTACCCCCTGCGGGCTGTTGCCGTAAATCATCCGCGCGCCGGCATTCAAACCCCCACCGGCAATCTCCAGCTCGAAGCGCTCGGCGTCGCGGCGACGGATCTCGGCGGCAATCTCCACCGCATCGTCCTCATCCGCACCCAGTTCCACCAGCGCGGCCTGGCCGAACAGCACCGCCGATTCAAACGTCTCGCGGATCTGGAAATCGACGCCGGCATGAATCAACCGCAGCGAATGCTCACGGTCGAACGAACGCACCATCAGCTTGGCCTGCGGGAACTCATGCGCCACCAGTTCAACGATGCGGTCGGCGGCCTCGGCCTTGTCCACGCACACCGCAATCGCGCGCGCAGTGGCTGCGCCGGAGGCATGCAGCACATCCAACCGCGTGCCGTCGCCGTAGTAGATCTTGAAACCGAACCGCGCCGCGCTCTGGATCATCTCCACATCGTTGTCGATGATGGTCACGTCCACGTCGCGCGCCAGCAGCGACTGGCTGGCGACCTGGCCGAAGCGGCCGAAGCCGATCAGCAGCACGCTGCCGGACAGGCCCTCGGCCTCGTCCACGCCGTCCAGGTTGACCGTCGGCTTCGGTGCGATGCGCTTGTAGAGCAGCACCACCAGCGGAGTCAGCGCCATCGACAGCACCACCACGGCGGTGAAGTTGGCATTGATCTCCAGGTTGATCACGCCGGCCGATGCGGCGGCGGAGAACAGCACGAAGGCGAACTCGCCGCCCTGCGCCATCAGCACGCCACGGTCCAGCGCCTGCGCGTGATCGCTGCCCATGATACGCGCCACCACGTAGATGCACAGCGCCTTGGCTGCCATCAACGCCAGCACCAGGCCGAGGATCAGCTGCCAGTTGCCGGCCACCACGCCCAGGTCCAGCGCCATGCCCACGCTGAGGAAGAACAGGCCGAGCAGGATGCCGCGGAACGGTTCGATGTCCGCTTCGATCTGGTGGCGAAAGGTCGATTCGCTCAGCAGCACACCGGCCAGGAACGCGCCCATCGCCATCGACAGGCCGGACAGCTGCATCAGCAGCGCCGCGCCCAGCACCACCAGCAGTGCGGCGGCGGTCATCACCTCGCGCGCCTTCGATTCGGCCAGCACGCGGAACAGCGGATTGAGCAGGAAGCGGCCGACCAGCACCAGGCCGACGATGGCACCCACGCCGATTGCCACCGACAGCCAGCGCGAGCCTTCGCCATCGGCGCTGCCCGCGCTCGGGCCCATCCACGCCACCAGCGCCAGCAACGGCACGATCAGCAGGTCTTCGAACAGCAGGATGGAGACGATCTTCTGCCCCGACGGCAGCGCGATGTCGCCGCGCTCGGCCAGCAGCTGCATCACCACCGCAGTGGAGGTGAGCACGAAACCGGTGGCGCCGATGAAGGCCACCTGCCATGGCAGGCCGAACAGCTTGGCGATGCTGGTCAGCACCAGCGCACAGGTGACGATCTGCAGCGTGCCCAGCCCGAAGATTTCCTTGCGCAGGCTCCACAGGTGCGAGGGCCGCATTTCCAGGCCGATCACGAACAGGAACATCACCACACCGAGCTCGGCGGTATGCAGGATCGCCTGCGGGTCGGAGAACCAGCCCAGCCCGAACGGCCCGATCGCCAGGCCGGCGGCGAAGTAGCCCAGCACCGAGCCCAGGCCGGCCCGGCGGAACAGGGGCACCATCACCACCGCCGCGCCCAGCAGGGCTACGACCTTGACCAGCTCGCTGGTCGCTGCTTCTACCGCCATGCGGCGTTTTCCCCAAGATCCAGAATCGGGTTCAACAATAGAGCAATGCCGATGACGGCAATAGCACGCATGTTGCGCCGGATTGTCTTGGAAGTGGAACGATGCCCGTAGTGACCCCGAGCATCATCCCGAAACCATGCATCCGCTTTGGCGTTTCCAACCATGCACCCGCCCCGGTAGGTGCCAACCTTGGTTGGCACAAGAGCGCCGACCAAGGTCGGCATCTACCAATGCGCACCCCGATCGGGTTCACCCACCCCGGCAAAACGCGGCGTAATCGATATACCCCGGGAACGGCACGCCCGGCGCGCACACCGGACACTGCGGGTCGGGCCGGATGCCGGTCTCGCGGAAGCGCATGCCCAGCGCGTCGAAGCGCAGCAGCCGCCCCACCAGCGGCTCACCGATGCCCAGCAGCAGCTTCAGCACTTCGGTGGCCTGCAGCACGCCGGCCAGGCCAGGAAGCACGCCCAGCACGCCGGCCTCGGAACAGTTCGGCGCGAACTCCGGCGGCGGCGGCTCCGGGAACAGGCAGCGGTAGCACGGCGCCACGCCACGCTGACGGCCGGCGTCAAACACGCTTACCTGGCCATCAAAGCGCTCGATGGCGGCATACACCAGCGGCTTGGCGTGCTTGATGCAGGCATCGTTGAGCAGGTAGCGCAGCGGGAAGTTGTCCGAGCCATCCAGCACCACGTCCACGCCCTCGAGCAGGGCATCCACGTTCTCGGAGGTCACCCGCTCGGGCACCGCCTCGACCTCGATGGAGGGGTTCAGCGCCAGCAGCCGCTCGCGCGCCGAATCGACCTTGAGCTGGCCGACGCTGGCCTCGGTGTGCACGATCTGCCGGTGCAGGTTGCTGCGCTCGACGCGGTCGTGGTCGGCAAAGCGCAGATGCCCTACCCCAGCGGCCGCCAGATAGAAGCCAGCCGGCGCGCCCAACCCGCCCGCCCCCAGCACCAGCACGCGTGATTGCTGCAGCCGGCGCTGCCCGGCTTCGCCGACTTGAGGCAGCAGCAGGTGGCGCGAATAACGATCGTAGAAGTCACGGTCGGCGGCGCTGGAAAGCGGCTGCACCAGCGGCAGCGACTGCTCGCGCCAGGCGACGGTGCCGCCAGCAACCGAGCTCACGTTGGTGTAGCCCGCATCCAGCAGCACCTGCGCCGCATCGGCCGAGCGCTTGCCGCTCTGGCAGATCAGCAGGACTTCCTGGTCGTGCCGCGGCAGATGCGCCGCCGGGTCGGCCTGCAACTCGCCCTTGGCCACGCCACGCGCGCCCTCGGCCATGCCGCCGGCCCGTTCGTGCGCCTCGCGCACATCGATCAGCACGGCGCCATGGGCCAGGCGCTCTCGTGCCTGCGCGGGGGAAAGCTCTTGGATGCTCATGGGCCGCATTATCGCGCAGACGCTGTGCGCGGGACTGCCCCGGGGTTTCCGAGGGGGTAGTGCCGGCCGCTGGCCGGCAACGCCATCAACACATCAGACGATGCGAGGTTGCCGGCCAGCGGCCGGCACTACCACAAACGAAAAAGGCGGCCCTGCGGCCGCCGTTTCGTGAATCACTTGCCCTTGACGTGCTTCATCAAGCGCCGCTTGGCCTTGACCTGCCGCTCGGTGAGGACGTTCTTCTTGCCCTCGTACGGGTTGGCACCCTCGCGGAAGATGAAGCTCACCGGCGTGCCGATCAGCTTGAAGCGCTTGCGGAAGAAGTTCTCCAGGTAGCGCTTGTACGATTCCTGCAGCTCCTTCAGGCGCGTGCCGTGCACGATGAAGGTCGGCGGGTTGGCGCCGGCCGGGTGCACGTAACGCAGCTTGGAGACATGGCCGCGGATGGTCGGCGGCGGGTTGGTCTCGTACGCCACTTCCAGCGCCTTGTTCACTTCGCTGGTGGTGAAGGTCTTGTTCGCCGATTCGTGCGCGCGGTGCACGGCACGGAACAGCTCACGCAGGCCTGAGCCATGCTTGGCCGAGATGCGCACCGATTCGGCCCACGGCACGAAGCCGAGCTTCAGCGACAGCATGGTTTCGGCCTGCTCGCGCTGGTACTCGGTCAGGCCATCCCACTTGTTGATGGCGATCACCAGCGCGCGGCCGGCATCCAGCACGGCACCGAGCACGGTGGCGTCCTGGTCGGTCACGCCTTCGGTGGCATCCAGCATCAGCACCGCCACCTGGCACTGCTCGATCGACTGCATGGTCTTGACCACCGAGAACTTCTCGACGACCTCGTCCACGCGCGAACGGCGGCGCAGGCCGGCGGTATCGATCAGGCGGTATTCGCGGCCGTCACGCTCCAGGTCCACCGCGATCGAATCGCGGGTGGTGCCCGGCACATCGGAGGCGATCATGCGCTCCTCGCCGAGGATGCGGTTGACCAGCGTCGACTTGCCCACGTTCGGGCGGCCGACGAAGGCGATGCGGATGCGGTTCGGATCGTTGTCCAGCTCTTCGCCGCTGCCTTCTTCGGGCAGGCGCTGGATCACTTCGTCCAGCAGGTCGTCCAGACCCTGGCGATGGGCGGCCGAGACGGTCAGCATCTCGCCGAAGCCGTAGCGGGCAAACTCCGAACGCACGCTGTCCTCGTCGGTGCCGTCGATCTTGTTGATCAGCAGCAGCGTCGGGCGCGACAGCTTGCGCAGCCAAGCCAGGATCTCGTCGTCCAGCGCCGAGGTGCCCTCGCGGGCATCGACGACGAACAGGATCAGATCGGCTTCGGCGGCAGCCGCCCGCGCCTGGCGCGTAGTGGCACCGGCCAGGCCTTCGTCCTCACCGGCAATACCGCCGGTATCCACGACGAGGAAATGGTTGTCCTCGTCGAGGCGGCAGACGCCGTAGTTGCGGTCACGGGTGACGCCGGGCTGGTCATGGACCAGCGCGTCACGGGTGCGCGTAAGCGCATTGAAAATAGTCGACTTGCCGACATTCGGCCGTCCAACCAGGGCGACCAAAGGCAGCATCGCGATTACTCCAATTTTTAGTTTGCCAACCGGAAGGCGGTCAGCTTGCCATCCACGTTCTGCACCAGCAGCACCCCATCCGCCACGACCGGCTGGGCCAGCAGGGCATCGCCACCGCTCTTGGCCCGTGCCGCCATGGCACCATCGGAGGTGCGCAGCCAGTGCACGTATCCCTTGTAGTCGCCGACCACCACGTAGTCACCGTGCAGCGCCGGACCGGTCAGCGAACGACGCGCCAGCTCGGTCTGCGACCACATGGCCGCGCCGCTGGCCTTGTCCAGGCCGAACACGCCGCCCTTGTTGTCGGTGACGAACACATTGCCCGACGACACCGCCACGCCACCGGCACCGCCATGGTCGCGCGCCCACAGCGGGCGACCGGTCGGGCCTTCGATGGCCATGGTCTGGTTCTTGAAGCTGCTCACATACAGGGTGTTGCCCTCGAGCACCGGCGCGCCGTCGACGTCGGCCATGCGCTCCAGCTCGGTACGGCCTTCGCCGTTGCCGAGGTTCTGCTCCCACAGGGTACGCCCATCCTGCTGGGCCAGGGCTGCAACCGAACCCTCGTCCTTGCCGATGAACAGCACGCCCGGGCCGGTCACCACCGGCGCGTTGCCACGCACGGTCAGCGCCGGCAGCTCGCTGGGGTTGAACCACTTCTGGGTGCCGTTGCCGGCGTCGAAGGCAGTCACGCGGCCATCGTTGCTGCGCACGTAGACCAGGCCCTGGGCCACGGCCGGTGCGGCAATGACTTCACCCGGAACACGGGCGCGCCACTTCTCGCTGCCGTCGTTGATGTCCAGGGCGATGACCTGGCCATCCAGGGTGCCGACCACGACCAGGTTCTCACCGACACCCGGGCCGCCGGACAGGCGCAGCTTGGCCTTCTTCTTTTCCTTCTTCGGCTCCCAGGTCCAGGCCTTCTTGCCGGTCTCCAGGTCGATGGCATGCACGCCACCGGTGATCGCCGCAGCGAACACGTGGCCGTTGGCCACCGCCGGGCCCTGGCGCACGCCGATACGGCGCTCGCCCTTGCCCAGGTTGACCGACCAGATCTTGTTGACCTTCACGGTCGGCTCGAACTTGACCAGTTCAGCCGGCTCCTGCGCCTTCTTCGCTGCCGCGTCCTTGCCGGCGAACCAGCCCTTCATGGTGCTGCAGCCGGTCAGGGCCATGCCCATCAGGAGCACGGTGGCGACGCGGGTGATCATGACCTTCTGACTCATCAAACCGACTCCGCAGGGGCGGCGACGGTGCCGCCGGCGTCCATAACCTTGGTTTCCAGCACGCGCCGCTGCGGCGCTGCCACGTCCAGCGACTTCAGCGCCTTTTCGTACTGTGCACGGGCGTCATCACGCTTGCCCTGCGCCAGCAGCGCATCGCCATGGATTTCCAGGCTGCTGCTGTCGGTGGCGCTGCCCAGCAGCTTGATCGCCTCATCGCTCTTGCCGGTGGCCACCAGCAGGCGCGCCACGCGCTGGTCGACCACGCGCTGCAGGTCGCCTTCAACCTTCACCGCGCGCAGGGTCGCCAGGGCTTCTTCGTTCTTGCCGGCATCGACCTGGGCCTTGGCCAGCTGCAGCGCCGCGAGGTCGCCGTAGATGCTGGACGGGCCGGCCTCAAGCGCCTTGACCGCCTTGGCGGCATCGTCGAGCTTGTTCTGCTGCAGGCCTTCGAGCGCCTTCTGGTACTCGACGTTGGCCGAGGCCAGCTTGCCGCCCTGATCCTTCTGGTACCACTGCCAGCCGGCAATGGCACCGATGGCGATGACCACGCCACCGAGGATGCTGGCGCCATTCTTCCGCAGCCAGCTGCGGACGCGTTCACTTTGTTCGTGCTCGTCGAGCAGATCGTCGATCGCCATGCGTACTCTCGCCCCGCCCATCGGGAGGGACCATTGGGTTTAATCGAAGGTGGTGAAACCGCGCCTCAGTGCGAAACCGGGACTACGGAGCCTTCAGAGGATACCTGAAAGCGTGCCACGTTGGCTCGCTGGTAGGGGGTCAGATCGACGATAGCGCCATTCTGCTGAACCTGGACCGCCGAGGCATTGCCCAGGGTCACCCGGGCCACCTGGCCGGGGGTGAAGCTGCGGCTCTCGCCGGACTTGATCAGTGCCTTCTCGACGGTGCCGCCGTCCGGGCCACCGATATCGACCCAGCTGTCGCCGCTGAACTGCATCTCCAGCGTGTTGCCGGCCGCCGCCGGGGCCGGCGCAGGACGCGGCACCGGGGCCAGCGAGGCCACGTACGGGGTGGCTGCCGGCTTGCTGGCCGGCGCGCTGCCGGCATCGGCCGGCGCGGCAGGCTCGACACCGGCCGCGGACGGGGCCACTGGCACCGCCGCCGGAATCGCATCCAGCGATGCGGTGCTCGGCGAGGAGCTGGCACTGCCATCGAAATGGCCGCGGGTGGCGAACCACACCGGCACCGCCAGCACCGCGGTGATGCCGACATACAGCACGCGCCGGCCAAGGTTCTCGGCAATGCGGCGCGCGCGCGGGGTATGGGTATGGCTGACCAGCGTCGGCGGCACTACCGGCCCGACCTGGGCCTGCTCGAGCAGCTGGCTGATATCCACGTTCAGCAGGCGCGCATAGCTGCGCAGCTGGCCGCGCACGAACACCGGCGCCCCCAGTTTCTGCCATTGTTCTTCTTCCAGGGACTTCACCACCTGGACGGGCATGCGCAGGCGCGAGCCAACGTCTTCAAGGGTCAGTCCGGCCGCCTCACGGGCCTGGCGAAGGCGGGTGCCACAGCCGGCCGCAGTCTCGAGAGCGCTCACAGTCTGGTCATCAATCACAATGCATCAACCCTGGAGTTAGGAGCCCGCATCCTGCGGAAATTCCTGTCGAATCCGCTGCAGATAGCGATCAGATGCCGCCCGATCGCCCAGCCGCGCTTCGATTTGAGAGGCAAGTTGTAACACGGAACGTGTTGCCGGTGCAGCCGCCATACGGCGCTCGGCGAAGGCGCGAGCCTCCATGTAGCGGCCCTGGCGGAAGCTCAGTTGTGCCATCGCCTCCAGTGCAACCGGGTTGCCGGGCACCGTCGCCAGCGCGGCGCGCAGGTCGCGTTCGGCACGCTCGAACTGCCCGGCATCCAGCGCACAGCCCCCGGCGTTGGCCTGGGCTTCGGCCGGCGTGGGATAGCCCGGTGCCTGCAGGGCGCGGTCGAACCACGCCAGCGATTCGGCCGGGCGTCCCTGCTGGCAAAGCCAGGCGCCATAGTTGTTGAGCACGTCACCCCGGGTCGGGGCCAGCTCGGCGGCCCGACGGAAGCCCTCGCCGGCCTGCACGGTACGGCCACGCCGCTCATCGATGCCGGCCAGCAGCACCAGCGCGTCCGGTTCGCCCGGGGCCAGTTTCATGGCTTCGCGTGCCTTGCGTTCGGCACCGTCGAGATTGCCGACCTGCATGTCGCGGGCCGCCAGCGTGAGCAGGTCGTTCAGGCGCACCTGGCGGCGCACCCCGTCCGGGTCGCGCACCGAATACACCGGCGCCTCGCTCGGTCCGAGCCTGGCCTTGGGATGGGATTTGCAGCCGCCGACCGCGAGGGCCAGCGTGCCTGCGAACAGGACCAGCCAGAGGCGGTCAGGCCGCGGCATCGCTCCCCTTCCCCGCCTGCAGCGTCTTGTTGAACTCGGCCTGGCGGCGGGTGCGGTCCATCACCTGGCCCTTGAGCTGGCCACAGGCGGCGTCGATGTCGTCGCCACGGGTGCGGCGGACCATGGTCAGCACGTTGCTGTCGAGCAGGATCTTCTGGAAGGCGCGGATATGCGCCTCTTCGGAGCGCTCGTAGCGGGTGCCCGGGAACGGGTTGAACGGAATCAGGTTGACCTTGCCCGAGTCCCTGGCCTGTACCGCGTTGTCGAACTGGTGCATCAGCCGGGCCAGCTCGCGGGCATGCTCGGGCTTGTCGTTGATGCCCTTCATCAGGGTGTACTCGAAGGTGACCGATTCGCGGCGCTTGTTGGCGCGCAGGTAGCGTGCGCACGAGGCCATCAGCTCAGCGATCGGGTACTTCTTGTTCAACGGCACCAGCGTTTCGCGCAGCGCGTCATTCGGCGCATGCAGGGAAACGGCCAGCGACACGTCGCTTTCGGCGGACAGGCGATCGATCTGCGGCACCAGGCCGGAGGTCGACAGGGTCACGCGCTTGTTGGCCAGGCCGTAGCCCAGATCGTCGCGCATCACGCTCATGGCGCGCACGACGTTGTCGAAATTCATCAGCGGCTCGCCCATGCCCATCATCACCACGTTGGTGAGGCGGCGCATCTGGTGCGGCACGTTGCCCAGGTGGCGCGCGGCGACCCACACCTGGCCGATGATCTCGGCGGTGGTCAGGTTGCGGTTGAAGCCCTGGGTGGCGGTGGAGCAGAACGTGCAGTTCAGGCCGCAGCCGACCTGCGAGGACACGCACAGCGTACCGCGCGTCTTGTCCGGGATGTACACGGTCTCGATGGCGTTCTTGCCATCCACGCCCATCGCCAGCAGCCACTTGTGGGTGCCGTCGGCGGAGGGCTTGTCGAACACGATGTTGGGGACAACGACCTCGGCATGGGCCTGCAGCTTGGCGCGCAGGACCTTGCCGAGATCGGTCATTTCATCGAAATCGGTGACGTAGCGATGGTGGATCCACTTCATCACCTGATGGGCACGGAACTTCTTTTCGCCGAGTTTTTCGACGAAAAACTGTTCCAGGCCCGCGCGATCGAGGTCGAGCAGGTTCTGCTTGCCAGCCGTGGGTGCCGACTTGGGCAGCGGCTGGATGGCGGGGGACTGTACGACCTCGTTCACGGCATTACTCTCAGCGCGAAACGACTTCGGTGGCGGCGAAGAAGTAGGCGATTTCAATCGCTGCATTCTCGACCGAGTCCGAGCCGTGAGCGGCGTTGGCATCGATGGATTCGGCGAAGTCGGCGCGGATGGTACCGGCGGCGGCTTCCTTCGGGTTGGTGGCGCCCAGCAGGTCGCGGTGGGCCAGGACGGCGTTCTCGCCTTCCAGGGCCTGGATCATCACCGGGCCGGAGATCATGAACTCGACCAGCGCGTTGAAGAACGGACGCTCGCGGTGCACGGCGTAGAAGCCTTCGGCTTCGCGGCGCGACAGCTGCTTGTACTTGGCGGCCACGACCTTCAGGCCGGCCTTCTCGAAGCGGGCGTAGATTTCGCCGATGACGTTCTTGGCAACGGCGTCCGGCTTGATGATCGAAAGGGTGCGCTCCAGCGCCATGGGATGTCTCCAATGGAATCGGGCCGCTGATGGCCCGAAGGGTAACATGAAAAAAACCCGCGTCGGGACGCGGGCTTAGCCTGATAAACGTAGGCGAATTGTAAAAGATAAAGCGGCGCCGTGGTAGTGCCGGCCGCCGGCTGGCAACCCGTGGCCGCCAGGGGGCGGAGCCCCTGCGCGGATCCGACCCCACCGCGCCCATTCACCCACCTGAGCGGATTCTGACCGCCCCGGGCATTTCTGCTGCACTGCAAAATGCCATACGCTACCGTCTGGTTCTAGTATCAAACAATCGTTTGATTAAGGTCCGCCCGCCGATGGCCAAGCCCGCCCACTTCTCGACCAAGGACCGGATCCTCGGTGCCGCCGAGGAGCTGTTCGCCCAGCACGGCTTCGCCGGCACCTCGCTGCGCCAGGTCACCAGCCAGGCCGACGTCAACATCGCGGCGGTCAACTACCACTTCGGCTCCAAGGAAAACCTGGTCAACGAGGTGTTCCGCCGTCGCATGGACGAGATGACCGGTGCCCGCCTGTCACAGCTCGAGCGCGCCCGTGCCGAACACCCCGGCCAGCTGCGCCCGGTGCTGGCCGCCTTCGTCGAGCCGGCGCTGGCACTGGCCCAGGACCGCCAGAACGGCGGCGCCTTCGTGCGCGTGATCGCCCGCGCCTACGCCGAGAAGAACGACAACCTGCGCAAGTTCCTGTCCGACCACTACGGCCATGTGCTGCGTGCGTTCGGCAAGGCCATCGGCGAGTGCATTCCCGACCTGAGCAAGGAAGAGTTGTACTGGCGCCTGGACTTCCTGGCCGGCTCGCTGACCTATGCGATGGCCGACTTCGGGCTGATCAAGCGTCCCGCCGGTGTCACCGAAGCGGCGCATCGTGCCCATGCCGCCCACGAACTGATCCATTTCGCCGAAGCCGGGTTCCGCGCCGCCGCACGCGCCAGCGCCCTGCCCGCTTCTCCGTAATTCCATCGGGTGCGACCCACCCCGTAACTGCTGACCAACAAAGGCCCTACACCATGTCCAATTCCCTGCTAGTCCGCCGCGCCGCCGTGCTGGGTGCCGGCGTCATGGGTGCCCAGATCGCCGCCCACCTCACCAACGCTGGCGTCGACACCGTGCTGTTCGACCTGCCCGCCAAGGAAGGTCCGGCCGACGGCATCGTGCTGAAGGCGATCGCCAACCTGGGCAAGCTGAGCCCGGCGCCGCTGGCCAGCAAGTCGCTGGCCGAAGCCATCACCCCGGCCAACTACGAGTCCGGCCTGGAGCAGCTGAAGGACTGCGACCTGATCATCGAGGCCATCGCCGAGCGCATGGACTGGAAGCAGGACCTGTACAAGAAGATCGGCCCGTTCGTGGCCGATCACGCGGTGCTGGCCTCCAACACCTCCGGCCTGGGCATCAACAAGCTGGCCGACGTGCTGCCCGAGCAGCTGCGCCACCGCTTCTGCGGCGTGCACTTCTTCAACCCGCCGCGCTACATGCACCTGGCCGAACTGATTCCGGCCACCACCACCGACAAGGCCGTGCTGGAAGGCCTGGAAGCGTTCCTGGTCACCACCCTGGGCAAGGGCGTGGTGTACGCCAAGGACACCCCGAACTTCATCGGCAACCGCATCGGCGTGTTCTCGATCCTGTCCACCATCCACCATACCCAGCAGTTCGGCCTGGGCTTTGATGAAGTGGACGGCCTGACCGGCCCGCTGGTGGGCCGCCCGAAGTCGGCCACCTACCGCACCTCCGACGTGGTCGGCCTGGACACCATGGCCCACGTCATCAAGACCATGGGCGACACCCTGCCCAACGACCCGTGGCATGAATTCTTCAAGTCGCCGAAGTGGCTGGACGCGCTGATTGCCAAGGGCGCGCTGGGCCAGAAAACCGGCGCCGGCATCTTCCGCAAGGTCGGCAAGGACATCGTGGTGCTGGACCTGGAGAAGCAGGACTACCGTCCGGCTGACCGCACCGCTGCACCGGAAGTGGTCGAGATCCTGAAGATCAGGAACCCGGCCGAGAAGTTCGCCAAGCTGCGCGAGAGCCAGCACCCGCAGGCGCAGTTCCTGTGGGCGACCTTCCGCGACCTGTTCCACTACAGCGCCTACCACCTGGCCGATATCGCCGAGACCGCGCGTGACGTCGACCTGGCCATCCGCTGGGGCTACGGCTGGTCGCTGGGCCCGTTCGAAACCTGGCAGGCTGCCGGCTGGAAGCAGGTCGCGCAGTGGATTGCCGATGACATCGTGGCCGGCAAGAGCATGAGCAACGCCCCGCTGCCGGACTGGGTGTTCGATGGCCGCGACGGCGTGCACGCCGCCGAGGGCAGCTACAGCCCGTCGCGCAACGCCAAGCTGCCGCGCTCGTCGCTGCCGGTGTACCAGCGCCAGCGTTTCCCCGATCCGCTGCTGGGCGAGAAGTTCGCGCCGGGCGAGACGGTGTTCGAGAACGACGGCCTGCGCATGTGGCATGACGGCGATGGCATCGCCGTGGTCAGCTTCAAAACCAAGATGAACACTGTGTCCGACCAGGTGCTGGATGGCCTGCAGGAATGCGTCAGCCGCGCCGAGAAGGACTTCCAGGGCCTGGTGATCTGGCAACAGAAGGAACCCTTCTCCGCTGGTGCCGACCTGGCCGGTGCGCTGGGCCTGCTGCAGGCCGGCAAGGTCGACCAGTTCGAAGAAATGGTCGCCAACTTCCAGCGCACCAGCCAGCGCATCAAGTACTCGCTGGTGCCAGTGGTGGCCGCGGTGCGTGGCCTGGCCCTGGGTGGCGGCTGCGAGTTCCAGATGCACAGCGCCAAGACCGTGGCCTTCCTGGAAAGCTACATCGGCCTGGTCGAGGCCGGCGTCGGCCTGCTGCCGGCCGGTGGTGGCCTGAAGGAACTGGCCGTGCGCGCCTCGCAGGCTGCCGGTCCGGGCGGTGATGTGTTCGCCGAACTGAAGAAGACCTTCGAGACCGTGGCCATGGCCAAGGTGTCCAACTCGGCAGTCAATGCCCAGGAACTGGGCCTGCTGCGCAGCACCGACAAGGTAGTGTTCAACAGCTACGAGGCGCTGTACATCGCCAAGGCCGAAGCGCGTGCACTGGCCGAAGCCGGTTACCGCCCGCCGCTGCCGGCACGCCGCATCCAGGTGGCCGGTGACGTGGGCATCGCCACCTTCAAGATGATGCTGGTCAACATGCTGGAAGGCCGTTTCATCAGCCCGTACGACTACGAGATCGCCGAGCGCATCGCCACCGTGCTGTGCGGCGGCAAGGTCGATCGCGGCACTCTGGTGGACGAAGAGTGGCTGCTGACCCTGGAGCGCAAGCATTTCGTTGAACTGGCCCAGCAGGAAAAGACCCAGGCCCGCATCGCGCACATGCTCAAGACCGGCAAGCCGCTGCGGAACTGACGGAAGACATCGGTAGTGCCGGCCGCTGGCCGGCAACCTCTTCCAAACCCTATTCAAGAGATCACTGCAATGACCAAGCAAATCCAGGACGCCTACATCGTCGCCGCCACCCGTACCCCGGTTGGCAAGGCGCCCAAGGGCATGTTCCGCAACACCCGCCCCGACGACATGCTTGCGCACGTGCTGCGCAGCGTCGTCGCACAGGCGCCGGGCGTGGACGTCAACCGCATCGATGACGCGATCATCGGCTGCGCCATGCCGGAAGCCGAGCAGGGCATGAACGTGGCGCGCATCGGCGTGCTGCTGGCCGGCCTGCCCAACACCATCGCCGCACAGACCGTGAACCGCTTCTGTTCCTCCGGCCTGCAGGCGGTGGCGCAGGCTGCCGATGCGATCCGCCTGGGCAACGCCGACCTGATGCTGGCCGGCGGCACCGAGTCGATGTCGATGGTGCCGATGATGGGCAACAAGATCGCGATGGCACCGAGCGTGTTCGACAACGACCACGTGGCCATCGCCTACGGCATGGGCATCACCGCCGAGAAGGTGGCCGAAGAGTGGAAGGTCTCGCGCGAAGACCAGGACGCGTTCGCCCTGGCCTCGCACCAGAAGGCCATGGCCGCGATCCAGAACGGCGAGTTCAAGGATGAGATCAGCCCGTACGAGATCGTCTCGCACCTGCCGGACCTGGCCGACGGCAAGCGCATCATCACCCGCAACAAGGTGGCCGACACCGACGAAGGCCCGCGCCCGGATTCCTCGGCTGAAGGCCTGGCCAAGCTGCGCCCGGTGTTCCGCAACGGCCAGTTCGGTGGCACCGTCACCGCCGGCAACTCCTCGCAGATGAGCGACGGTGCCGGCGCGGTGCTGCTGGCCTCGGAACAGGCGATCAAGGATTACGGCCTGACCCCGCTGGCCCGCTTCGTCAGCTTCTCGGTGGCCGGCGTGCGTCCGGAAGTGATGGGCATTGGCCCGATCGCCGCGATTCCGAAGGCGCTGAAGCAGGCCGGCCTGACCCAGGATCAGCTGGACTGGATCGAATTGAACGAAGCCTTCGCCGCGCAGTCGCTGGCGGTGATCCGCGATTGCGGCCTGGACCCGAGCAAGGTCAACCCGCTGGGCGGCGCGATCGCCCTGGGCCACCCGCTGGGTGCGACCGGCGCGATCCGTACCGCCACCCTGCTGCACGGCCTGCGTCGTCGCCAGCAGAAGTACGGCATGGTGACCATGTGCATCGGCACCGGCATGGGCGCGGCGGGTATTTTCGAGACGCTGTAAGTTTCAAAGCGTTGCCGGCTGATTATTGGTTGGCTGTGGGGCCCGGGTGGGTGAGGTTGCCCGGGACACGCCGTGAACCCGTCCCTGGGGGCTCGATGGCGCCATCCATGGCGCCAACGGTCCCAGTCAGCCTCACCCACCCGCGCCACCCAACATTCCGCGCGGCGGAGGGATGAGCAAAGGCAGGGTCAAAGGCCGGGATCAGAGCCCTTTGCGATGCAAAGGGATCTGACCCCAACACGCAAAAAAGGCAGCCTATGGCTGCCTTTTTTGCGTGTGCTTCTGCCTTTGATTCCGCCCTTCCCGTCCGCGCCACACGGAAACTGTCGAGAGGGGGCGGATGGCCCTCTCCAAAACCGTTGGCGCCATGGATGGCGCCATCGAGCACCATGGAAGGGCTTTGGCGTGTTTTGGAGAGGGCCATCCGCCCCCTCCCCCGCGTATCAAACAAGGCGCTGCACGGAGCGCTTGATAAACCTTACTCCGCCAGCATCGCCGCCAGCTTCTCCCGCGCCGGGCCGGCCAGCTTCGGGTTGTCCAGCGCGAAGCGGATCGTCGCTTCGACCAGACCCAGGTGCGTACCGCAGTCGAAACGGATGCCCTCGAACCGATAGGCGTCGACCTGTTCGGTCTTCAGCAGCTGCGCGATCGCATCGGTCAGCTGAATCTCGCCACCGGCACCGCTGCCGGTCTGCTCCAGCAGTTCGAAGATCTTCGGGCTCAGCACATAGCGGCCGACCACGGCCAGATCACTCGGCGCGTCCTCCGGCTTGGGCTTCTCCACGATCTGCGAGATGCGTCCCTTGCGGCCATCGAACGCCTCGGTGGCGACGATGCCATAGCTGGCGGTCTTGTCATGCGGCACGTCTTCCACCGCGATCACGCTGGCGCCACTGGCTTCGTTGAGATCGGCCATCTGCTTCAACGCGCCGTCGCCACGGTTCCAGATCAGGTCGTCCGGCAGCAGCACGGCAAAGGGCTCGTCGCCGATGACCGCCTTGGCGCAGAGCACCGCATGGCCCAGGCCGAGGGCTTCGGCCTGGGTGACGAAGATCGCGCGCACGCCGTTGGGCAGCACGTGGCGGATCATCTCCAGCTGTTCCTGCTTGCCAGCGCGCTCGAGCTTCTGCTCCAGCTCGTAGGCCTTGTCGAAATAGTCGGCCACCGCGTGCTTGTAGCGGTTGGTGATGAACACCAGCGTGTCGCAGCCCGCTTCAATCGCTTCGTCCACCGCGTACTGGATCAGCGGACGATCAATGATGGGCAGCATCTCCTTCGGCACGGTCTTGGTTGCGGGCAGAAAACGCGTGCCCAGCCCTGCCACGGGAAATACCGCCTTGCGAATTCGCTTGCTCATTGGTGCCTGTTGGCCTCACGTGCCGGGAAAGGCACGACTTTAGCGGATGAAATGTAAGCGTCCTGTTCGATCGGCGAGAATTCCGGCATCGTCGTGAACAGAATTTCCTGGATGCTGGCGGTGTCGTAGCTGGCGATCGCCTCGCGCAGACGCGGCACGTTGCCCAGCACCAGGTCGCGCGAGAACGCGCGCACGCCGGCCTCGAGAATCTTTGGATGCGCGGTCGAACGATAATCCTCGTCCGAATAGAACAGCGTCTCGTGCAGCTTCTCGCCGGGGCGCAGGCCGGTGTAGATGATCTGGATGTCCTTGTACGGCTGCTTGCCGGTCAGACGGATCATCTGCTCGGCCAGCACGCGGATCGGCACCGGCTCGCCCATGTCCAGCGTATAGATGGCGCCATGCGACGCCGAGGCGGCTGCCTGCAGGATCAGCTGGCAGGCCTCGGGGATGGTCATGAAGTACCGGCTGACTTCCGGGTCGGTGACGGTGATCGGACCACCCCGCAGGATCTGTTCGCGGAACAGCGGCACCACGCTGCCGGCCGAGGCCAGCACGTTGCCGAAGCGGACCGTGACGAAACGGGTGTGCGTGGACTTCTGGTCCAGGCTCTGGCAGATCATCTCGGCGTAGCGCTTGCTCGCACCCAGCGCATTGACCGGATCGACCGCCTTGTCGGTGGAGATGAACACGAAATGCTCCACCCGTGCCTCCAGGCACGCGCGGGCCACGTTCTCGGTCGCCAGGATGTTGTTGCGCACCGCTTCGCGCAGCTGCCGCTCCAGCACGGGCACGTGCTTGTAGGCGGCGGCGTGGAAGGCGGTATCGACCGGATGCAGCGACAACGCGTGGCGGATCACCGCCGGGTCGCCGCAATCGCCGAGTACGGCCTCGATCTCGACATCGGGAAAGCTGCGGCGCAGCTCGCCTTCGATGGTCAACAGCAGCAGCTCGCTGATTTCCAGCAGGATGATGCGGCCGGCCCCATGTCGTGCGCACTGCCGGCACAGCTCGGAGCCGATCGAGCCACCGGCGCCGGTCACCATCACGGTGCGTCCGCCCAGCCAGCCCCGGATCAGGTTCCAGTCCGGCATGATCGGCTTGCGCCCCAGCAGGTCTTCGATCGCCACTTCCTTCAGCTGGCCCGGCAACGACTGGCCCTGCAGGATGTCGCTGAGCTTGGGCACGGTGCGGAACGGCACGCCGGTGCTTTCACAGATGGCGACCACCCGCTGCATGCCAGCGGCATCCAGCGATGGAATGGCGATGACCAGCAGCTTGGCCGCGGTTTCGCGCACCACGGTCGGCGCATCGTCCAGCGTGCCCAGGATCGGCAGACCCTGCAGCTTGGCCCCACGCAGGTGCGGGGCGTCGTCGAGCAGGCCGACCGGCTCGAAATTGCCGGAGCGGCGCAGGTCGCGTACCAGGGTTTCGGCCGCCTGGCCGGCGCCCAGGATCAGTACCCGGCGCGCGCTGGAATCGGACTGCAGTGCCTGGTAATCCTTCCAGGCCCGGTACAACAGGCGCGGTGCGCCCAGCAGCGCCGACAGCGCGAACGGATAGATCACCAGCACCGACATCGGCACGCCGTCGAAGCGCTTCCACATCAGCACCAGGACGATGGCGACCATGCCGATGAAGCTGGCCTTGAAGATGTTCAGCAGGTCGCTGACGCTGGCGAAACGCCACAGCCCGCGATACAGGCCCACCCGCCAGAACACCAGGCCCTGCAGCAGCAGCACCAGGGTGGTATCGACATTCCAGAGCGGCAACGCAGGCGCGTTGGGCAGGATCGAGTAGCGACCTGCATGGAGCAACTGCCAGCATGCCCAGACCATGAACAGGTCATGGCAGACGATGGCCGAACGCGGCATCAGGCCGAGAATTCTGTCCCGCCAGGGTGAAGCCATAAGTCAGGTAGTTCCTTGTCGATGGCGCATTCCATTGCGCAGGAGGAGCCAAAGGACAGTCAGCGCGATGAACCACGCGACCGCCACGACAGCCTCCCACCTCGGCTGCAGATTCGAGCAGACATTGAACACTGTAATACTGAATAGGCCCAAAGCAAAGTACATCCCTGTCACCTGGGGGTGACTGGCTCCTGCCTGCACCGCGCGCTGGTAGACGTGCTGGGTATGGGGTTCCATCCAGCGTTGTCCGGAAATGATGCGCGCCAGCAGTGTGAAGCCTGCGTCCACGAGGAACGGCGAAATGGGCACCAGCAGCAGGATCCAGTGGATGTCGGTACGCACGCTGGCGATGGCCAGCACCACGGCGACCGCATAGCCGAGCGCGCCACTACCGACATCGCCCATGAAGATCCGGGCCCGGGGGAAGTTGAACGGCAGGAAACCCAGGCAGGCCAGGCCCAGAGCGATGGCCGCCAGCGAGTACGGCCACGGCAGCACCGGCGCCAGGCCCAGCGTGGCCACCACTGCCTGGCTGGCGGCGATACCGTTGATGCCGTCCATGAAGTTCCAGATGTTGATCAGCGAGGCGGTGAACAGCAGCACCAGCACCGCCAGCAGCCAGCTGCCGCCGTGCACCTTGACCAGCCCCGCCAGCAGCGCGGCGGCGATGAAGTGCACCATCAGCCGGCGCATCGCCGGCAGCGGCCTGTGGTCATCCCACCAACCAATGCCGGCAACCAGCACCAGCCCGAGGCTGGCCACCAGCAGGCTGGGCGTGGCCTGCGGCCAGGCCCACATGGCCGCGCCCGCGGCCACCAGCAGGCTGATGACAATGGCAATGCCGCCACCGCGGGGCGTGGCAACGCTATGGCTGCGGCGCTCGCCGGGCTGGTCCAGCAACTGCCGGCGCAGGGCGTAACCGCGCGCCGCCCAGGTCAGCGCCGCGCTGAGCAGCGCAAGCGCCAGCAGCGCCGCCATCACAAGCCACGGCATGGATCAGAGCACCGCGTAGTTCAGCAGCGGCTTGACCGTACCCCATTCCTTGCAGCTCGGGCACTGCCAGTGATGGGTGCGCGCACCGAAGCCGCAGCGCGTGCAACGGTAAGCCGGGTTGCGTACCAGCAGCTGGTCGGTGATGTGCTTGAGGTCGTGCAGGGTGGCCGTGGAATCGGCACCTTCGGCCAGGGTCAGGTCGATCAGCGCCGACTCGCCGCGCACCGAGGGGCGGTCCTTCAACTGGCGGCCGAGATAGGCCCGTGCCGGCGCCACGCCCTCCTGCTCTTCCATCAGGCGGGTGAGTGCCAGCACCGGGGCGATGCCACGGTAGTGCTCGGTCATTTCCGACAGGAACGCACGCGCGCCCGCCAGGTCGCCCACCTTGCGGTAGTTCTGCATCAGCGCCGGCAGCAGCTCGGGCAGGTATTCGGGGTCGTTGCGGGCGGCACGCTCGAACGCGCGCACGGCCGCTTCGGAATTACCGGCATCGGTTTCCAGGCGGCCTTCGATGATGCCGGCACGCACCGACATCGCATCGGCCTGGTAGGCGCGGGCGATGGCCGCCCTCGCCTCTTCCAGCTTGCCGGCGCCACGGAAGCGCTCGGCCAGCTCGCACTCGAACTGCCCGATCAGCTTGCCCATCGGCTCGCCGGTGACGTCTTCGAAACGGGTGGCGTTGTCGATCGCCTTTTCCCAGTCACGCTCGGCCTGGTAGATGCCGATCAGATGCTTGAGCGCCTGCGGTGCGCGCTGGTCAAGCTGGGCCAGTTCGGTGAAGACCGTCTCGGCCCGATCCAGCAGACCGGACTTCATGTAGTCCTCGCCCAGCGCCAGCAGGGCCTGCACACGCTGCGCGTCACTGAGGTCGCTGCGGTTGACCAGGCCCTGGTGCAGGCGGATGGCACGATCGACTTCGCCGCGGCGGCGGAACAGATGGCCCAGCGCGACCTGGGTCTCGAAGGTTTCCTTGTCCAGCTCGGCGATATGCAGGAACAGCTCGATGGCCTTGTCCGGTTGCTCGTTGAGCAGGTAGTTCAGGCCGCGGAAGTAGGTGCTGGACAGGCGGCTGACCTGGTTGTCACCGTGGCGCTGACCGCCACGCCGTCCGATCACCCATCCGGCCAGAGCGGCCAGCGGGACGAACAGGAAGAACCAGAACCACTCGGTGACGAAATCCATCTTCGATCAGCGTCCATCAAAGGATTGGGGGGAGGCAACCGGTGCCGGCGAGGCGGCAGCGGACTTGTTGGCGCGGCGCAGCTGGCTGTACAGCGGAATGACCACGCTCACCAGCACCAGGCCGGCACCGACGATGACACCGATCAGCAGGGCCGCAATCAGCGCCACACCAACGGAGGTATTCAATTGGGTAAACAGCAGGTTGATCGACATCGCGGTCATGTTGACCGCACCGATGATCAATCCAAGGATCAGCACCGCCAGCAGGACCAGCAGACGAAAGACCTTCATGCGAGAGCTCCAGTGGCAGGAGTCCGTAGCTTATCCGACTCGCGGCTGGATTCGCACGCGGTGGCGCGACGGGGCTCAGGCCGGATCGGCGTCCAGCGGCAGCACGCTGCTGACCCGCTCGCGCAGTTCCTTGCCCGGCTTGAAATGGGGAACGTGCTTGCCCGGCAGGGCGACCGATTCGCCGGTCTTCGGGTTGCGACCCAGGCGCGGCGGCCGGTAGTGCAGCGAGAAGCTGCCAAAACCACGGATTTCGATGCGATCCCCGGCGGACAGCGAACCGCCCATCATTTCCAGCAACGACTTTACCGCCAGATCGACATCATCGGCCTTCAGGTGCGCCTGGCGGCGCGCGAGGATTTCGATCAGTTCGGATTTGGTCATCGCCGGCTCACATCAGGGGTCACTCAGCCTGAAACGGCCCGGGCAATGCCCGGGCCGTCCAGGAAACAACGAACAGCTACAGGCCGATATTACTCGGACTTGTTGCCGTTCAGCTGTGCACGCAGCAGCGCGCCCAGCTGGGTGGTGCCGCTGGAAGCCGAAGAGGACTGGTATTCCTCCAGCACTTCGCGCATTTCAGCGTCGTCCTTGGCCTTGATCGACAGCTGCAGGGTGCGGCCCTTGCGGTCCATGCCCACGAACTTGGCTTCGACCTTGTCGCCGACCTTCAGGTGCTGGGTGGCGTCGTCAACGCGCTCGTTGGCGATGTCGCGTGCCGAGACGTAACCTTCGATGCCGTCAGCGAGCTCGATGATCGCGCCCTTGGCGTCGACTTCCTTCACCACGCCTTCGACCTTGGAGCCCTTCGGATTGGCAGCCATGTACTGGCCGAACGGATCCTGCTCCAGCTGCTTCACGCCCAGGGAGATGCGCTCGCGTTCCGGATCGACGGCCAGGACAACGGCGTCCAGGGTGTCGCCCTTCTTGAAGTTGCGAACGACGTCTTCGCCGGTGGTGTTCCAGCTGATGTCGGACAGGTGGACCAGGCCGTCGATGCCGCCGTCCAGGCCGATGAAGATGCCGAAGTCGGTGATCGACTTGATCTGGCCCGACACCTTGTCACCCTTCTTGTGGGTGGCAGCGAAGGTTTCCCACGGATTGGCGGCAACCTGCTTCATGCCCAGCGAGATGCGGCGACGCTCTTCATCGACGTCCAGCACCATCACTTCGACTTCGTCACCCACCTGCACAACCTTGGACGGGTTGACGTTCTTGTTGGTCCAATCCATCTCCGAGACGTGCACCAGGCCTTCGACGCCCGGCTCGATCTCAACGAACGCGCCGTAATCGGTGACGTTGGAGACCTTGCCGAAGACGCGGCTGTTGGCCGGGTAACGACGGGCGATGTTATCCCACGGATCTTCGCCCAGCTGCTTCAGGCCCAGCGAAACGCGGTTGCGCTCGCGGTCGAACTTCAGCACGCGCACGTCCAGCTCGTCGCCGACGTTGACCACTTCGGACGGATGGCGCACGCGCTTCCATGCCATGTCGGTGATGTGCAGCAGGCCGTCGATACCGCCCAGGTCCACGAACGCGCCGTAGTCGGTCAGGTTCTTGACGACACCCTTCAGGATCGCGCCTTCCTGCAGCTTGTCCATCAGCTGCTCGCGCTCTTCCGAGTGCTCGCTTTCGACGACAGCGCGGCGCGAGACCACGACGTTGTTACGCTTGCGGTCCAGCTTGATGAGCTTGAACTCGAGTTCCTTGCCTTCCAGGTAGGCCGGATCGCGCACCGGGCGCACATCGACCAGGGAACCCGGCAGGAAGGCGCGGACATCCTTGATGTCCACGGTGAAACCACCCTTGACCTTGCCGCTGATGCGGCCGGTGATGGTTTCGTTCTTTTCCAACGCTTCTTCCAGCTCGTCCCACACCATCGCGCGCTTGGCCTTCTCGCGCGACAGGACGGTTTCGCCGAAGCCGTTCTCGATCGAGTCGAGGGCGACCTTGACGATGTCGCCTTCGGCGACGTCGATTTCGCCAGCGTCGTTACGGAACTGTTCGATCGGCACGATGCCTTCGGACTTCAGGCCAGCGTTGATCACCACGACGTCGCCGCGGACTTCAACAACGGTACCGCTGACGATGGCGCCCGGCTTCAGCTTGGCCAGATTGGCCTGGCTGGCTTCAAACAGTTCGGCAAATGATTCGGTCATTAGATTTACTCTGTTGGACACATGGGTCGGTGGCGTCCCCTTCAGGGGAATGGCGACCGCCCGCCTGTTGGTCGACCCCGGAAACGCAGGTCGTGTGTAGTAGGAAAACCGCCACGCATCATTGCGCGACGGAGCTTGTACAGCACTGCAGTGCGCGACCACCACCGGTGTTGCTGGCAGTGCTCCTGCGCGAACGGATCAGGCAGCCGGAACCGGAAGCAGATCCATCACTCTGGCAACGACATCTGCGATGCCGATGCCTGTGGTGTCGATGAGGACAGCATCGTCTGCCGGCTTCAGGGGCGCCACGGTACGCTGAGCATCACGGGCGTCGCGGGCCATGATCTCGCGCAGGAGGTCATCAAAGTTAACAGAAACCCCCTTGTCTTTCAACTGCTTATGCCGGCGCTCGGCGCGCTCCTCGGCACTGGCGGTCAGGAACACCTTGTAGGGGGCGTCCGGGAAGATCACCGTACCCATGTCGCGGCCGTCGGCGACCAGGCCCGGCATCTCCCTGAATACGCGCTGGCGCTCTTTCAGGGCGGCCCGGACCTCCGGAATGGCGGCAATGGCCGAGGCCAGGGCGCCGGTGGTCTCCAGGCGCAGTTCGTCGGTGGCATCGGAGCCGTTGACCATGACCCGCATGGCATCGCCCTGCTCGACAAACTGAACGTGGGTGTCGAAGGTGCAGCGGACCAGCGCCGAGGCGTCGGAGGTATCGATGTCGGCCCAGCTGGCGGCCACGCCCACCGCCCGGTACAGCGCGCCCGAATCCAGGTAATGCCAGCCCATCCGGCGCGCGACAATGCGGCTGATGGTACCCTTGCCGGCCCCGGATGGGCCGTCGATGGTCAGGACGGGAGCGAGTGGATTCATGGGGGTCCCAGAGCGTGTGAAGGGGTCATTCTAGCCCCTGCCAGACGCCCCCAACGGGATCTTTTGTGCAACCACTTGAAACCACGAGGAAAAGCCCGGTAGAATGGCGGGCTTGAACGAGCGTCAACTGCCGATTGTCTTTCGCATATCGCGGCCACGCTCCACCCGAACAACTACTGTTTACGCCGAGGTATGCCATGAAAGTCCTGTCCTCCCTGAAGTCGGCGAAGGCCCGTCACCGTGACTGCAAGGTCGTGCGTCGTCGTGGCAAGATCTTCGTCATCTGCAAGTCGAACCCGCGTTTCAAGGCGCGTCAGCGCTAAGCCTCACAGCCTTCCGGCTGCGGCTGGCCCTGCGCGGGGCCGACCCGATGCAAGAAACCGCCTTCGGGCGGTTTTTTGTTTATGCGGCTTTTTCCTGCCGTTTTTGCTGTAATCGCCTTTCTTGACCACTGGGGAGTAGATCGAGATGAAGCGTTACCTGTCCGCATTGGCCGTCCTGGCCACCCTGGCCACCGCCACGCCGGCGCTGGCCGATACCCTGCTTGTCGACCGCGCCCGCGAAAAGCCGGCCGGTGCCCTGCCCGTGCGCGGCCAGAGCATGCAGCAGGTGCAGGCACAGTTCGGCGCGCCGAGCGAACAGCTGCAGCCGCGCGGCGGGCAGAAGCGGCAATGGCCGACCATCAACCGCTGGGTGTACCCGCAGTTCACCGTCTACTTCGAGAAGCAGAAGGTGATCGACGTGGTGGCCAACCAGGCGGACCCGAACGAAATCGGCCCGAAGCCGCCGATCCGTTGATCCCCTTACCCGCCCTGGGCGGGCCTGTGTAGCGAGACCATGAACCAGACCCTTCGTTTTCCTGCCGAATGGGAAGCCCAGAGCGGCGTCCTGATTGCCTGGCCCACCGCCGACACCGACTGGGCCGACCGCCTGGGCCAGGTGGAAGAGACCTACATCGCCCTGGTTGCGGCCATCACCCGCTTCCAGCCGGTGCTGATCTGCGTGGCCGACGACGATGTGGAGACCTATGCCGAAATGCGGCTGCGCTCCAACCGCATCGACATGGACAAGGTGCACTTCACCACGGCCGCCTACGACGATACCTGGCTGCGCGATTCGGGCCCGATCACCCTGCGCCGCGCCGACGGCGGTTTCCAGCTGCTGGACTTCCGCTTCACCGGCTGGGGCGGCAAGTTCGACGCCACTCTGGATGACCAGCTGGTGGGCGTGCTCGACCAGGCCGGCGTGTTCAACGACGCGCCGGTGCGCAGCATCCCGTTCGCACTGGAAGGCGGCGGCATCGAGACCGACGGCGAAGGCACCCTGCTGACCACCTGGAAGTGCCTGCACGAGCGCCACCCGGACCGCGACCGCGCCAGCCTGAGCGCCGACCTGGCCGACTGGCTGCAGCAGGACCGCGTGCTGTGGCTGGACCACGGTTACCTGGAAGGCGACGACACCGACGCCCACATCGACACCCTGGCCCGCTTCGCCTCGCCCGACAGCATCGTCTACCAGGCCTGCGACGACCAGAGCGATTCGCACTACGCCGAACTGCAGGCGATGGGCAACGAGCTGGCCGCGCTGCGCACCAGGGACGGCAAGCCGTACCGCCTGTTCCCGCTGCCGTGGGCGCAGCCGGTGATCGACGAAGGCCGCCGCCTGGCCGCGTCGTACGCCAATTACCTGATCGTCAACGGCGCGGTGCTGATGCCGGCCTATGGCGACCCGGCCGATGACTTGGCCCGCGACGTGCTGGCGAAGGCCCACCCGGGCCGCGAGATCGTGCAGGTGCCCTGCCGCTCGCTGATCTGGCAGAACGGCAGCCTGCACTGCATCACCATGCAGCTGCCGGCAGGGCTGTTGAAGGCATGACGGTAGTGCCGGCCGCTGGCCGGCAACCCTGCAATGCCTGATGGATCAACGGGATTGCCGGCCAGCGGCCGGCACTACCCGCTGCACCCATTCAGCGCGCGACACGCTGGCGCCCGTCATCCGCGCTAACATGCTGGTTTTCCCCCGCAGGAACGCCCCGCATGAACTCGCGCAGCCCCCTTACCGTCGCCCTGATCCAGGAGCGCAACCACGGTGATGCCGCCGCCAACCTGGCGGTGATCGAAGCACGCGTGGCCGAGGCGGCTGCCCAGGGTGCCAAGCTGGTGCTGTTGCAGGAACTGCACAACGGTCCGTACTTCTGCCAGCACGAATCGGTGGACGAGTTCGACCTGGCCGAGCCGATTCCGGGCCCGAGCACCGAGCGCCTGGGCGCACTGGCCAGGAAGCATGGCGTGGTGCTGGTCGGCTCGCTGTTCGAACGCCGCGCCGCCGGCCTGTACCACAACACCGCGGTGGTGTTCGAAAAGGACGGCACCCTGCTCGGCAAGTACCGCAAGATGCACATCCCCGATGACCCGGGCTTCTACGAGAAGTTCTACTTTACCCCGGGCGACATCGGCTTCACGCCGATCGATACTTCGGTGGGCCGTCTGGGCGTGCTGGTGTGCTGGGACCAGTGGTATCCGGAAGCGGCGCGCCTGATGGCGCTGGCCGGTGCCGAACTGCTGCTCTACCCGACCGCGATCGGCTGGGACCCGGACGACGTGCAGGACGAGAAGACCCGCCAGCGCGACGCGTGGGTACTGAGCCACCGTGGCCATGCGGTGGCCAACGGTCTGCCGGTGCTGAGCTGCAACCGCGTCGGCCACGAAGCCTCGCCGCTGGGCGCGTCGGGCATCCAGTTCTGGGGCAACAGCCACGTGCTCGGCCCGCAGGGCGAATTCCTGGCCGAAGCCGGTACCGATGCCACCGTGCTGCTGTGCGACGTGGACCTGCAGCGCAGCGAGCACGTGCGCCGGATCTGGCCGTTCCTGCGTGATCGCCGCATCGATGCCTACGGCGACCTGCTCAAGCGCTACATCGACTGAGCCGGAGCCCGCGCATGGCCGTCCTCATCCGTGATGCCGGCCCGGCCGACATCGACGCGATCACCGCGATCTATGCGGTGGAAGTGACCGACTTCGTCAACACCTACGAGTACGACATCCCGGACGCGACCGAGATGCTGCGCCGCATGCGCGACATCATCGACCGTGGCTTCCCCTACCTGGTCGCCGAGATCGATGGGCAGGTGGCCGGCTATGCCTACGCCAACACCTACCGCACCCGCATTGCCTACCAGTGGACCGTGGAGAACTCGGTCTATGTCGATGCCACGTTCCAGGGCAAGGGCGTGGGTACGGCCCTGCTGCAGGCATTGATCGACGCCTGCACCGCACGCGGCTACCGGCAGATGGTGGCGGTGATCGGCGAGCCCACCAATACCGCCTCCATCAAGCTGCACGAACGCTTCGGCTTCCACCTGGTGGGCGTGTTCCAGGGCTTGGGCCGCAAGCATGGCCGCTGGCTGGATACCGTGCAGATGCAGCGCGCGCTCGGCGATGGCGCCGACACCGCACCTTCCAATGAATGAACCCATGACCGAAAACCTTTCCGAAACCAACGACGACCTGTTCGCCGGGCAGCCGGTGCGCGTCGTTGAACGCGACGGTGTGCGCTACACCCTGCTGGGCACCGCCCACGTCTCACACGCCAGCGTGGAAGCCGTGGAAAAGGCCATCGACAGCGGCCGCTTCGATGCGGTGGCGGTGGAACTGGACCCGCAGCGCCTGCAGGCACTGAGCGATCCGGACACGTTGGCCAAACTCGATCTGGTCGAGGTGATCCGCAAGGGCCGCGTCGCCCTGTTCGCCGCCAACCTGGCATTGTCGGCCTACCAGCGCCGCCTGGCCGAGCAGCTGGGCATCGAGCCGGGTGCCGAGCTCAAGCGCGCGGTGGAACTGGCCCGCGAGCGCAACCTGCCGGTGCACCTGATCGACCGCGAGGTGGGCCTGACCTTCCGCCGCGCCTCTCAGCGGCTGGGCTTCTTCGGCAAGCTGAAGCTGGTGGCCGGGCTCGGCGCCGGCCTGTTCTCCTCCGAAGAAGTGGGCGAGAACGAGATCGAGAAGCTCAAGCAGGGCGACATGCTGGAGTCGAGCTTTGGTGAGTTCGCCAGTGAAAGCCCGGCGCTGTACGAAACCATCATCGGCGAACGCGACCGCTACATGGCCACGCGACTGCGCGAAGCGCAGGATCCGGACCAGCGCGAAGTGCTGGCCGTGGTCGGTGCCGGCCACCTGGCCGGGCTGGCGCGCTACCTGGAAACCGACACCGACGCCCCGGCGCCGCTGCGCGCCGAGCTGGAAGCGGTGCCGAAGAAGCGCAACGTCCCCTGGTTCACGCTGGGCATCCTGGCCATCGTGATCACCGGCATCGCGGTCGGCTTCTACCGCGGCGGGCTGGGCGTGGGCACCGAACTGCTGGCGACCTGGGCGATGTACACCGGCGGCCTGGCCGGCCTCGGTTGCCTGCTGGCCGGCAGCCATCCGCTGAGCATCCTCACCGCGATTGCGGTGGCACCGTTCAAGCCGTTCCGCCTGAGCATTCCCACCGGTGCGTTCTCGGCGCTGGTCGAAGCTCGCCTGCGCAAGCCGGCCTACGAAGACTTCCTCAAGCTGCGTGACGATGCGCAGAGCCTGAAGGGCTGGTACCGCAACCGGGTCACGCGCGTGGTGCTGACCTTCATGCTGACCAACCTGGGCAGCATGCTGGGCCTGTGGCTGACCGCCGGCCGCGTGTGGGGCAAGGTCGCCGGCTGAGCCGGCTGCAGCCGACCCACGGCGCCGCCCGGTTCAGCCCGGCGGCGCCCTCGCTATACTGCGGTCCTTCCCCTGATGGATGCCTGCAATGGATGCATATGACGCGCTGATGCGCGACGGTTTCGTGGTGGTCCGCCAGGCCATTGCACCGGCCCTGGTGCAGGACATCAACCAGCGCATCGATCGCTTCAAGCAGCGCAATCCGAAGGCGGTCAGCCGCAATCTCGATGCGCACCAGCGCTTGTACCGGGTGGTCAATCTGCATCTGGTGGTCGATGCGATCAGCGGCCTGCTGACCGACAACGCAGCCATCGATGTCTGCGACCGTTTCCTCGGCGAGCCCACCACGCTCTACACCAGCCTCTACTACGAACGCGGCTCGGAACAGCCGCTGCACCGTGACACCCCGGTGTTCTGCACCTCGCCCGGCGAACGCTACCTGGGCGTCTGGACCGCGCTGGATGCGGTGGACGACAGCAACGGCCCGTTGCGTGTGGTGCCGGGCAGCCATCTGCTGCCCGCCATCGACGTCCAGGCGCTGCGCCAGCAGGTGTTCGGTGATGGGCCGGTCAGCCCGATGTCCGGCGAAGGCTGGGCCGCTTACCAGGATGCGGTCGCGCGCCAATGCGAGGAGGCCGGGCTGCAGGCGCAGCCGGTACATGTGCAGCCAGGCGACGTGATCGTGTGGCACCCGCAGCTGTTCCATGGCGGTGCGCCGCATCCTTCTGCCGGCACCCGTCGCAGCGTGGTCATGCACGTCACTCCGAAATCGATGCCGGTCGGGCACATGGACGTGTTCTACGGCGCCAAGCCCGCACAGAGCAAGGCTCCCTGGCGCTACTACCGGCGCGGTGAGCGCGAGATCGCCCGCTTCGGCCAGGTCGATTTTGGTCATGAATACACACGGCGTACCTGGTTCCTGCGGCGCGCCTGAAAAAAGGGGGAGGCCGCCCCACTACGACCGGCCTCCCCCACACCACAACACGTTGTCGTTCCCGTCAGTGGAGCAGGCTCGGTCCTTACAGCCGGGCAGCGCCCGGCTCTACCATCTCCAGGCCGCGCGCACGGCGGATCAGCCGCGTCACGGCATTGCGCAGGTCATCTAGCACCGCATAGATGGTCGGCAGGAACAGCAGGCTGACCACGGTGGAGAACGCCAGGCCACCGGCAATGGCGCGGGCCATCGGTGCGTACTCCGGGCCATCGCCGAACATCTGCGTGTTGGTCAGCGAGATCGGCACCATCGCCAGGATCGCCGTGCCCATGGTCATCATGATCGGGCGCAGGCGTTCGCGTGAGCCTTCCACCAGTGCCTGGGTGCGGCCCATGCCGCTGCGCCGCAGGTTGTTGATGTGCTCGATCATCACGATGCCGTTGTTCACCACCACGCCCATCAGCACCAGGATGCCGATGAAGGACATGATCCCGAACGAGGTGCCGGTGATCCAGAACAGCCAGAACACGCCGAAGATCGAGAACAGCACGCCGCTCATGATCGCTGCCGGGAACAGCAGCGACTCGAACACCGCGGCCATCACCACGTAGATCATCACCAGCGCGATCAGCAGGTTGAACACCATCTGCTGCATGGCCTCGTCGTCGTTGCCGTAATCGCCGCCATCAAAGGTGTAGCCATAGCCGGCCGGGAAGTTCATCGGCTTGAGCACCGCCTCGATCGCCTTGCGGCCATCGGGCGCGGTGATCTTCTCGGCCAGGTTGGCCTTGATGGTCAGCGTGGTCTGGCGGTTGGTGCGGCCGATCTGGGTGGCCGACGAGCCGACGTCCACGGTGACCAGGCTCAGCAGCGGCACGCTGCGGCCATCGCCGGTGCGCACGCTGAAGCCGGCCAGGTCTTCCGGACTGCTCTGCTCGGCACCGGCGAAGCGCACCCACACCGGCACCTCGTTGTCACCACGGCGGAACTCGCGCATTGGTGCA
This sequence comes from Stenotrophomonas sp. CS3K5, assembly GCF_059515225.1. Taxonomy (NCBI): domain Bacteria; kingdom Pseudomonadati; phylum Pseudomonadota; class Gammaproteobacteria; order Lysobacterales; family Lysobacteraceae; genus Stenotrophomonas; species Stenotrophomonas sp. CS3K5. The sequence continues at coordinate 178,216 of NZ_JCAKRX010000003.1, forward strand.
CCGCGCAGGGCCAGGCCGACGAAGCTGGCGACCTGTTCGGCGTTGAAGCCGAACGCCGCAGCACGCTCGCGGTCGACGCGAACCTTCAGCTCGCCGCCCTTTTCACCGTTGTCGATGCGCACATCGCGCAGCTCGGTGCGCTGCGCCAGTAGCGGCACCACCTCCTGGCCGATCTCCTGCAGCATGCTGCTGGAGTCGCCGACCAGCTGCACCTGCACACCCTGGTTGCCGCCACCGCCGCCGTCACCGCCCTGGTTGCCGACGAAGTAGTCGGTACGCGCCGACTTCGGCAGGCCCTTGCGCAGTTCCTCCTGCAGCGTCTTGATGTCCTTGGCGTACTTCTCGTCCAGGGTGACCACGGTCGAGCTGCCTTCCTGCTCGCTGTACCAGGAGTACACCTGCTTGACGTGCAGTCGCTCGCGGTTGGCATCGATCCAGTTCTCCACCCGCGCCACTTCCTCGGACATCTGCCGGTAGGTGTAGGCGCCCTTCCACATGTAGCCGATGAAGATGTCCTTGCCGCCCTCACCGCCGAACATATCGACCTTGGTCAGCTTCATCGGCACCAGGCTGACCAGCACCACCAGCACGATGCCCAGAAGGCTCCAGCCACGATGGCGCAGCGACCAGTCCAGCAGGTGGGCATAGCGGCGCTGCAACCGTGCGATCACGCCGGTCTGCGAGTGCACCAGCTTGGGCGTGGCCATGCGTGCGGACAGCATCGGAATCAGGCTGACCGCCACCAGCCAGGATGCCAGCAGCGAGACCGAGATGGTGATGGCGATCTGCGCCATGAAGATGCTGATGTTGTTGGTCTCGCCGAACAGGTTCGGCACGAACACGATGCAGTGGCACAGGGTGCCCGCACTGAGGGCGATGGCCACATTGCGGGTGCCGATGATCGAGGCCAGGCGCGGCTGATCCGGCATGCGTTCGCGTTCCTGGTAGATGCTCTCCACCACCACCACGGCGTTGTCCACCAGCATGCCCACCGCCAGCAGCAGGCCCATCATGGTCAGGATGTTCAGCGTCACCCCGACGAAGTACATGAAGCCCAGGGTGATGGTGAAGCAGATCGGAATGGCCAGGGTCACCATCAGCGTCGATGGCCAGTGACGCAGGAAGAAGAACAGCACTGTCACCGACAGGATCAGGCCGACCGCGCCGGCCTCGGCCAGTTCCAGCAGCGAGGAGGTCACCGCCTTGCCCTGGTTGTCGATGACCTTGATCTGCACGTCGCGCATCGACGGCTGCGCACGGATCGCTTCGACTTCGGCCAGCGCCGCGCGCGAGACGTCCACCAGGTTGGCGCTGCGCTCCTTGAAGATGTCCAGGCCGACGGCCGGGTTGCCGTCCAGGCGGCGCCCATAGTTCATGCGTGCCGGCTTCAGGCGCACGTCGGCGATGTCGCCCAGGCGCAGCCCTTTGGCGTTGATCACCAGGTCGCGCATCTCCTGCAGGTCGGTGATCTCGCCCACCGGCTGCACGCGCACGCGCTGGCCGTTGTCGTCGATCTGCCCGGCCGAGATCGAGAAGTTCAGCGTGCGCAGGCGTTCGCTGAGCTCGTTGATGCTCAGCCCGTGCGCGTTGAGGCGGTTGGGATCGATGGCGATCTCCACCTCGTTCGGCGGCGCGCCAGTGATGTCGACCCGTGCCACGCCGGGAATGCGCTCGATCCGGCGCTTGAATTCGCGGTCGAGCATGTCATAGGCGGTGGTCAGGTCGGTGGTGCTGGCCAGGCGCACCTTCAGCACCGGCTGGTCGCTGCTGGACCACTTGAACACGTTGTAGCGCTGCAGGTCGTCAGGCAGGTCGCTGCGGATTGCGTCTATGCGCTCGCGCGCATCGGAGGCGGCGATGGCGATATCGCGATCCCAGTCGCTGAACTCGATATAGATCAGCGCCGCCTCGGAGGTGGCCGACGAGCGCATGCGCTTGATGCCGGTCATCGTCGCCAGCGATTCCTCGACCGGTCGGATGATGGTGCGCTCCACTTCTTCCGGGGTCGAACCGGTATAGGGAATCTGCACGAACAGGAACGGCGCGGAAATGTCCGGCAGCGCCTCCAGCGGCAGCCGGAACGAGGCGATCAGGCCGATCACCACCAGTGACACGAAACACATGATGGTGGTGACCGGACGACGGATGGAGAACTCGGCAACACTCATGCCGGTTCCTCCGCGCCCGCCGCACTGCCCGCCGCACTTGGCTCGATCTCTCCGGCGTGCTTGCGGCCGCGCTCGCGGTAGTAGGCATCGCCGCGGCGGTCCATCAGGTCGTACACCACCGGGATCACCAGCAGGGTCAGCAGGGTCGACACCAGCAGGCCGCCGATCACCGTGATCGCCATCGGCGCGCGCACTTCGGCGCCCTCGCCCATCGCCACCGCCAGCGGCAGGAAGCCGAACAGCGTGCACAGGGTGGTCATGATGATCGGCCGCAGGCGCGAGCGCGCACCTTCCACCAGCGCCTCATGCTTGGCCACGCCGGCTTCGCGCAGCTGGTTGACCTTGTCGATCAGGATGATCGCGTTCTTGGTGACCAGGCCGACCAGCAGGATCAGGCCGATGAACACCACCACCGAAATGGGTTTGCCGGTCAGCATCAGCGCCAGGATCGCACCGACCAGCGCCAGCGGGATGGTGAACAGGATCACGAACGGGTGCAGCAGCGATTCGAACTGCGAAGCCATCACCAGGTAGACCAGGAAGATCGCCAGGCCGAAGGCGAAGATCAGTGACTTGGCCGCCTGCGCCAGTTCCTCGCCCTGGCCGCCGATGTGCAGGCCGACGCCCGCGCCCAGCGGCTGCTCGGCCACCATCTGCTGGACTTCGCGCATGGCCGCGCCCAGATCGATGTCGCGCAGGTTGGCCGACACCACCGCCACGCGGGTCTGGTCGGCACGATGGATCTCGCTGGGGCCGGTGGTGGCGACCACATCGGCCACCGCGTCCAGGGTGACCGGGCGGCTGCTGCCCGGATTGACGATCAGCCGGCGGATGCTCTCCACGCTGGCGCGGTCGCCTTCCTGCGCCCGCACCAGCACGTCGATCTTGCGGTCACGGAAGCTGTAGCGGGTGGCCACATCGCCACGCACCTTCTTCACCACCACATCGGCGATCTGGCGCGTGGTCAGGCCCAGCGCGCCGGCGCGCTCCTGATCGAAACGGATCTGGATTTCCGGGAAGCCTTCTTCCACCGTCGACTTGACGTCGGCGTAGTGCGCGTTGCCACGCAGCATCGCCGCCAGGCGCTGGCCGGCCACTTCCAGGGTGGCCATGTCCTGCCCGCGCAGTTCGATTTCCAGCGGCGTAGAGAAGCTGAACAGTGCCGGCCGGGCGAAGTCGACCTGAGCACCGGGATGCTGGGCCATGGTGTCGCGCAGGCGCTCGGTGATCGCCGCCTCGGTACGCGGGTTGCCGCCACCTTCCATCACCACGGTCAGCTTGCCGATGTTCTCGCCGCTTTCGGTCGGACTGGCATCCAGGCGGGTGCCACTGCCGCTGACACCGTACAGCGAGGCCACGCCTTCGCCCTTGCCATGCGCCAGCTGCAGCTCACGCACCAGCGCGTCGGTCTGCTTCAGCGGGGTGCCGGCCGGCAGCTTCACGGTCATCTCGAAGCGATCCTGCGCCAGCTGCGGAATCAGGTCGGCACCGAGCATCGGCACCAGCGCCATGGTCGCCACGAAGATCACGGTGGCCACGCCCAGCACCTTGCCCGGATGCGCCAGCGCGCTCGGCAGCAGGCGCAGGTAACCGCGCTCGGCGCCGGCATAGGGCTTCATCGCCAGGTCGCTGGCCTTGCGCATTACCGGGCCGATCACCGCCACCACGCCGCGCCACAGCCGCACCACCAGCCAGGCCAGCGCGTAGAACCCCCAGCGCGCGGTCGCGACCACGCCACGACGGCCCAGCGCGACCGGCTTCTGCCAGCGGTTCTGCGGCTGCCACGCTGCATTCGGCGCTTCCTCGGGGAACGCCAGCGGCGGCTGTCCTTTCAGCGAGCTCAGCATCGGGATCAGCGTCATCGACACCAGCAGCGAGATCGCGATGGCGATCGCCACGGTCAGTGCCTGGTCGCGGAACAGCTGGCCGGCGATGCCGTCGACGAACACCAGCGGCAGGAACACCGCGATGGTGGTCAACGTGGAGGCAACCACCGCCATGCTGACCTCGCGGGTGCCGGCAATGGCTGCCTGCAGAATCCCCAGCCCTCGCTCGCGGGCCTTGGCAATGCTTTCCAGCACCACGATCGAGTCGTCCACCACCAGGCCGGTGGCCAGCGCCAGGCCGCCCAGCGACATCACGTTCAAGCTCAGGCCGAGCTGGCCCATGAAGAAGAACGTGGCGATGATCGAGACCGGCAGCGACAGGCTGATCACGAACGTGCTCCAGCCATCCCGCAGGAACAGGAAGATGATCAGGATCGCCAGCAGGCCGCCGATCACCGCATCCTTCTTGACATCGGCGATTGCGTGCTCGATGAAGCGTGACTGGTCCTCGATGGTGGTCAACTCGACATCGGAGGGGAAGGTGGTCTTGATCTGCTCCAGCCGCTTGCGCAATGCCTCGGCGGTGGCAACGGTGTTGGCGTCGCCTTCCTTGTAGATGGCCAGCTCGACCGATTCCTTGCCGCCCAGGCGGATGATCGCTTCGCGTTCCTTGTAGCCCTGGCGCACGCTGGCCACGTCCTTCAGGCGCACCGGCACACCGTTGGCGACCACGCTGGAGTTGCCGGACGACGCGCTCTGCGCCGCCGACGCAGCGGCAACCGCAGCGGCCGAACCGGTGGACGCGGCAATGGTGAACATCTGCTGCAGGGCCGAATCGGCTGCACTGCCGTTGGACGACTGGGTGGTGACCAGCAGGTTGCGGATCTCCTCCAGGTCGGCAAACTGGTTGACGGTGCGTACCAGGAAGCGCTGCGAACCTTCCTCCAGGCGGCCGCCGGAGATGTTGATGTTCTCGTCCTTCAGGCGCTTGATGATGGTATCGATCGGCAGGTTCAGCTGCGCCAGCTTCTGCTGGTCGATGTCGACCTGGATTTCGTCTTCCAGGCCGCCGCCGACCTTCACCGCAGCCACGCCGGTGACCGGCTCGAGCTTCTTCTTCAGGTCTTCATCGGCGTAGCGGCGCAGGCCGGTCAGCTCGCGGATCGCATCGGCGTCGGTGGCCGCCGCGGTCTTGTTCGACAGCACCAGGCGCATGATCGGCTCGGTGGACGGATTGAAGCGCAGCAGCACCGGCGCCTTGGCCTCCAGCGGCAGGTTCAGCGCCTCCATCTTGTCGCGCACCTCCAGGCTGGCCTGGTCCATGTTGGTGCCCCAGGCAAACTCCAGCACCACGTCGCTCTGGCCGGTACGCGAGACCGACTTCAGCTTCCGCAGGTTCTTGACCACGCCCACCGCTTCTTCCACCGGCTGGCTGATCAGGGTTTCGATTTCGGTTGGTGCGGCACCGGTGTATTCGGTACGCACGGTCAGCGTCGGATAGCTCAGGTCCGGCAGCAGATTGACCTTGAGGTTGCCCAGCGCAATCAAGCCGAACAGCAGCAGCGTGACGGTGCACATGGCGATGGTGACGCGTCGGCGGGTGGCGAACTCCACCAGGCCGCCGCGCATGCCGGAGGCGGCGCGCTCGCTCGCCGGCGAGGCACCGTGGTCGTGGCCCGGGGTGGTCATTGCGTGCTCCCGGCCTTGTCTGCCTGCTTGGCCGCCGGCGTACCTGCCGCTGCCACCGTCTTCGCCTTCGGATCAGCGATCACCTGCACCGTGGTGCCATCGCGCAGCGCGACCTTGCCGGCGGTGACCACCTGATCACCGGCCGCCAGGCCCTCACGGATCTCCACCCACGGCCCTTCGGCGTAACCCAGCTTGACCGCAACGCGTGCGACCTTGCCTGCGCGCACCCGGAACACGGCAGGTTCGCCGTCGTCGAGCAGTGCCAGGCGTGGCACCACCAGGGCATCTGCGCGCTGGTCGTAATCGATGCGGATGCGCCCGAACATGCCCGGCTGCAACGCATGCGCAGCGCCGTCGAAGGCGCTGACCACGCGAAACGTGCCGCTGCCCGAATCGACCACCGGTGCGATGCGATCGACGGTGCCGGTGAAGCTCTGCCCGGGCAGTGCGTCGGCCGCCAGCGTCACCGGCTGGCCGGCGCGCAGGGTGGCCAGTTCGCGCTCGGGCACGTTGAGCGTGGCTTCCAGCCGCGAGTTGTCGACGATGCGGAAGATCGGCGTGTTGATCTGCACGAAGTTGCCGGTCTTGATCGAACGCGACGCGATCACGCCGGAAATCGGCGCCACCACCGTGGTGTAGGACAGTTCCAGCGTGGCCAGGCGGTACTGCGCGCGGACGTTTTCCAGGTCATAGCGCAGCTGGTCGACGCTGGCCGCACTGACCAGCTGCTGCACAACCAGTTTCTGTGCACGCTGATAGTCGTTTTCCAGCTTGCGCATCTGCGCCTCGCTCTGCGCCACGGCCAGGCGTGCGCGGTCCGGGTCCAGGCGCACCAGCGGCTGGCCGGCGCTGACCCGCTGGCCCTCCTCCACCAGCACCGCCAGCGCCACGCCGGAGGTCTTGGCGACCACCTGCGATTCGGCGCGCGGCTCCAGTGCGGCGGTACCGGTGTAGCTGGCCGCAACCGCGCGATGGCTGGCCACGGCCACTTCCACCGGCACCGCATCGACCTTCTTCTCGTCTTTGCTTTCGGCGGCCTTGGCTTCGGAATTGGGCCCTGCGGCGCAACCGCCCAGCAGCAGGGAGGTGGAGATCAGCAGTGCGGCAGCGCAGATTCCGCTGCGGCGGCCGGACAGGAAGGTTGGGTGCGACATCGTCAGATCCCTGGAGGATGCGTGGGCAGGTGTGGTAGCAAAGTAATGCACCACTTCACGGCAACACCATATCCCAAAGGTCATGGTGTCTTCACGCCGCTGGTCGGCGCGACCCCATTTCAGCTAGATGAAACCTGAGGCTATACTCGGGTCGTTCCGTACCCCACGCCGGAACGACCAGACCCGAATCCCCGGAAACGACACCATGCGCCCGCAGCCGCTCGCCGCTTGTCTCGCTCTGGCCGTCCTCCTGCCCCTTGGGGCCGCCGCACAGCCCGCTCCTGCTCCTGCTCCTGCTCCTGCCACACCCGCTCCGGCCGCGGCTCCCGCCGCTGCGCCACCGGCCACCGCCCCCACCGGCAATTTCGACAATGGCCGCGTGCTGGCTTACACCTGCCAGGGGTGCCACGGCATCACCGGCTACAAGAACGCCTACCCCAGTTACCGGGTGCCGAAGATCGGCGGCCAGACCCAGCAGTACCTGGCCCAGGCCCTGACCGAGTACCGCCAGGGCAAGCGCCGGCATCCGACGATGCAGGCGCAGTCGATGAGTTTCAGCGAACAGGAGATCGCCGATCTCTCTGTTTACCTGTCCACCGTCAAGTAAGGCCCGCCCATGTCGAAAGCCGCGCATCCGATGCGTCATGCCATCGCCCTGTCCGTTGCCCTGCTGCTGGCCGCCTGTTCGCAGTCGCAGGTGGAAAACAGCGAGAAATCCGCCGCCGACCCGGGCCATGCCAGCGGCGAACATGGCTCTTCTTCATCGGCCGGCCTGCCTGCCGGCCGCGAGGCCGCCGGCGAAGCCCGTGCCAAGGTGAAGGGCAAGGCCACCAACCAGAGCTGCATCGATTGCCACGGCGCCGACGGCAACGCGCCGATCGACCCGACCTACCCAAAGCTGGGTGGGCAGTACGGTGACTACCTGGCGCACGCCCTGCAGGCCTACCGCGCCGGTGACCGCCAGCACATGCTGATGACGCCACAGGCGAAGGACCTGAGTGATCAGGACATCGCCGATCTGGCCGCGTATTTCGGCAGCCGCCCGAGCCAGCTGCGGGATCTGCACGGGGTCAAATGACGCCCCCGGTGGGTGCGGACCGATGATGGGTGGGTGCGGACCGTTGGTCCGCACGGATCCGGATATCCACGCATGGCCTGGAACTACCAGCCGAGCATGGGCTCGGCTCTACAGCGCCTGCTGGCAACCTCGGTAGAGCCGAGCCTACGCTTGGCTGCTCTCCGGCCAGGTCGCGATGAGCCGAGCATGGGCTCGGCTCTACATCAATAGGCTCGCCGCTGGCGCCGACCAGCGCTCAGCCTTCCAGCTCTTCCCAGCGCGCGTAGGCGGCATCCAGCTCGGCCTGCACCTTGGCCAGCTGCTGGGTGTGCGCGGTCACTTCGGCGCTGCTGCGGGTGTAGAACGATGGGTCGTTCATCGCCGAGGTCAATCCTTCGACATCACCTTCCAGCTTCTCGATGGTCTTCGGCAGCTGCTCCAGCTCGCGCGCTTCCTTGTAGGCCAGCTTGCGCTTGGGCGCGGCAGGCGCGGCCCCTGCAGCAACCGGTGCGGCCGCCGCCGGCTTGGCCGCAGCCACTACCGTCGGCGCCGGCACCACACTGGCCGCATAGCGCTGCCAGTCGCTGTAACCGCCCACGTACTCGCCGATCACGCCGTCGCCTTCCATCACCAGCGTGGAGGTCACCACGTTGTCGATGAAGTCACGGTCATGGCTGACCAGCAGCAGCGTGCCGGTGTATTCGCCCAGCAGCTCTTCCAGCAGCTCCAGGGTTTCCACGTCCAGATCGTTGGTCGGTTCGTCCATCACCAGCAGGTTGGACGGCTGTGCGAACAGCTTGGCCAGCAGCAGTCGGTTGCGCTCACCACCGGACAGGCGGGTGATCGGCGCGCGCGCGCGTTCCGGGGTGAACATGAAGTCCTGCAGGTAGGCATGCACGTGCTTGCGCTTGCCGTTGAACTCGAGGAAATCGCGGCCTTCGGCCACATTCTCGATCGCGCTCCAGTCCTCGCGCAGCACCGCACGATACTGATCGAAATAGGCGATCTGCAGATTGGTGCCGGCGTTGACTTCGCCCTTGGCCGGCTGCAGTTCGCCCAGCAGCAGCTTCAGCAGCGTGGTCTTGCCACTGCCATTGGGGCCGATCAGGCCGATGCGGTCGCCACGCAGGATGGTGGTGGTGAAGTCGCGGACCATGGTGCGCTCGCCGAAGGCGAACGAAATGTCCTTGACGTCGATCACTTTCTTGCCGGAGCTGACGCCCTGCGCGGCTTCCATCTTGACGTTGCCGCTGAGGTCGCGGCGCTGCGACCGCTCCACGCGCATCGCCTTCAGTCGGCGCACGCGGCCCTCGTCGCGGGTGCGGCGCGCCTTGATGCCCTGCCGGATCCAGACTTCTTCCTGCGCAAGCAGCTTGTCGAAGCGGGCGTTTTCCTGCGCCTGCGCGTTCAGGCGTTCCTCGCGGCGGCGCTCGTAGTTGGCCCAGTCGCCCGGCCAGCTGGTGACCTGGCCGCGATCGATCTCAACGATGCGGGTGGCCAGCGCACGCAGGAAGCGGCGGTCATGGGTGACGAACACCACGCTGCCGCTCCAGCCCTTCAGGAACGCTTCGAGCCAGTCGATGGCTTCGATGTCGAGGTGGTTGGTCGGTTCGTCCAGCAGCAACACGTCCGGGCTGGATACCAGCGCGCGGGCCAGCAGCACGCGGCGCTTCATGCCGCCGGACAGGCGGCCGAACTCGGCCTCGCCGTCCAGGTCGAGCTTGGTCAGGGTTTCGCTGACGCGCTGGTCCAGGCCCCAGCCGTTGGCGGCGTCGATCTTGGCCTGCACGTTGCCCAGCGCTTCGCCGTCGAATTCCTCGGCGTGGCTGAGGTGATGGAATTCGGCCAGCCACTGGCCCAGTTCGCCCAGGCCGTCGGCGACGACGTCGAACACCGAACCGGCGGCGCCGTGCGGCACCTCCTGCTCCAGGCGGGTGACGCGCACGCCCTGCTGCACGCGCACTTCGCCGTCATCGGGCTTGTGGTCGCCGGACAGCAGCTTGAGCAGGGTGGATTTGCCGGCGCCGTTGCGGCCGATCAGGGCGATGCGTTCGCCCGGCTCGATCGACAGTTCGGCCTTTTCCAGCAACAACGGGCCGCCAACGCTGAAGTCGACGTTCTGTAGGGTAATCAGAGGCATCCGGATATTGTACGGGTTGGGGGCCTCGGCCGGGTTGCACCCGGCACCCGCGGTAGTGCCGGCCGCTGGCCGGCCACCTCAACGGCAACATCAAACGCAGGTTCCGTGTGGGATGGCGAGGCGGTGTGGGTCTGCAGGACACGCCGTAAACCCATCCATGGGGGCTCGATGGCGCCATCCATGGCGCCAACGGTCCTGCAGACCCACACCGCCCCGCCCCTGACAGTTTCCCGCGATCTGTCGGAACGGCATTCTGCTCTGGTGGGTGTCGACCTCGGTCGACACATGGGAATCTGATGAATTACCCCACGTCCCCCAACAACGCCTGCAGGCCCGGCAACCATTGCTTGCCCGGGTGGCGTACCAGCCAGAGCGTGCGCTGCAGGGGCGGTAGCGGGGTCTCGAGCACGCGCAGGCGGCCCAGGGCCAGCGGCTCTTCCAGCGCATGGCGCGAGAGGCAGGCCAGGCCGAGGCCGGCGATGGCGGCCTGCTTGATCGCTTCGGTATTGCCCAGCTGCAGCGTCTGGGCGAAGCCACGCAGATGCGGCAGCAACGCCTGCTCCACCGCCTCGCGGGTGCCCGAGCCGGGCTCACGCAGCAGCCAACGTGCGCCGCGCAGCTGCTCCAGCGACCAGCGCGCCGGGGCATCGGCGGCAGCCACGATCACCAGCGGGTCCTGCTGCCAGGCGGTCACCTGCAGGCCGCGCTCGTGGCAGGGGCCTTCGATCAGCCCGGCGTCCACATCCAGGCGCTGCACGGCGGCGACCACGCCGGCGCTGTTGTCGATGCGCAGATCGACCTCGGCCTGCGGTGCCTGGCGCAGCAGCTCGGCGATGCGCGGCGGCAACAGGTAGTTGCCGATGGTGGTACTGGCGGCCAGTACCAGCCGCAGGGGGGCGCCCTGGGCCGGGTCGCCGCCCGCAGCCAGCTGCCGTTCGAGGTCGGCAGCGTTGACCAGCAGCGTACGCGCCGGCTCCAGCAGCGCGCGGCCGTGCCCGTTCAGGGCCAGGCGACGGCCGATGCGGTCGAACAGCGGCGTGCCGAAGTGTGCCTCCAGTTCCTGCAGGGCAGCGCTGCTGGCCGACTGCGAGAGCGCGATGGCCTGGCCCGCAGCGGTGGTGCTGCCGTGGTCAGCGATGGCGACGAACACCTGCAGCTGGCGCAAGGTCAGGCGCATGGTAATTACCCGCTTGATAGGTAGGTTTCACCCATATTATTCGTTTTACAGGTCAACGGTGCAGGCGCACGCTTGCACCGTCATTTCAGCCCTGCCCTCGCCATGAACGCCCCTGCCCTGTCACCCTGGTCCCTGCCCGCCCTGCGCCAACGCTGGCAGCTGCGCCTGCCCGGCCTGCTGCTGGTCGGCCTGGTGGCGGCCGCGTCGCTGTACCTGGCCGAGCTGCCCTGGTTGCAGGCACATGGCCTGAGCGCGCTGACCGTGGCGATCGTGGCCGGCATCGTGGTTGGCAATACCGTCTATCCGCGGTTGGCGCCAAGCAGTGCGGCCGGCATCGGGTTCTCCAAGCATTGGCTGCTGCGCGCCGGCATCGTGCTGTACGGCCTGCGCCTGACCTTCCAGGACATCGGCCATGTCGGCGTGGCCGGTGTGTTGATGGACGTACTGGTGGTCGCCAGCACCTTCGGCCTGGCCTGCTGGCTGGGCGTACGCGTGTTCCGGATGGAACGCGAGGCCGCGATGCTGATCGGTGCCGGCAGCGCGATCTGCGGCGCGGCGGCGGTGATGGCCGCTGAACCAGTGGTGCGCGGCCGCGCGGCACAGGTCACGGTGGCCGTGTCGACGGTGGTGGTGTTCGGCACGCTGGCGATGTTCCTGTACCCGGCGCTGTATGCGCTGGTGCAATCGCACGGCTGGCTGGCGATGGACGCACGGCAGTACGGCCTGTTCACCGGTGCGACGGTGCATGAAGTGGCGCAGGTGGTGGCGGCCGGCCGTGCGGTCAACGAAGCGGCGGCTGATACCGCAGTGATCACCAAGATGGTGCGGGTGATGCTGCTGGCACCGTTCCTGGTCGCGCTGTCGCTGTGGCTGGCGCGGGGCGGCAAGCCCAGCACCGACGGCGGCAAGGCACGCATCGTGGTGCCGTGGTTCGCGTTCGGTTTCGTGGCGGTGGCCGGTTTCAACTCGCTGCATCTGCTGCCGGCTGGCCTGCAGGCCGGGCTGGTGCAGCTGGACACGGTGCTGCTGGCGATGGCGATGGCCGCGCTGGGCCTGACCACCCACGTCTCGGCGCTGCGCCAGGCCGGCCTGAAGCCGCTGCTGCTGGCGTCGATCCTGTTTGCCTGGCTGTTGTTCGGTGGCCTGGCGATTCATCAGGGCGTGCTGGCGGTGCTGGGCTGAGGGCAGTGCCGACCAACGGTCGGCACCCACCAGTGGATGGCGGCTCCAGTTGGGGGTAAGAGCCCTTTCCTGCGGAAAGGGATCCGACCCCGTCCCATTGGACGGGACCGGCCGCGCGGGCAGGTACAATGCGGCATGACTGACTTCTCGACCCTGCCGCTGAGCCCGGCCCTGCAGCCCGGCCTGGATGCCCTCGGCTACACCACCCTCACCCCTGTGCAGGCGCAGAGCCTGCCGGCCATCCTCGATGGCCGCGATGTGATCGCACAAGCCCCCACCGGCAGCGGCAAGACCGCCGCCTTCGGCCTGGGCCTGCTGCAGTCCATCGACCCCAGCCTGATCCGCGTGCAGGCGCTGGTGCTGTGCCCGACCCGTGAGTTGGCCGACCAGGTCGGCAAGCAGATCCGCAAGCTGGCTACCGGCATTCCGAACCTGAAGCTGTTGCTGCTGGTCGGTGGCGTGCCGCTGGGTCCGCAGCTGGCCTCGCTGGAAGGCCACGACCCGCATGTGGTGGTGGGCACGCCCGGCCGCGTGCAGGAGCTGGCACGCAAGCGCGCGCTGAACCTGGGCGCGGTGCGCACACTGGTGCTGGACGAAGCCGACCGCATGCTCGACATGGGCTTCGAGGAGCCGATCCGCGAGATTGCCGGCCGCACCCACAAGGACCGCCAGAGCCTGCTGTTCTCGGCCACCTTTCCCGACAGCATCCGCGCCATGGCGCGTGACCTGCTGCGCGAGGCGGTGGAAGTGACCGTGGAAGGCGCCGACCAGGCACCGGCGATCCGCCATATGTTCTGCGAAGTGGAACCGGCACACCGGCAGAAGGCGCTGGCCGGCCTGCTGCTGAAGTACACGCCGGAATCGGCGGTGGTGTTCTGCAATACCCGCAAGGACGTGGACGAGGTTGCCAATTCGCTGCAGCAGTTTGGCTTCTCGGCGCTGGCCCTGCATGGCGACATGGAGCAGCGCGACCGCGAGGAAGTGTTGCTGCTGCTGGCCAACCGCAGCTGCAACGTGCTGGTGGCCAGCGACGTGGCCGCGCGCGGCCTTGACGTGGAAGAACTGGCGGCGGTGATCAACTACGAGCTGCCGACCGACGTGGAGAGCTACCAGCACCGCGTGGGCCGCACCGGCCGTGCCGGCGCCAGCGGCCTGGCGATCAGCCTGGTGGCCGGCCGCGAAAAGACCCGTGCCGAAGCGATCGAAGCGCAGATGGGGCAGCCGCTGGACTGGCAGAAGACGCCACTGGCGACCTCGCGCCCGGCCGAGCTGCCGCAGGCGGTGATGCGTACGCTGCGCATCGACGGTGGCAAGACCGACAAGCTGCGCCCGGGTGACATCCTCGGCGCACTGACCGGCGACGCCGGCCTGTCGAGCAAGTTCATCGGCAAGATCGCGATCTTCCCGACTCGATCCTACGTGGCAATCGCCCGCGAGCAGGCCAACAAGGCCGTGGCCAAGCTGGAAGCCGGCAAGATCAAGGGCCGTCGCTTCCGCGTGAGGATGATGTGATCGGCAAGGTGGTCGCCGGGCATGGCCCGGCGCTACCTGCATGCGGTGTGTAGCGCCGGGCCACGCCCGGCGACAGACTCAGAACACCAGTTCGGTGTGCAGCGGCAGGCCCGCTTCCCAGCGCGCACGGCCACCCAGGCCATCCAGCTCGACCAGTACACCGGCGCCGACCACCTCAACGCCCAGGCGGCGCACCAGCGACAGCGCGGCGCCCAGCGTGCCGCCGGTGGCCAGCACGTCGTCGATGATCGCCACGCGCGCACCGGCCGGCAGCGCATCGGCGTGCACTTCGATGCAGTCGCTGCGGTATTCCAGCGTGTATTCCTCGCGCAGCACCTGGCCCGGCAGTTTGCCCGGCTTGCGCACCGGCACGAAGCCCACGCCCAGTTCCAGTGCCATTGCGGCACCGAGGATGAAACCGCGCGATTCGATGCCCACCACCGCGTCCAGCTTCTGGTCGCGCCAACGGTCGGCCATCGCGCTGATCGCGCCGCGGAAGTCCTCGCCGTGAGCGAGCAGCGGCATGATGTCCTTGAACAGGATGCCGGGCTTGGGGAAGTCGGCGATGTCGCGCAGGCGCGAGGCCCACTGCGGAGCGACGATGGCGTCGGTCATGTCAGGTTGGCTATCTGATGGCGGCATAGGGTACCCGTTCCGGGCGCCGCCTGCCTGTTGGGGGTGTTCGGCCGGGCTGCGCCCGGCACCTGCTGAGGCTTCAAGCAACGGCAACGGCAACGGCAGAAGCTGGTTTCCTGTGGGATGGCGGGGTGGGTCCGATGGCGGGAGACGCCGTAAACCCGTCCATGGGGACTTGGCCGCGGCATCCATGCCGCGGACACTCCCGCCACCGGACCCACCCCGCCTTCGACAGTTTCCTGCGATCTGTCGTAGATCCACGCCATGCGTGGATGAATCTCCATCGAAATCGAATATTTCGAGAATTGAACGAAGAGCATCCACGCATGGCGTGGATCTACCGTGTCGACCAAGGTCGACACCTACCCACAGCAGCGGGAGTCTGTCGGAGGTGGGGCGGTGTCGGAGTGCGGGGTGTCAGCCGCATGGATGCGGCTGCCAAGCCTACACGGACGTACTTGCGGCGTCCCCGCGTTCCGACACCGCCCCGCCAAACCACGAAATCCAGCTTTTGCTCTGGCTGTTGACCTGGCCTCTGCGGGTGCAGGGCGCAGCCCTGCCGAACCCCACCCTCAGGAACTGCAGGACAGCATCGAGCAGCCGGCGCGGTTGTCGGCCCAGGCCGGGCGCTTACCGGCGTAATGCTCCAGCCCAGCGCGTTCGGTATACGGGTCGCGCAACACCTCCTGCAATACCCGCACACCCCCAAGGTCGCCCTGCTCGGCGCGGTCGATGGCCTCCTGCGCCAGCCAGTTGCGCAGCACGTACAGCGGATTGGCCGCCGCCATCTTCGCGGTGCGTTCGCTGGCCGACAGCGGGTCGGCGCGCAGCCGCGTAGCGTAGTCCTGCAGCCACTGCTGCAGCGGCGCCTGCACCGCCTGCCTGCGTGCGTCGTCGTAGTACACCGCGTCCAGCACGGCCAGATCCGGCGCGGCCGGATCGATGCGCATCAACGCGCGCCAGGCCAGGGTCATGTCCATCGCGCCCTCCTGCATCAGCTGCTGCCAACGCTGGTAGAGCTGCAGGTCGCCATCGTCGGCGGCGGCCAGGCCCAGCTTGGCGGCGGCATCGCGACGTGTGCAGGCCACGAAGGTGGACTGGTATGCCGCCAACCCCGCCTGCAACGGTGCCACATCGGCGAACAGCGGTGACAGCGCCTGTGCCAGCCGCCCCAGGTTCCAGTACGCCACCTGCGGCTGGGTACCGAAGCGGTAGCGCCGCCCCTGCGCGTCGGTGGTGTTCGGTGTCCAGTCTGGATCGAAGTCCTCGACCCAGCCGTAGGGGCCGTAATCCAGCGTGAGGCCAAGCACGGACAGGTTGTCGGTGTTCATCACCCCGTGCACGAAGCCGACGCGCATCCAGTGCGCGATCATCTCGGCGGTGCGCACCGCGATCTGCGCGAACCAGTCGCCATACAGCGCCTCGCCCTGCCCTTCGAGTTGGGGAAAATCACGAGCGATACAGGCGTCCACCAGTTGCTGCAGCAGGGCGGTTTCACCCCGCGATGCCGGCAGCTCGAACGAGCCGAAACGCAGGAACGAGGGCGACACCCGGCACACGATGGCGCCAGGCTCGGCGCGCGGATGGCCGTCATAGAACATGTCGCGCACCACCTCTTCGCCGGTCCCGACCAGCGACAGCGCACGCGTGGTCGGCACACCCAGGTGATGCATCGCCTCGCTGCACAGGAACTCACGGATCGACGAACGCAGCACTGCGCGCCCATCGGCGCCACGCGAGTACGGGGTCGGGCCGGCGCCCTTCAGCTGCAGTTCCCAGTGACGGCCATCCGGCGCCAGCAGTTCACCCAGCGAGATCGCGCGGCCATCGCCCAACTGCCCGGCCCAATGGCCGAACTGATGCCCCCCGTAGTTGGCCGCCCACGGCTGCATGCCGGCGTACAGCGCATTGCCGCCGAACACATCGGCGAAGCCTTCGCTTGCCACCTCATCGGCATCGAAGCCGAGCATCGCGGCCAGCTCCGGCGACCAGGCCAGCAGTGTGGGCGTGGCCACCGGGGTCGGCATGACCGGCGACCACGCGGCACCGCGGACCTCACGGCGGCGCGGTCCGGATTCAGGGTCGCCCGGCAGTACGCTCAGCAGGCGGTTGTCGAAACGGGGGCTGTCGGTATCCATGGGCTTGAAATGGGGGCGACTGCCGCCCGCCTCAATTGCCGCTGAGCGCCTGCAGGTGGCCACCGTGGGCCTCGGCGCGCTGGTACGCCGGGCGCTCGCCGATGCGCTTGAGGAAACCACGCAATGCAGGCTTGTCGTCCAAGCCACCGCCACGTGCGGCCGCAGCCTGGATCGGGAAGCTCATCTGGATATCGGCGGCGCTGAAGCGCTCGCCGGCAAACCACGGGCTTTCAGCCAGGCGCCGCTCCATCCAGTCCAGGTGCAGGCGGCGCTGCGGGCCGATGAAGCCGCGCTCGGCCTTGTCGGCGATGCTGCGTGCGATCGGGCGTGCGAAGAATGGCATCGGCGCACTGCGGATGCGCCCCATCACCAGGGTCAGCAGCAACAGCGGCATCGCCGAGCCTTCGGCGTAGTGCAGCCAGTAACGGTAGGCCACGCGTTCGGCCCCGTCGGCCGGCATCGGCGGCGGCGACAACTGGCGCTGGGTGTCGTAGCGGTCGGCCAGGTAATCAAGAATCGCACCGGATTCTGCCAGCACCTGTTCACCGTCCTGCAACACCGGCGACTTGCCCAGCGGATGCACCGTGCGCAGCGCCGGAGGCGCCAGCAACGTCTTCGGATCGCGCGGGTAGCGGCGAAGCTCGTAGTCCAGGCCCAGCTCCTCCAGCATCCACAGCACACGCAGTGAGCGGGAGTTTTCCAGGTGGTGGACGATGCGCATGGGGATGATCCTCGGGGAGGCCCACATCCTACCGTGCCCGCTGCATGCCCTTTGTAGAGTCGAGCCATGCTCGACTGCCTTTGAGAGCAGTCGAGCGTGGCTCGACTCCACAGAACAGCGGGCAATAAAAAACGCCGGAAGCTTTCGCTTCCGGCGTTCTGGCTACCAAGCGGTAGCAGACGGATTAGACCGCCTGCACCTGATCAGCCTGCATGCCCTTCTGACCCTGGACGGCGATGAAGGTAACCTTCTGGCCTTCCTGCAGGGTCTTGAAGCCGGTGCCCTGGATGGCACGGAAGTGCACGAACAGGTCCGGGCCGCTTTCCGGGGTGATGAAGCCGAAGCCCTTGGCATCGTTGAACCACTTGACGGTACCGGTCTGACGTTCCGACATTTTACTAACTCCTGAAACACATGTTGAAAAAAATCGCAGCCGCCGGGTATCGGGGCCGAGACTGAGTTGCAGGCGTTGGTAAAGCGGATCGATGAGCGGATCGTGAGATCAACTGCACCAGGCCACGATTCACGGTGACCCTAGCAAACACAGTGGGTCGCACGATACGCGTGTTTTCTGCAAAAAGCGATAGCCCGCACGTTCATGACAACAGGCCCGCCCCTAGGCGTGACAAGGGCTGGCAGCTTGCCGGGGCTAACTCCGAGTCCCCATTCAGGTTTTTCCTACCCTACACTGGGTAAATGACTGAAGCTGAAACCCACGCTGAACCGGCCCTCCCCCGTATCTGGGTGGATGCGGACGCCTGCCCTACCGTCATCCGCGACATCCTGTTCCGCGCCGCCGAACGGGTCGGGATCGAGCTGACCCTGGTCGCCAACCAGTGGATCCGCACCCCGCCCTCGCGCTGGCTGCGCTCGATCCAGGTACCCCAGGGGCTGGACGTGGCCGACAGTGCGATCGTCGAGCGGGTCGCAACCGGCGACCTGGTGGTGACCCAGGACATCCCGCTGGCGGCCCTGGTACTGGAAAAGAAGGCGGTGGCGCTGAACCCGCGCGGCCAGCTGTACACCCCCAACAACATGGCCGAGCGGCTGTCGATGCGCAATTTCATGGAAGAGCTGCGCGGTGCCGGGGTCCAGACCGGTGGCCCGCCGCCGCTTGGGCCGCGCGACCGGCAACTGTTCGCCGCCGAGCTGGACCGCTGGCTGGCGCGGCGCCCGGTTCGCTGAACGGCCTTATCCGCCCTGGCCGGGCAGGCACAGGCCGCGCTGGCTGCTGAACCGCCGCGGCTCCCCGCTCAACGGATCGTCGAAGGCCAACCCCTGCGCCAGCAGCTGCAGCGAGGGCTCAACCGCCCCCTGTCTCCGCGCCTGCAAGTGCGGGTACAGGTCATCGCCGATGATCGGCGCCCCCAGCATTGCCATATGTACGCGCAACTGGTGCTTGCGCCCGGTGTCCGGCAGCAGCCGATAGCGCCAGACCGGCCCGCCGGCTTCAATCAGTTCGATGCGGCTGCGCGCATTGGGCTCACCGGGCACTTCAGCCATGCGGAAGAACGGCTCGCCCGGCACCAGGCGGCTGTGTCGCTGCAGGGGGAAGGCCACGCCCGGCAGTGCTGGTGCCAGCGCCTCATAGGTCTTTTCGATACGACGCTCGCGAAACAGCCGCTGATAGGCATCGCGGGTGGCCGGCCGGGTCGAAAACAGCACCAGCCCGGCGGTGAGCCGATCCAGCCGGTGCAGCGGCACCAGTTCCCTATTGCCGGTGCGCGCCACCAGCCGCGCCAGCAGGGTCTGCCGCACATGCCCGCCGGCCGGGGTCACCGGCAGGAAGTGCGGCTTGTCGGCCACCAGCAGATCGTCATCCAGATGCAGGATGTGCTCGGCATGCGGAATCACCGCTTCGTCGGCCACTTCGCGGAAGTAGCGGATTTCCAGCCCGACCTGCCACGGCTGGTCCGGCGCCAGCGCCCTGCCCTGCGCATCCTGCACGCGGCCACGGGCGAAGCGGTCCAGCCACTGCGCGCGGTCGATGCGCGGAAAGCGCGCGCACAGGCCGTCAAGCAGGCTGGGCCAGCGCCCCGGCGGCAGCTGCAGTCGGCTGGGCATCGTCATCGCATCGGCTCCGCTGCTGGAAATGAGCACAAGGGGACCATCGTCGACGGCACGCACACAGCACGGCCACGGACACCCCTCAAGCAAACCTCTATCATTGTCGTCTTTAGTCGACGGATCCTCCATGGCCCTCACCGCCACCATACGCAAGGCCGAACTGCAGATCAGCGACATGGATCGCGGCTACTACGCGACCCACAACCTGACGCTGGCCCAGCACCCGTCCGAAACCGACGAGCGCCTGATGGTGCGCCTGCTGGCCTTCGCCCTCAATGCCGGCGACCGCCTCGAGTTCGGCCGCGGCCTGAGCACCGATGACGAGCCGGACCTGTGGGAACACGATTACACCGGCGACATCCTGCAGTGGATCGACCTGGGCCATCCGGACGAATCGCGCATCCGCAAGGCCAGCAACCGCAGCCGCCAGGTGCAGGTGATCAACTACGGTGGCAATGCCTCGGAGATCTGGTGGAGCAAGCAGGGCAAGGGCCTGGCGCGCTTCGACAACCTGTCGGTGATCGATCTGGACGGTGCCTTCGTTGAACAGTGGGGCCAGCAGATCCAGCGCGCCATGCGCTGGAGTGTGCTGATCCAGGACGGCGAGGTGCAGCTGCTCAACGATCAGATGCAGCTCGACGTGATCCCGAACTGGCGCAAGCGCGCCAAGGCATGAGCACCATCCGTTGCGACGTGGTGGTCATCGGCGCCGGCGCGGCCGGGCTGATGACCGCAATCACCGCCGGCCAGCGCGGCCGCCAGGTGCAGGTGATCGACCATGCCAACAAGGTCGGCAAGAAGATCCTGATGTCCGGCGGCGGCCGCTGCAACTTCACCAACACCGGCACCACCCCGGCCAACTTCCTGTCGGCCAACCCGCACTTCTGCAAATCGGCGCTGGCGCGCTACACGCCCTGGCACTTCATCGAGCTGGTGCACAAGCACGGCATCGCGTATCACGAAAAAGAGCTGGGCCAGCTGTTCTGCGATGAGTCGTCCAAGCTGATCGTGAAAATGCTGGTGGATGAGTGCCAGGCCGCCGGCGCGCAGATCCGCACCGGGTGCAGCGTGCAGCGCATCGAGCACGGCAGTGACGGCTTCCGCGTACACACCACTCAGGGGCTGTTCCATTGTGCTTCGCTGGTGGTGGCCACCGGCGGCCTGTCGATTCCGAGCATGGGCGCCACCGGCTTCGGCTACGAGATCGCGCGCCAGTTCGGCCACCAGGTGCTGCCGACCCGTGCCGGCCTGGTGCCGCTCACGCTCAGCGGCACGCATCAGGAGCGGTTGGCCGACCTCAGCGGCGTGGCGCTGCCGATCGAGGCACGTTGCAACGGCAAGCGTTTCCAGAACTTCATGCTGCTGACCCACCGTGGCGTGAGTGGCCCGGCGATCCTGCAGATCTCTTCGTTCTGGCAACCCGGCGACGCGCTGGAGCTGGACCTGCTGCCCGGTCAGGATGCTGGCGAGTGGCTGCGACAGATGAAGCGCGAGCGCCCCGCTGCCGAGCTGCGCACGGTACTGGGCGAGGTGCTGCCCAAGCGCTTTGCACAGCGCCTGTGCGAACACTGGTTGCCCGACCGCCCGGTGCGCCAGCTGGATGAGCCGGTGCTGCGCCAGGCCGCGCAGCTGCTGGGCGCGTTCCCGCTGGTGGCCAGCGGAACCGAAGGCTATCGCACCGCCGAGGTTACCCTGGGGGGCGTCGATACTGCAGAAGTGTCGTCCTCGACGATGGAATCCAAGCGCGTGCCCGGCCTGCATTTTGTCGGCGAGGTGCTGGATGTGACCGGCTGGCTGGGCGGATACAACTTCCAGTGGGCCTGGGCCAGCGGCCACGCGGCCGGCGGCGTGGTGTGAACCACTTCGCCGTTCGGCGCGCGCAAGGGGGCCGCGCATGGACGGTTCGCCGCGCATCGTGTATCTAGGTTCGCAGATTGGGGAGCAGTGCATGCAGAACGCGAACGACATCACCATCCGCCTGCTGATCATCGATGACAGCGGCGAGAATGCCGAAGCCATCGTCAGCACCCTGCGCAACAGCGGCATCGCGGTGCGCCCCTGGCGCCCGCAGGATGCCGCCGAGCTGGCCCAGGTGCTGGCCAGCCAGGCCATCGATCTGGTCCTGGCCTCGCCGTCGCAGGGTATTCCGCTGCCCTTGGTCGCCCAGCACATTGCCGCCAGCGGCAAGGACATCCCGCTGGTGCTGCTGGCCGAACGCATCGACGAGGACGAACTGGTGCAGGCCAGCAGCCAGGGCATCCGCGCCCTCGCCCTGCGCCAACGTGCCGAGCACCTGCTGGCCGTGGTCCGCGACCAGTGGGTCGATCTGCAGGCCCGCCGCGGCCTGCGCCGGATCGAGGCACAGATGCGCGAGACCGAGCGCCGCTGCGATGCACTGATCGCCTCCTCGCGCGACCCCATCGCCTATGTGCACGAAGGCATGCACATCCGCGCCAACGACGCCTACCTGGAGATGTTCGGCTATGAGCAGTTCGACGACATCGAAGGCATCTCGCTGCTGGACATGGTCGCGGCCCAGCATGTGGAGGGCTTCAAGCAGCTGCTGAAGGGCCTGAGCCGTGGCGAGGCGCCGCCGCCGCAGTACCAGCTCGACGCGCGCCACGAGGACGGCAGCGCGTTCCCGGCGACGATGGAGTTCACCGCCGCCACCTACGAAGGTGAATCCTGCCTCCAGGTCGTGCTCCGCCGCCGCATGGAGTTCGATCCGGAGCTGGCGCGCGAGGTCGAGGACCTGCGCCAGCGCGACCAGGTCACCGGCCTGCTCAACCGTCCCACCTTCATGCTGCAGCTGGAAAGCGCGGTGGCCCAGGCCGGCCGCAGCGAAGGCCAGTTCGGCCTGCTGCTGATCGAGCCGGACCATTACGCACGCCTGCTGCCGGACATCGGCCTGGCCTCGGCCGACACGCTGATTGGCGCCCTGGCCGCCCTGCTCACCGAGGTGGTGGGCGAACAGGCACAGCTGGCGCGCTTTGGCGAGCACAGCTTCGCCGTGCTGCAGGCCGGCCCATACGCGCAGACCGTCGCACTGGCCGAGCGTATCCGCGAGGCCTATGCCGCGCATGTGTTCAGCATCGGCGCGCGCTCGGCCACAGTTACCGTCAGCATCGGCGGCGTGCAGGTGGGCGAGAAGATCGCCAGCATCGGCCAGGTGCTGGCACGTGCCAGCGAGTGCACACAGGCCGCGGCCGAACTGGGCAACACCTGCCGCATCTTCGATCCGGCCGCGGTCGACCGTGTCGAGCAGGAGCGCGTGCTGCGCTGGGTTGCGCGCATCCGCGAGGCGCTGGCCGGCGACGGCTTCCAGCTGCACTACCAGCCGGTGCTGAACCTGCAGGGCGAGCCGCTGGAACTGTACGAGGCCTATCTGCGCCTGGAACACAACGGCGAGCTGTTGAGTCCGACCGCTTTCCTTGGCATTGCCGAGGAGCATGGGCTGCTGGCCGACATCAACCGCTGGGTGGTCTCCCAGGCCATTTCGGTACTGGGCCAGCGCGCAGCCGAGGGCCATGCCACCCAGGTCCTGGTGAAGGTGACGCCGGAGTCGTTTGACGACCCGCAGATGGTGGCCACCCTGCGCCGTGAACTGCAGGCACGCAGCGTGCCCGGCGAACGGCTGTGGCTGCATGCGCCGGAAGCCAAGGTATTCACCCACCTGCGCAGCGCCCAGCAGTTCCTGGCCGACGTAGCGCCGCTGGGCTGCCGCATCGGCCTGGAGCAGTTCGGTTCGGGACTGGATTCGTTCCAGCTGCTGGCGCACTTCCAGCCGCAGTTCCTGAAGCTGGACCGCGGCTTCACCAGTGATCTGGCGGCTACCCGCGAGAACATCGACCGCATCAGCCAGATCACCGCGCGCGCGCAGGAAGCCGGCATCCGCACCATCGCCGAGTTCGTCAGCGATGCCAATTCGATGACGCTGCTGTTCAGTGCCGGCGTGGATTACGTGCAGGGCGATTTTGTCGGCCCGGCGCTGCCGGAGATGGGCTTCGAATTCGGGTGATCCCTGCCTGTAGAGCCGAGCCATGCTCGGCTGCCAGGCCCAGGCAAAACTTAGCCGAGCATGGCTCGGCTCTACAGAAACAAAAAAAGGCCGGCGTTCGCCGGCCTTTTCGTTGATCAGGTCATGTCGACCAGGTTGTCGATCTTCACGTCCGGATTGACGTCGGCCTCGTAGTCCACACCCTCCACGCCAAAGCCGAACAGGCGCAGGAAGTCGGCCTTGTAGCCGGCCAGATCGCTGATCTCGTACAGATTCTCGTTGGTCACCTGCGGCCACAGCGCGACGACCTTGCCCTGCACGTCGGCGGCCATCTCCTTGTAGTCGGCGCGCAGGCGGCCTTCCTCATCGATCAACGCGACGCTATGGCCGTCGCCATCGACCAGGTCGTGGCGCAGGCGATCGATCGCCACGCCGTCGGCCTTGCCGCCGTAGAGGATGTCGTAGAGCACGTCCAGCTGCTCGATGCAGCCTTCGTGGGTGCCCTTTTCCTTCATCACCTTGAACAGCAGCGACAGGTACAGCGGCATGGTCGGAATGGCCGAGCTGGCCTGGGTGACCACGGCCTTGAGCACCGACACACGCGCGTCGCCGCCGATTTTCGCCAGCTTCTCGCGCAGGCCCAGCACCTTGTTGTCCAGGTCCTTCTTGGCGGCGCCGATCGAACCGTTCCAGTAGATGGCCTGGGTGATCTCCTCGCCCACGTAGGTGAAGGCGGTGGTGGTGCAGCCGTTGGCCAGCACGCCGGCATCGGCCAGCGCGTCGATCCACATCTGCCAGTCTTCACCGCCCATCACCGCAACGGTACCGGCGATTTCTTCCGGGGTGGCCGGCTGCAGGTGGGTCTCGGTCAGCACTTCCTTGTCGGTATCCAGGCCACGCAGCGTGATCGGCTCGCCGATCGGCTTCAGCGTGGAGCTGATGACCTCGCCGGTCTTGGGATGCTTGCGGCGCGGCGCGGCCAGGCTGTAGACGACCTGGTCGACCTGGCCGAGATCGGCCTTGATCATCTCGATGGTCCTGGCCTTCACTTCATCGGAGAAGGCATCGCCATTGATGCTCTTGGCGTACAGGCCGGCTTCGTCGGCGTACTTGTGGAACGCCGCCGAGTTGTACCAGCCCGCCGTGCCCGGCTTGGTCTCGCTGCCCGGGCGCTCGAAGAAGATGCCCAGGGTCGCCGCGCCACTGCCGAAGGCAGCGGTGATGCGCGCGGCCAGGCCGTAGCCGGTGGAGGCGCCGATCACCAGCACGCGCTTGGGGCCATTCTGGATCGGCGGACGCGCGCGGATGTAATCGATCTGCTGCTTGACCGCGGCCTCGCAGCCGGTCGGGTGGGTGGTGACGCAGATGAAGCCGCGGACGCGCGGTTTGATGACCATGGATACCTCGGGTTGGCAGATGCGGCGCGCGTGGCGCTCAGCAGGAGTACGGGCGCGCGCCTGCGCGCGCGAACCGCAGGATCGTAGTGCGCGGGGGCCGATTGCACAACCGACGCTGGCGTAGGGTGGGGTTTGTTCTGCAGGGTTGCACCCTGCACCCGCTGGAAGCCAGAGCCAGAGCAAAAGCGGGTTTCCTGTGGGATGGCGGGGCGGGTCCGGTTGCGGGGGACGCCGTAAACCCATCCTTGGGGGCTTGGCCGCGGCATCCATGCCGCGGACACCCCCGCAACCGGACCCACCCCGCCTTCGACAGTTTCCTGCGACCTGTCGGAACGGCGTCCGCCTCTGGTAGGTGTCGACCTTGGTCGACACGGATGAATTCATTCGATATCTGACAGATGTGTCGACCAAGGTCGACACCTACCAACAGCCGCAGGAAATAATCTGGGGCAGAGCCCCCTGAGTCAGGGGGCGGCCGCGAAGCGGCGGGGGTCTGGGAGCTGGTAAGTGGGGCCCACGGTTCGCGCAGCGAAGCGTGGGAGCGACAGCGCGCATGCGATGACGCGTACCAGCCCTGCAACACAAAAAACCCCGCTTGCGCGGGGTTCTCTGTGTGTTGCATGCCGCAGGTGATTACGGGCGACGGGCCAGAGCCTCGACGTCCTTTGCCTTGGGCAGCAGGTCCTGCTTGCTGACGCGCAGGAAACCGATCGTCAGCATCGGCACCGCCACCAGGATCGAGGACAGCACCACGATCACCGCACCAATCATGTGCGTCTCGGCCAGGCCTTCCATCGAGCTGCCGCCGTACAGGTACAGGGCCAGCGCCGACAGGAAGAACATCACCGCGGTGATCACCGTACGCGACAGCGTCTGGTTGATCGAACGGTTCAGCACTTCCATCGAGTCCACGCGCAGGCTGCGGAAGTTCTCGCGGACGCGGTCGAAGACCACGATGATGTCGTTGATCGCAAAGCCCATCACCGACAGCAGGCCGGCCAGCACGGTCAGGTCGAACTCACGGCCCAGCAGGGACACGTAAGCCACCGTCACGATCAGGTCGAACATCGCCACGATGCTGGCGGTGACCGCGAACTTCCATTCGAAGCGCACCGCGATGTAGATCAGGAAGCCGGCCAGCATGAAGATGGTGGCATACAGGCCATTCATCGCCAGGTCCTTGCCGATCTGCGGACCCACGAACTCGTTACGCAACACCGTGGCCTGGTTGTCGGCCGACGACAGCGCCTTCACCACAGCCGCAGCGGTCGCCTTGTCTTCGGTGGCGGCAGCGCCGGTACCCGGGGCGTGCTCCCCGTGCGGAGCCAGGCGGATCAGCAGGTCGGTGTTGCCACCGACACTCTGCACCTGGGCGCCATCAAAGCCATTCTGCTCGAGCCTGGTACGGACCTGCTCGACGTCCACCGGCTTGTCGAAGCGGGCTTCGATCAGGGTGCCGCCGGTGAAGTCCAGCGCGTAGTTGAAACCCTTGAACGCGATGATGCTGATCGACGCCAGGAACACCACGATGGTGACTGCCATGGCGACATGGCGCCAACGCATGAAGTCGATCTTGGTGTCGTTCGGGAGGATGTGCAGCGGAAACAGTTTCATTGTGCGTGTCGTCCCGTCAGATGGCCACGTTCTGGAGCTTCTTGCGGCGGCCGTAGATCAGCGTCGCCAGCGCACGCGACACGGTGATCGCGGTGAACATGGAGGCGAAAATACCGATGATCATGGTCAGCGCGAAGCCCTTCAGCGGACCGGTACCGAATGCGAACAACGCCACACCGACGATCAGGCCGGTCAGGTTGGCGTCGAGGATGGTGCCCGAGGCTCGCTCGTAACCGGTCACGATCGCGGTCTTGCCCGGCACGCCGGCACGCAGCTCTTCACGGATACGCTCGTTGATCAGCACGTTGGCGTCCACCGACAGGCCAACCGACAACGCCAGGCCGGCGAAGCCCGGCAGGGTCATGGTCGCGCCGAACAGCGACATCACCGCCACCACGATCAGCAGGTTGAACAGCATCGCCGCCGAGGTGATCACGCCGAACATGCGGTAGTACACGCTGAAAAACACCAGAGTGAACAGGAATGCGAACACCACCGCGCGCATGCCGTTCTTGACATTCTCGGCACCGAGGCTCGGGCCGACCACACGCTCTTCGACGAAGTCCATCGGCGCGGCCAGCGAACCGGACTTCAGCAGCTTGGCCAGGTCTTCGGCTTCCTTCTTCTGCAGGCCGGTGGTCTGGAAGTTCTTGCCGAACACGCCGTTGATGTTGGCCACCGAGATCACTTCCTCGTTGACCTTGAAGCCACGCACTTCCTGGCCGTCAACGACGGTCACGGTCGGCACGCGTTCGGTGTAGACCACCGCCATCGGCTTGTTCACGTTGGCGCTGGTGAAGTCGAACATGCGCTGGCCGCCGACATTGTTCAGCGTCACGCTGACCGCCGGCGAGCCGCTGTTGGAGTCGGTCACCGCCTGCGCGCCGACCATCTGGTCGCCGGTGACGATCACGCGCTTGTTCAGCAGGATCGGACCGCCGCCGTCACGGCGCTGGTAGACCTTGGCTTCCGGCGGGATGCGGCCGGAGCTGATCGCGTCCTGTGCGTTGCCTTCCACCACCGCGCGATATTCCAGGGTGGCGGTGGCGCCGATCATGCGCTTGGCTTCGGCGGTGTCCTGCACGCCCGGCAGCTGCACGACCACGCGGTCGGCACCCTGGCGCTGGATGATCGGCTCGGCCACGCCGAGCTGGTTGACGCGGTTGCGCAGGGTATTGATGTTCTGCTCGATGGCACCGTTGGCGATCTGTGCGATCTCGGCTTCCGGCACGGTCACCGTGATGCGGCTGCCACTGACGTCATAGCCGAGGGTCGGCTGCGCCTTGACCAGGGCGGCGCGGGCACGCTGCGCGGCGTCATCGCCGGCGGACGGGCTCAGGTTGGCCACGATGCTGTTGTCCGCACGGCGCTCCACCGACTGGTAGGCGATGCGGGCGTCACGCAGGGTGCTGCGCACGTCTTCGGTATAGGCATCCAGGCGCTTGTCCAGCGCAGCCTTCTGGTCGACCTGCAGCACGAAGTGCACGCCACCCTGCAGGTCCAGGCCCAGCACCATCGGGCGGCCGCCGAGCTTGGACAGCCAGTCCGGCACGGTCGAGGCCAGGTTCAGGGCCACGGTGTACTTTTCACCGACGGTGTCACGCAGCGCATCGCTGGCCGCGGACTGCGCCTTCAGGTCCGGCAGGCGGACGATCAGGCTTTCCCCTTCCTTCTCGGCACCGAGGGTGGTGACACCGGCCGTCTTCAGGTCGGCCAGCACACGGTCGCGCAGCGCATCGTCGATCTGCCCGCCACGGTTGGCGGTGATCTGGATGGCCGGGTCCTTCTGGTAGATGTTGGGCAGCGCGTACAGCGCGCTGAGCGCCAGTACGATCAGGATGACGACGTACTTCCAGCGTGGAAATTCGAGCATTGCTTGGGTCCCGCGCGGCGCCATCCCCGGCGCCGCGGTTGTGCATCGGAAAGGGAGTGGCTTACTGGGCCGACTTCAGGGTGCCGGCCGGCAGCACGTTGCCGACGGCGCCCTTCTGCACGCGGATGCGCACGTTGTCGGCCACTTCGATGGTGATGAAGTTGTCGCCGATGTCGGTGACGATGCCGGCGATGCCACCGTTGGTCAGCACTTCGTCGCCACGCTTGATCTTCTCCAGCATGGCCTTGTGCTCCTTCTGCCGCTTCATCTGCGGGCGGATCATCAGGAAGTACATGATGGCGATCAGGATGATCGGGAACAGCAGCGTGGTCAGGCCCATGCCCTGCGGTTGGCCGCCGGCGGCCTGGGCGTGGGCGGCGGGAATCAGGAAGGCAAGCAGGTTCATCGTTGGTCCTTTGGTTGGGCGGCGCTCCCGTCCCTTCAGGGGCGGGGGTGTCGACCGCGGATCTGGGTCAGCCTTGAAGTATGCCACGGCCCCAGGCGTTCGTCCTTGGGCCGTTCGGCAGGGGGCATCCGGAGTTACAGGGGCGGGGCCACCGCCCCACGTGCCGCGTAGAAGGACTCGCGGAAGGCCAGGAAGGTTCCCGCCTCGATCGCGGCCCGGATGTCGGCCATCAGTTTTTCGTAATAGAACAGGTTGTGCAGGGTGCCCAGCATCGGCGCCAGCATCTCGTTGCAGCGGTCCAGGTGACGCAGGTAGGAGCGGGTATAGCCGCCGGTGCAGGCCACGCAGCCGCAGCCCGGTTCGATCGGATCCATGTCGCGCGCGTACTGGGAATTGCGGATGCGAACGGTGCCGAACGAGGTGAAATAGTGGCCGTTGCGCGCATTGCGGGTCGGCATCACGCAATCGAACATATCCACGCCGCGGGCCACGCCTTCCACCAGGTCTTCCGGCCGGCCCACGCCCATCAGGTAGCGCGGGCGGTCACCGGGCAGCTCCGGGTCCAGGTGGTCGAGCATGGCGTTGCGCTCGTGCTCCGGCTCGCCCACGGCCAGGCCGCCGATGGCATAGCCATCGAAGCCGATCGCCTGCAGGGCCTCGGCCGAGCGGCTGCGCAGGTCGGTATGCACCCCGCCCTGCACGATGCCGAACAGGGCTGCGTCGTTGCCCAGCTCGTCATGCTCGTTGCGGCTGCGCTGGGCCCAGCGCAGGCTCAGCTCCATCGAACGGCGGGCAACATCCTCGGTGGCCGGGTACGGGGTGCACTCGTCGAAGATCATCACCACGTCCGAATCGAGCACCTTCTGGATCTTCATGCTCTCCTCCGGGCCCAGGAACACGCGGGCACCGTCGGTGGGCGAGGCAAAGGTCACGCCCTGCTCGGTGATCTTGCGGCGGTGGGCCAGCGAGAACACCTGGAAACCGCCGGAGTCGGTCAGGATCGGGCCGTCCCAGCGGCAGAAGCCATGCAGGCCACCGTGGTCGGCGATGATGTCCAGGCCCGGGCGCAGGTACAGGTGGAAGGTGTTGCCGAGGATGATCTCGGCGCCCAGCGCACGCACCTGGTCCGGCAGGATGCCCTTGACCGAGCCATACGTTCCCACCGGCATGAAAGCCGGCGTTTCCACCGTGCCACGCGGGAAGGTCAGGCGGCCACGACGGGCACGGCCATCGCGGGTCTTGAGCTGGAACTGCAGTCGGGACATGGAGCGGTCGTTCAGGCAAATAGTCGCCTATTGTCTCCCAAAACCGGGCGCGGACGAACCCGTGACCTGTCTGCGCCGTTCAGCGCCCTGTCCGCTGGCGCCAACGCTGCGCCAGCAGATCGGCCAAGGCCTCGGCCTGGATCGAATTCAGGATGTCGTTATGGTTGGCCGAGACGCTGTCCTCGCCGGCAATCACCCATACCGGCCGCTGCTGCATCGGCACACAGCCCTGGCCGGGTACACTGACCGCGCGCAGCACGAAGCGACCATCGGCCAGGGTCGCGGTACAGGCATCCGCTGGCGAGGGTCGACAGGCATCCCCTGTATTGCAGACCTTGGCACGGTGGGTCTGCCGCTGGCGGTCAAAGCCGATCGGGGTATCGCGGAAGGCGATCCGGTAGCCCCAGCCCACCGCCTTGTCCCCCTGCGCCTGCAGCACCGTGACCTTGCGATGCTGGCGCAGAGCGTCTGCTGCCGTGATCGAGATCGCTCCGGCGAACGCAGGCGATGCCGCCCACGCTGCGACCAGCGCCTGTTCGACCGCGTCGAACTCGCCTTCGGCCACCGCCGGGTTGAGCATGAAGTACTCGAAGCCGTGCAACTGCTCCTGCGCCAGCCCGCCCTTGATCGCATGGAACAGCGCCGAGCCGCCAAAGCTGTGGCCGATCATGTAGACCGTACGCTCGGGATGCTGCTCGCGCAGCATCGTCACCACCTGCGCCAACCCGCCCTCACCAACGGTTACCGATGCGCACTTCCGGTCCCATACGGTCAGGAAGTCGCTTGGCTCCCAGGCCAGCGGGGTGTCGATCGAATCGCCCCGCCAGCCCACGTAGAGCCCTCTCACCGGCGTTCCAGCCTTGGCCTCGACGCTGGCAAGGAACTGGTCAAAATCGGTGAAATTGCTGTCGTTGGGCGATGCGTTGTGGTGCCAGCCGTTGATGAATACCACCACGGGCAGCTCGGCCGGCTCCTCCGCCAGCCAGTGCTGCAGGCGGTCGAACTGGCCCGGCCAATGGAACCGCCCTGCATCATCGATCTCGATCACCATGCGCTCGCTGCGCGCCGGTGCGACGAGTCGCACGGCCTCGTGCTCGGGCCAGTAAGCGACATCGGGCACGCTGGTACAGGACGAAAGACCGCACACGATCAGGCACAGCCCGGCAATCCGCCGCATGAGCGCTCTCCTTGATGGGGCACAGGCCCCTCCCCGGGGTCTGCGCGCTGCGATCCTAGCCTGCGGTCACGGGCACTGGACGACCGCCTGTCGGAAGGTCCAGACTGCCGCTGCGATGTATCGAACCGGGGGGGAACGATGCTGCACCCAGCACTGCGGGCCGGCTGCCTGATTCTGGCGACTGCCCTGGCCTGCGCGCCCTGCGCGGCCTTCGAGCTGCAGATGGTGACCCGCGCCCAAGCCAAGGATCTGCGCACCAGGCTGGACCAGCTTGGCGTTCGCGGCGTCTCGTTGCAGATGATCCTGGATAGCGGCTACGAGCCCGTGCACGAGCGCATCATGCTGATGTCGTACGGCTGCCCCGGCCAACCGTCCTGCGCGGCCCATTCCGAGCGCGGCCATGTCAGCATGGGGCTGCAATGGAACGACAATCCCCCGGATGTGCCCTCCCTTGGCGCCTGCCAGGGGAAGGTAGTGATGATGCCGCACCGGAACGGAAACTGCTGGCTGGCTCATATGCTGAAGGCCAAGCGCAATCCCGATGCCGGTTACGGCGAAGCGTCACTGATGGCGCAGCGCTCGCACTACGGCGACATGCAGTTCCTGCACGCCATGGCGAGCGAGCCCAGCGAAACGGCGTCGACCACGCTGGAACACATGATGGCCTGGGCCGAGTACAGCTACCGCCTTTCCCTGCGCGGAGGCCTGGAGCAGTTGGACGTGGAGGCACCGGTACGTCAGTTCGCCGGCCTGGCGCCCTGGTTCCAGGCCGAGAAGCGCCACTGGACGGGTGCCGACCTTTTCATGTTCGGCCACGAATACGACGAACCATTGATACGCGACATGGCATTCGGCTCCCTGCTGCATCTGCTGCAGGATTCCTACTCGGAGAGTCATGTCCAGCGCGACTACGCTGCAGATGGCTTACCCATCGAACGCCTGTTGACCTATCGCGGGCAGTCCAGCCACTGCCACGCCAAGGCCGATCGCAAGGGCCCGGAGGAAAAGAAGCCGCTGGCGGCCAACCTGCGCGCGGCAATCGAGATGGGTCGCGAGCTGATCGCACTCCGCGAACGCACTGCGCCGTGGACGGAGGCCGAAGGCCTGCTGCGTGGCAGCGCCTTCCGCCTCGCAGCGGACGTGCAGCCGGCCGGCACCGGGGCGTTCACCAGCAAGAACTGCAAGTAGTAGGCGCAGCGCCTCAACCCGCCTGCGGGAACAGCAGCATCGCGTCGCCGTAGCTGAAGAAGCGGTAGCGCTGCTTGATCGCGTGCTCGTAGGCCTCGAACACGCGCTCCTTGCCGGCAAACGCGGAGATCATCATCAGCAGCGTGCTTTCCGGCAGGTGGAAGTTGGTCACCATCGCGTCGACGCTGCGGATGCGGTAACCCGGGGTGATGAAGATCTGGGTCTCGCCGGCGAACGGCAGCAGCTCACCGTCACGCATCGCACTTTCCAGCGCGCGCACCACGGTGGTGCCCACGCCGATCACCCGGCCGCCGGCCGCGCGCGTGCGCCGCACCTGCTGGACCAGTTCAGCGCCGACGTTCAGCCACTCGCGGTGCATCACGTGGTCCTTCAGGTCATCTGCGCGCACCGGCTGGAAGGTACCCGCACCCACATGCAGGGTGACATGGCCGAACTCCACGCCCTTGTCCTTCAGCGCGGCCAGCAGCGGTTCGTCGAAGTGCAGGCCGGCCGTTGGCGCGGCCACCGCGCCCACTTCGCGCGCGAACACGGTCTGGTAGCGCTCGCGGTCGTCCACGCCCGGCTCGCGCTGGATGTAGGGCGGCAGCGGCAGGCGCCCGGCATGCAGCAGCCACTGCTCCAGCGCTTCGGGCACGTGGAACTGCAGCACGTAGAACTCGCCGTCGCGGCCCAGCACCTCGGCCTCGCCGCCCGCGTCCAGCGCGATGCGGCTGCCGGCCTTCGGCGACTTGCTGGCCCCGACCTGCGCACGCGCCTGCTGGCCGCCGAGCAGGCGCTCGATCAGGATCTCCACGCGGCCACCACTGGCCTTCTGCCCGAACAGGCGCGCCGGGATCACCCGGGTATCGTTGAACACCAGCAGGTCGCCCGGCTGCAGCAGCGACGGCAGGTCGCGCACCTGCAGGTCGGTAAAGGCGGCCGGCGCTGCGGGCACCAGCATCAGACGGCTGGCCGAGCGTTCGGCCAGGGGCGCCTGCGCGATCAGTTCAGCCGGCAGGTCGTAATGGAAATCGGACTTCTTCAAGGCAGTGGGCGGCAACAGGTCGACAATGGCGCGCATTGTACGGCCAGCGTCTGCGAGCCGGCGCGCTTCGCGGCGAACGTCGCGCAAAATGCTGCTATGCAGCAGGTTTCTGCGGGGTTATCGCGCAAAAAAACAAGTGCTAGCATCGAGTTGGAAGTCCGCTGCACGAGCCTGCCCCGAAGCGCGCGTGATGACGCGCGTTTTGCTTTTGAAGGCCCGTGCGACCCAACGTTTCAGGAGATCTGCAATGAGCTTCATCGAACGCCTCGCCCCCCTGCGCAGCCAGCCCGGCACTCGTCTCACCACCGGCCTGGACGACGCGACCCTGACCGCCCTGTCCGCCAACCACCCGCAGCTGATCGCCGCCGTGGACGCCGCCGCCGAGGAATTCGCGCGCGTGCAGGCCGACCTGGGGCCGCTGCTGGCGCAGGACGAACAGGCGCAGATCGATGCCATGCAGGAGGGTTTCGTCAACTTCTATGCCGATGACGCTGTGACCCCGTACGTGGCGCTGGCCGCGCGCGGCCCGTGGGTGGTCACCTTGAAGGGCGCGGTGCTGTACGACGCCGGTGGCTACGGCATGCTCGGCTTCGGGCACACCCCGGACGTGGTGCTGGAGGCGATGGCGCGTCCGCAGGTGATGGCCAACATCATGACCCCCAGCCTGTCGCAGCAGCGCTTCATCAGTGCCCTGCGCGCGGAGATCGGCCACCGCCGTGGCGGCTGCCCGTTCACCCGCTTCATGTGCCTGAACTCCGGCTCCGAGGCGGTCGGGCTGGCCGCGCGCATCGCCGACGTCAACGCCAAGCTGCAGACCGACCCGGGCGCACGCCACGCCGGCGCCGCGATCAAACGCGTGGTGGTCAAGGGCAGCTTCCATGGCCGCACCGATCGGCCGGCGCTGTACTCCGATTCCAGCCGCAAGAGCTACCTGCAGCACCTGGCCAGCTACCGTGGCGAGGACTCGGTGATCACCGTGGCGCCGTACGACGAGGCCGGCCTGCGCAAGGTGTTCGAGGATGCCGCGCACAACCAGTGGTTCATCGAAGCGGTGTTCCTGGAGCCGGTGATGGGCGAAGGCGACCCGGGCCGTTCGGTGCCGCCGTCGTTCTATGCCGTTGCCCGTGAGCTGACCCGTGCGCACGGCAGCCTGCTGCTGCTCGACTCGATCCAGGCCGGCCTGCGTGCGCATGGCGTGCTGTCGGTGGTCGACTATCCCGGCTTTGAAGGCCTGGACCCGCCGGACATGGAGACCTACTCCAAGGCACTCAACGCCGCGCAGTTCCCGCTGTCGGTGCTGGCGGTGACCGACCATGCCGCGCAGCTGTACCGCAAGGGCATCTACGGCAACACCATGACCAGCAACCCGCGCGCGCTGGACGTGGCCTGCGCCACGCTGGCGCAGCTGACCCCTCAGGTGCGCGCCAACATCGCCGAGCGCGGCGCCGAAGCGGTGCGCAAGCTGGAGCAGCTCAAGAGCGAGCTGGGCGGGCTGATCACCAAGGTGCAGGGCACCGGCCTGCTGTTCTCCTGTGAGCTGGCCCCGCAGTTCAAGTGCTACGGCAGCCACTCCACCGAGGAATGGCTGCGCCAGCACGGCATCAACGTGATCCACGGTGGCGAGAACTCGCTGCGCTTCACCCCGCACTTCGGCATGGACAGCGAGGAGCTGGACCTGCTGGTGGGCATGGTCGGCCGCGCCCTGCGTGAAGGCCCGCGCCGGGAGCAGGCCGCAGCAGCGTAAGCCTGGCTTGGTGTTTGTAGAGTCGAGCTTGCTCGACTGGGCCGTTGCCGGGATCTGAATGAAAAGCAGTCGAGCAAGCTCGACGCTACGGAAAGCCTCATACTCTACGCACACCCCGTCGCTGACCGACTTTCGGTCGGCGACGGGGCGTTTTCGTTTCCGGCCAAGAAACAGGAATATCCATGAAATCGATCTGTGTGTACTGCGGCTCCAACGCTGGCAGCAAGCCGGCCTATACCGAACGCGCCATCGCGCTGGGTGACCGCATCGCCCGCGATGGCCTGCGCCTGGTGTACGGCGGCGGCAACGTCGGCCTGATGGGCACCGTGGCCAATGCCGTGCTGGCTGCCGGCGGCGAAGTGACCGGCGTGATTCCGCGCCAGCTGGCCGACTGGGAAGTGGCCCATCGCGGCCTGACCGAACTGGAGATCGTCGGCTCGATGCATGAGCGCAAGTCGCGCATGTTCGATCTGGCCGATGGCTTCGTCGCCCTGCCCGGCGGCTTCGGCACCCTGGAAGAGATCTTCGAGATGCTGACCTGGCGCCAGCTGGGCATCGGCAACAAGCCATGCGCCTTCCTCGATGTGGACGGCTTCTACGCGCCGCTGATCGGCATGATCGATCGCATGGTGGAAGAGCGTTTCCTGCACCCGGACCAGCGCCAGGATCTGTGGTACGGCTCGGACATCGACGCGATGCTGGCCTGGATGCGCAATTACCAGCCGGCCCAGGCGTCGAAGTGGATCGACGAGAAGCGCCGCGCCGCCCTGCGTTGAGACGGCAACACGCGGCCGCTCAGGCTGCCGCGTGCGCCCACGGTGCGGGCCGGCCCAACAGGTAGCCCTGCCCGTAGTCACAGCCGAGTTCGCGCAGGGTCTGCCGCTGCGCCTCGGTTTCGATGCCTTCACCGATGGTTTCAATGCCCAGCGTGCGCGCCAGTGACAGCACACCTTCCACCAGCGCGCGCGTGCTGTGCACTTCCGGACCGTGCAGCCCGGCAATGAAGCTCTGGTCGATCTTCAACGTGCTGATCGGGAAACGGTGCAGGTAGGACAGCGCCGAGAAGCCGGTACCGAAATCGTCCAGCTGCACCTGGATGCCACGCTCGCGCAGGCCTTGCAGGATGCGCAGCGTGTGCGGGCCATCGTCCAGCAGCGCCACCTCGGTGATCTCCAGCCGCAGCCGGCGCGGGTCGGCGCCGCAGGCATCGAGCAGGCCGAACAGGCGGGTGCTGAAGCCGGCCGAGCGGAAATGGCGCGGCGATACGTTCACCGAGACGTAGCCCTGCCCGCCCTCGGCCAGGCCAGCGATGACCTGTTCGTAGATCAGCCAGTCAACCTGCTCGATCAGGCCACTCTCCTCGCCCAGCTCGAGGAATGCGCCGGGCAGCAGCAGGCCGCGGCGCTCATGCTGCCAGCGCAGCAGCGCTTCGTGGCCGACCACCTCGCCATTGCACAGGCGCACGATCGGCTGGTAGAACGGCACGAAGTCGCGGTTGTTGATGGCACGGCGCAGATCGGCCTCCAGATCGAGGCTGCGCATGGCCTGCTCGCGCATGTCCTCATCGAAGATCGCGCAACGATCATGGCCCTGCGCCTTGGCCCGGTACATGGCCGCGTCCGCATCGCGCAGCAGCTCTTCGCCGGTGCGATAGCGCGGGTTCCACAAGGCAATGCCCAGGCTTCCGGACGGGAACAGCTCGCGCCCGGCGATCCACATCGATTCCTGCAGGGCCAGCAGCAACCGCTGGCCGAAGTCCAGTGCCTGTGCCAGCCCCTGCGGGCATTGCAGCAGCACCGCGAACTCGTCGCCGCCCAGCCGCGCCACCACATCATCCAAGCCGGCCATCGATACGATGCGCTTGGCCACCTCCACCAGCATGCGGTCGCCCGCAGCGTGGCCGATGCTGTCGTTGACCAGCTTGAACCGATCCAGGTCGAGGAACAGCACGGCGAACACCGGGCCGCCCTCGCGCCGGGCCAGCGCCAGCGCGTCCTGCAGCCGATCGAGCAGATGCAGGCGATTGGGCAGGCCGGTCAACGCGTCGTGCATCGCCTGGTGGGTCAAGCGCTGTTCGGCGCGCAGGCGCTCGCCAATCTGGCCGAGCAGCTTCTCGTTGACCTCGGCCAGCTCGCGGGTGCGCTCTTCCACGCGCTTTTCAAGTTCAGCGTGCGCAGAACGCAGCCGCTGCTGGTCGCGCTGGCGGGCCAGACCGGTACCGATGTTCTGCGCGACGAACGTCAGCAGGCGCTGGTCATGCACGCTGAACGTGCTGTTCTGGCTGTAGCTCTGCACCACGATCGCACCGACCACCTCGTCGTCGCGCAGCAGCGGCACGCCCAGCCAGCAGTGCGAGCGGGCGCCGTGTTCACGCACCTCGCCGGCGGCCAGCAGCGCATCGATCTGCGCACGCGAGGCCAGCAACGGCCGCCGGTTGCGCACCACGTACTCGGTCAGCCCGAAACTGAACGGCCGGGGTGCGCGGCTGGCGTTGTGCTCATCCACCGAGTAGACGAAGTCCAGCCCATTGCCGGCGCCATTGACCAGTGCGATGTAGAAGTTGCGGGCGTCGAGCAGGCGCCCGACCACGCCATGCACCTGGCCGTAGAACTGGGCCAGGCTGTCGGCCGACATCGCCATTTCGGCAATGTTGTACAGCGCGGTCTGCAGCTGCTCGGCGCGGCGCCGCTCGGCCACTTCGTCCTGCAGGCTGCGGTTGGCGCGCTGCAGCTCCTGCGTGCGCCGCTCCACCTGCTGCTCCAGCCGCACCTGGGCCTGGCGCCGGTCCATCGCGGTCTGCACGTGCTGGGCCACGAAGCCCAGCAGGGCCCGCTCGGCCTCGCCATAACGGGCGGCGTGCTCATAGCTCTGGACCACGATGGCGCCGCAGACCCGGCCATCGCGCAGCATCGGGACGCCCAGCCAATCCAGGCTTTCCGGGCCGCGCTGGGGGTCGTGCTCCTGCTCGACCACCCGAGCCAGCAGCTCACGCGAGGGGCCACTGAGCGGCTTGCCGTGGCGCAGCAGCGCCACGGTCAGGCTGCGCGGCATCTCGGCGGCATCATGGCTCTGCGACGGATCGGCAACGAAATCGTCCACCTGGTCGGCGAAGTACAGGAAGCGGATCTGGTCGCGCACGTCGTCGTACTCGACGATGTAGCAGTTCTCCGCGTACATCAGCGTGCCCAGCACGCCGTGCACGTGGCGCAGCATCTCGGCCATTTCCAGGTCGGCGCCGGCCAGGTCGGCGATCTGGAACAGTGCCTGCTGCAGGCGTTCGGCCTCTTCCAGCGCCTTGATCTGGCCGGCTTGGCGGCCGCGCTGCAGGGCCAGCTCCATGGCCTGCCGGGCCAGCCCCCACCATGCCGCGGAGGGTACCGCGCCCTCCACCGACAAACGCAGGCGGGCGCCATCGTGCACCCAGCCGTGGCTGCCGTCATCGCCGCCCTGGATCGCGGCGCCTGCGGTTACGGCAACGGGCGGCCAGCCGGCTTGGCCGCTGCCCAGCTGCGGATCGTCCCAGCCCACGCGGACCACGGCCGGATCGGGCAGCAGCCCATGCAATGCGCGCACCAGCGCCGTGCTCAGCACGGCCTCGTGTGGTGGCTCTTCCGCCGGTTCAACATGCGTGGACAAATGACAATCTCTTGGCACCGTCTGAGCGGCACCTCCCCTGAGCCGACGAGCATAGCGCGCCACCGGGGGGGCAATGGAAGCCCGCGAACCCCGAATCGTGCGCCCGTACGTTTTTCCTGTTGCCCATCTCCCCTTCGCCGCCATGACCCTCGCTCTTGCCGCCCTCCCCAACGGCTATGCGCCATCGCCTCCAGGCCTTACCCTGTATGCCGTGGAAGCCAGCGCACTGCCAACCGATGAAGCCTTGATGCTGGCCTGGGCCGGTGGCGATCTGCGTGCGTTCGAGAGCCTGTATGCGCGCCACCGCAAACGCCTGTTCGGCTTCCTGCTGCGGCACCTGCGCGACAACGCGCTGGCCGAGGAGATCTTCCAGGATGTGTGGCAACGGGTCATCAGTGCCCGCGCCGGCTGGCAACCTGAGGCCGCGTTCAGCACCTGGCTGTTCCGTATCGCGCACAACCGCCTGAACGACCACTGGCGCGCGGCCCGCCATCGCCCGGCAGCACCGGCCGACGCCGACCTGCGCCTGGCCGCGCTCGAAGACGGGCAGACCCCGGAAGCTGAACTGTCCGAATTCGAACAGCGTCGCCGCATCCAACGGGCGATGGAAGAACTGCCGCCCGAGCAGCGCGAAGTGCTGCAGCTGCGGCTGGATCAGGAACTGAGCCTGGAGGAGATCGGCCAGATCACCGGCGTGGGCCGGGAAACCGTGAAATCGCGGCTGCGCTATGCGATGGACAAGCTGCGTGCGGGATTGAACGCATGAACCGAGACGAACCGCTGACGCCGGAAGAACGCGAACTGGCACGCCTGCTCGGCCGTCGTGCTGAGCAGGCACCGCCGGCCGCGCTGGATGCCGCCATCCTGGCCGCTGCCCGTGCAGCGGTGGACGCGCCGGTCGTCGATACCGCTGCGGCGCCACGCGCGCCGCGCAGGCGGCCACGCTGGCCAGCGGTGTTCGGCATTGCCGCCTCGATGGTCTTTGCCATCGGCATCGCCTGGCAGCTGCGTCCCGAGCCACCGCCGATCCCGGCCAGCGAAGCCGCAGTGGCGGCGGCACCGGCTACCCCCGATCAGGCCACTGAAAACCGTGCAGCGGACGCCGCGATGACGCCCCCCGAACCGGCCGCTGCAGCACCGGCAGCCCCGCAGGCGGCGCCCATGGCGGCTCCGGCCCCTGCCATCGCCCGCACAGCCAGGCCCGCGCCCGCAGAAGCCAGGCCAGCGCCACCACTGGCACCGGCGAAGGCAGAGGCCGCCCGCGCACGCATCGCGGAACCGGCCGCCGACACGTCTTTTGCAGCGCTGCCGCCGCCGGCGTCGCCCGCGCCTCCTGCACCTGTTGCCTATTCGGCGCCGGTGCCGGCCTCCGCACCGGCTGCGGCCGCGGCCATGAAGGCAGACAACGATGCGGCACCCACGGCCAGCGCGGCGAGCGCCGAACAGGCGCCGGCACTGGATCGCGTCGAGGTCACTGCGAGCAAGCACGTGCCCCCCCCCCGTTCGGCGCCCGGCGTCATGCGCCGCAGCGGCAATGCGAGCCTCAGCGCGGACGCAGTACAGGCTGAAGTGAACGCCGACGCCCGCCTGCCGCGCCGGCAATGGCTGCAGAAGATCCGCGAACGCCGCGACCAGGGCCAGCGCGATCTTGCCCGCGCCAGCCTGGAGCGCTACGTGCAGCAGTATCCGGAAGCACGCCTGCCGCGTGACCTGCGCCCGCTGCTGGACGAGTGAAAGCAGCGGCCACGGCCGGCAACCCCGTAGAATGAGCGGGATGCCCGATACTCTCGCCCAGCCGGCCAGCCACACACTGGACGTCAAGCACAGCCGCTTCATCGCCCACGCCACGGCAATCGACGGTGCCACGGCGGCACTGGCGTTCCTGCAGCAGGTGGCAGTGGCCGATGCCACGCACAACTGCTGGGCCTACCGGCACGGCCAGGACTATCGCTCCAGCGATGACGGCGAGCCTGCGGGCACCGCCGGGCGGCCGATCCTGGCCGCGATCGACGGCCAGGGCTTCGACCGGGTCATGGTGGTGGTGACGCGCTGGTACGGCGGCATCAAGCTCGGTGCCGGCGGCCTGGTGCGCGCCTATGGGGGCGCCGCCGCCGAGTGCCTGCGTACCGCGCCGCGGCTGCCGCTGGTGGCCATGACCCGATT
The DNA here is from genome assembly GCF_059515225.1 of Stenotrophomonas sp. CS3K5. NCBI lineage: Bacteria > Pseudomonadati > Pseudomonadota > Gammaproteobacteria > Lysobacterales > Lysobacteraceae > Stenotrophomonas > Stenotrophomonas sp. CS3K5. The sequence continues at coordinate 219,188 of NZ_JCAKRX010000003.1, forward strand.
GCAGCTGCTGGCCGGTTTCGAGGATCTGGGCACCCTGCATGCCGCCCTGTCCGCCTTCGGCGCCGAAAAACGCGATGAACAGTTCGATGCCAACGGCGTGTGCCTGCGGGTCGAATTGCCCGTCGATCAGGCCGACGCATTGAAAATCCGTCTGCGCGACGCCACCCGTGACCGTATCCGCATACAAGACGACGACCAGGATGACTGACAAGGACGGCGCCCCCGCCTCGACCCCGCCATTGCGCCGCCTCGGCAGCCTGCGCACGTTGTGGCCGTTCGTGCGCCGCCACAGCGGCCTGTTCAGTGCCTGGCTGCTGGCCCTGGCGGTGTCTTCGGCAGCCACGCTGAGCCTGCCGCCGGCGGTGAAGCAGATGATCGATCACGGCTTCAGCAGCGGCGGCCAGATCAACCGTGCCTTTGCTCTGTTGATGCTGGTCGCCGTGGTGCTGGCGCTGGCCACCGCCGCGCGCTTCTACTTCGTGTCGCTGCTGGGCGAGAAGGTCGTGGCCGACCTGCGCAGCCGCCTGTATGCGCACCTGATCCAGCTGGGTGCCGGCTTCCATGACCGCAGCCGCAGCGGCGAGCTGGTCTCGCGCCTGACCGCCGACAGCGAGCTGCTGCGCAGCGTGGTCGGCTCCACCATGTCGGTTGCGCTGCGCAGCAGCGTCACCGTGGTCGGCAGCCTGGCGATGCTGTTCGTCACCAGTCCGCGCCTGGCCGCGTGGTCACTGCTGGGCATTCCGCTTGCGGTGCTGCCGATCATCATCGGCGCACGCAAGCTGCGCACCGTTGCGCGCAGCAGCCAGGACCGCATCGCCGACGCCAACAGCCTGGCCAGCGAGACCCTGGGCGCGGTGCGCACGGTGCAGGCCCACGCACGCGAGCCCTACGAGCGTGGCCGCTTCGACCACGCGCTGGGCGATGCGATCAAGGCCGCCCGCCGCCGCATCGGCGCGCAGTCGCTGGTCACCGCCAGCGCCATCCTGCTGGTGTTCGGCGCCATCGTCGGCGTGCTGTGGCTGGGCGCGCACGATGTCATCGATGGCCGCCTCAGCGCCGGCACCCTGGGCCAGTTCGTGCTGTACGCGCTCATCGGCGGCGGCTCGGTCGGTGCACTGGCCGAGGTCTGGAACGAACTGCAGCGCGCGGCCGGCGGCATGGGCCGTATCGGCGAATTGCTGCAGGAAGACATCGAGATCCGCGCTCCGGCGCAGCCACACGTGCTGCCGCAGCCGCTGCGTGGGCAGATCCAGTTCGAGGATGTGGTGTTCCACTATCCACAACGGCCGGACCAGGCCGCACTGGACCACTTCAACCTGCACGTGCGCCCGGGCGAGACCGTGGCCCTGGTCGGACCGTCGGGCGCTGGCAAGAGCACGGTGCTGTCGATGCTGCTGCGCTTCCATGACCCGGCCGCCGGCCGCATCTGCGTGGATGGTATCGACGTGCGCCAGGTCGATCCGGCCGAACTGCGCGCGCAGCTGGCGCTGGTGCCACAGCAGCCGACGCTGTTCGCGGCCAGTGCACGCGACAACATTCGCTACGGCCGCCTGCAGGCCAGCGACGCCGAGGTCGAGGACGCTGCGCGCGCGGCCGAGGCCGATGGCTTCCTGCGCGCGTTGCCGCACGGCTATGACAGCGAACTGGGCGAGCGCGGCGCGCGCCTGTCCGGCGGCCAGCAGCAGCGCGTGGCGATTGCCCGTGCCCTGCTGAAGGACGCCCCGATCCTGCTGCTGGACGAAGCCACCAGCGCCCTGGATGCGCAGAGCGAATACGGCGTGCAGCAGGCGCTGGAGCGACTGATGGCCGGCCGCACCACGCTGGTCATCGCCCACCGCTTGGCCACCGTGCTCAAGGCCGACCGTATCGTGGTGATGGACCAGGGCCGCATCGTCGCCGAAGGCACGCATGGCCAGCTGCTGGCCGAAGGCGGTCTGTACGCTGAACTGGCACGACTGCAGTTCATCGATTGATGACGGCCACCTAACATCGGCGGGGCGAAGCTGACGGCGCATCAACAGCATCCATTGGAGGAGGTGCACGATGTCGTTCCGTCAGTTCCCCGCCGTCGACAGTCAGGGCGAAAGCCACATCATCATCGAATTCAAGCCCGAGGCGAATGGCAGCGGGCATCATTCCGAAGCCACCCCACGCTACGAGCTGGACGATGGGCGCCTGCTGGTGCGCAATGGCCGCGAGTTCACCACCAGCGGAGGCGAACTGAGGCTGACGATCTGAGGCTTGCCGGGCATGGCCCGGCGCTACCGGATTGCTTATCGCCCCGCTCTGTCAGGTGTCGACCTTGGTCGACACACGCTTTGGCCGAAAGCAGCCGAGCATGGCTCGGCTCTACAAAAAAGGTGTGGCCAATTTTTGACCAACCATCTTGACAGCCTTGGCTGCCAAGGCCTGTGCGCGGTTATCCACATGTTTGCGCAGAAGCCATCCACACCACCTGTGGATGAATGTTCTCAGCCAAGCACACGCCCGATGCCGCTGGCATCGACCTCGGCCGCCGCCAGCGCAATCGCCGCCCGGTCGCTGCCGGCGACGAAACCGATACGGAAATGTACTTCGCCGCCCGGCGTGCGCGAAGAATGGATCGAGGCCAAGCTGATGCGATGCTGCTCGAACACGTTCAGCAGCTCGCGTAGCGAACCCGGCCGGTCTTCCGGCAGATGCACCGACAACGCGTTGCGCTCGGTCAAGTCGGCCAGCAGGTACCCCACCCGCTCGAAGGTGTAGTTGCCTTCGGCCAGTGCCTGTTCGCCGAAGGCTCTGCGGTTGGCCGACAGCAGCTGCTCACGGAATGCGTCGCGTGCGCTGTCGTCGCCCTGCCCGACCTGGGCCTGCAACGCCTGCAGCTGGCCGACCAGACGCTCCAGCATCGGTGCCACATACGGGTTGCCGAACTGGATGTCCTCGTAGATCGCCGGGTTCAGCGACAGGATGCGCGAGATGATCGCGGTGTCCAGCTCGAACGACGCCGAGCGGTACGGCATCATCGCGGCCAGATCCCCCAGGTGTGGCTGGTACTGGCGCAGCACGCCGGCCTGGGCCAGATGGGTGGCGTGCACCATCGCCTGCACCAGCGCCATCATCTGGTCGTGGTGCTGCGGCGTGGCCCGCACGCATTCGGCCTGTAACGCCGTGCACAGCGTATCGACCCACGGCTGCCAGTGCTGCAGTCGCGCTTCGCAGACCACCATCACCCGGCCCTTCAGCGTGGGTGCCTTCGGCGGTGCGGTCATCGGGTGCAGGCCGACCACCTCGGCCTGCGAGTCCAGCATGGCGTGCACCGGCGCCTCCTTCACCGAGGTCACGTCCAGCCACAGCCGGTCGCGTTCACGGCCAGCCGACTGCCGTACGTACCCGGCAATCAGCGCCGGCGTGTGCCGGATCGGTGCCGAGAACACCAGCACGTCGGCCTGCGCCAGCAGCTGTTCCGGCGTATGCGATTCCGGATCCGCCGGATCGTGACCGATCACCTGCAGCTGCATGTGCTGCTGGAAGAAGCGGGTCAGCCAACGCCCATAGGCGCCGGCACTACCGACGATGCCGACCGTGCGCGGCGTGCGCGGCGTGCGTGCGTTCAGGCCGGTCATGCCACGCGTTCGGCGCGGAAGCGCGTCCCCTGGGCCAGCGCAGCGGGCGCGGCGGCGATCACATCAAATTCCTCGAAGCCGCTTTCCAGGGTCGCCTCCAGGGCCGCATGGGTGCCGGCAATGGCGCGCGAGATCGCTTGCTGCATCGATTCGCCGCGCAGCAGGAACGACACCACCAGCGACATCAGCACATCGCCGGTACCGGCCACGTCCACCGGCAGCAGCGGCGAGGTCCAGCGCCAGGTTTCCTCGCGACCGACCGCCAGCGTCACCAGTTCGCCCGGATTGCCGCCGACGCTGTGCGCGATCACCCAGTGCGGGCCACGATCGAGCAGCGTGCGTGCGGCGGCAATGGCATCGGCTTCAGCCAACGCCGGCATGCCGGTGAGGCGATTGAGTTCGAAGGCGTTCGGCGTGACCAGCCACGCATGCGGCAGCAGGCGCTGCGCAAAGATCGCTTCCAGGCCCGGCTCCACGTAGGGGCCGGTATGGGTATCGCCGATCACCGGGTCCAGGCAATAACGCAGCTGCGGGCAGGCCGGCAGGATCCCGTCCAGCCAGTCGGCGAAGGCGGCACCGTTGGCGGTACTGCCGAAATAGCCGGACACCAGCATCTTCGCCCGCTGCGGCAGGCCACGTTCGCGGGTGCCGAGCAGCAGGTCGGCGAACCAGTCGGCGGGCAGCACGCGGCCGCGCGTGGTGTCGTAGAACGGCGCGTTGCTGAGCAGGACGGTCGGAATTTCCGCCACGCGCACGCCGAGCGCGCGCATCGGCGGCACGGCGGCGCTGTTGCCGGCGTGGCCGTAGACCAGTTGCGACTGGACCGAAATGACATCGATCGGCGATGGGCCATCGGGGCGCTGGCGGCGGCCGTGGACCAGGTGGTTATCAAGGGATTCACTCATGGCCGCATTCTACGCCCAAGGGGGTTTTCGGCAGGGCTTGCAGCCCTGCACCTGCTCAATGCAACGGCAAAAGCCAAAGCCAGAGCGGCATCCCGTGGGATGGCAGGGCGGTGTCGGAGTGCGGGGACGCCGCAAGTACGTCCCTGTAGGCTTGGCAGCGGCATCCATGCCGCTGACACCCCGCACTCCGACACCGCCCCACCTTCGACAGGTTCACTCAGCTGTTGGTAGGTGTCGACCTTGGTCGACACATCTGTCAGATATCGATACACAAAAGGGGTCAGATCCGTTCTCCTTCGGAAAACCGCTCTGATCCCACGAGTTGTTCCAACAGATCGCGAAAACTGTCGAAGGCGAGGTGGGTCCGGTTGCGGGGGCGTGAGCGCCATGGAGGGCGCGACCGAGCCTACAGGGACGTATTCACGGCGTCCCCCGCAACCGGACCCACCTCGCCCACTCACGGATAGCCAGCTTCCGCTGTTGCTTCGGCTCTGGCTTGCAGCAGGTGCAGGGCTGCAAGCCCTGCAAACCCACACCCTCAGTGCGCAGGCCGCGACGGCGGCAGCCAGGCCGCCACGATGCCCAGCAACGGCAGGAACGCGGTCAGCTGGTAGACGTATTCGATGCTGGTCTTGTCCGCCAGCAGGCCGAGCACGGCTGCACCCAACCCGCCCATGCCGAAGGCAAAGCCGAAGAACAGACCGGAGACCATGCCGATGCGGTGCGGCATCATTTCCTGCGCATACACCACGATGGCCGAGAACGCCGAGGACAACACGAAGCCGATCAGCACCGCCAGCACCGTGGTCCACAGCAGATCGGCATGCGGCAGCATCAGCGCGAATGGCGCCACACCCAGGATCGAAGTCCAGATGATCGGCTTGCGGCCGATGCGATCGCCCAACGGGCCACCCAGGAAGCCGCCGGCAGCGGACGCCACCAGGAACGCGAACAGGTGCAGCTGCGCCTGCGCCACCGGAATGCCAAAGTGGTGGATCAGGTAGAAGGTGAAGTAGCTGCCGATGCTGGCCATGTAGAAGTACTTGCTGAAGATCAGCACCAGCAGGATCGCCAGTACCTTGGCGACGGTGCGCGGCGGATGGCGCGGCGCCATCGACGCGGTGCCGGCCGGACGCGGCGCACCCAGGTGCAGCGCATACCAGCGACCGACATAGGTCAGCAACGCGATGCCGATCAGGGCGGCACCGGCGAACCATGACGCGGCATGCTGGCCATACGGCACGATCACCGCCGCAGCAATCAGCGGGCCGAGCGCGGTACCGAAGTTGCCGCCGACCTGGAACACCGACTGCGCGAAGCCATGACGGCCACCCGAGGCCAGCCGCGCGATGCGCGAGGCCTCCGGGTGGAAGATCGCCGAACCAATGCCGACCATCGCTGCGGCCAGAAGCACCACGGCATAACTCGACGCGAAGCCGAGCAGCAGCATGCCGCACAGGGTCGAAGCCATGCCGATCGGCAGCGAATACGGCGCCGGGCGCCGATCGGTGGCCATGCCGACCAACGGCTGGAAGATCGAGGCGGTGAGCTGGTAGGTCAGCGTGATCAGGCCGATCTGGGTGAAGCTGAGATTGAAGCCACCCTTGATCACCGGATAGATGGCCAGGATCAACGACTGCATCATGTCGTTGACCACGTGCGAGGTGGAAATGGCAGCCAGCACGCCGGGAGCCACCGGGCGCGAGGTCGTTGCGGGAGAAGCCAGGGCGGACATGGACGCAGTGAGGTTGGGGGCGAGCCCCGCATGCTACGGTTGCCCTCCCCTCCCTTCTGCCGCGTTCGGGTCATGGCCTATCGCAAAAAGGACATTGCCAGCGATGTCGACCCGGCCGCACCGTGGCGGGAGGTGCCGCTGCACCGCCCGGTCACCTACCGGGTTACCCAATACCCGGCCGGCACCCACATCGCAGGCCACAAGCATCAGCGCCACCAACTGGTCTATGCCATCTCGGGGCTGATGGTGGTGCGCTCGGAAGTCGGGCGCTGGGTGGTGCCCTCGACCCGTGCAATCTGGATGCCGGCCGGCATGGTGCACGCGGTGGACTGCATCGCCGCCGTGCACATGCGCAGCCTGTACATCGATCCGTTGTTCGCGCCGCAGTTGCCGGCCGAGCCGTTCGCGGTGCAGGTGGCCCCCTTGCTGCGCGAGCTGCTGCAGGCGGCCACGCTGATCAAGGGCGAGCACATCGAAGACAGCCGCGATGGCCGCGTGGTGCGGCTGCTGCTGGACGAGCTGCATCGCATGGATGTGCTGCCGTTGCATCTGCCTGCCGCGACCGACCCGCGCCTGCAGCGGATCTGCCAGCACATCCAGAAGCACCCTGGCGATGACGCCACGCTGCAGGACTGGGCGCAGGCACTGGAGGTGGACGTGAAGACCATCCAGCGGCATTTCGGCAGCGAACTGGGCATGACCTTCGGGCAGTGGCGGCAGCAGGCACGGTTGCTGGCCGCGCTGGAACGGCTGGCGGTCGGCGACAAGGTCATCGATGTCGCGTTGGCGATGGGTTATGACAGCCCCAGCGCGTTCACCAGCATGTTCAAGCGGCAGCTGGGGCAGACGCCGGCGGCGTTTTTCCGGTGAGCATTCCCCGGTAGCGCCGGGCCATGCCCGGCGGAATGCAGCCGCGCCCGCATACGAAAACGCCGGGCATGGCCCGGCGCTACCGTTCAACGCTTGCGTTGAAAACTCAGGACGTCATCCGGTCCCAGAAGCCCTTCACGCCATCCATGAAGGTGGCCGACTTCGGCGAATGCTTGCGCGCTTCCTCGCCGACGAAGGTGGCTTCGAACTGTTCCAGCAGCTTGCGCTGCTCGTTGGTGAGGTTGACCGGGGTCTCCACCACGACGCGGCAGTACAGGTCGCCTTCGCTGCGGCTGCGCACCGAGCGCACACCCTTGCCGCGCAGGCGGAACAGCTTGCCGGTCTGGGTCTCGGCCGGGATGCGGATCTCCGCTTCGCCGCCGAGGGTCGCCACGCGCACGGTGTCGCCCAGCGCGGCCTGCGAGATGCGGATCGGCACTTCGCAGTGCAGGTCGTCGCCATCGCGCTGGAAGATGGCATGCTCGCGCACGCGCACTTCCACGTACAGGTCACCCGGCGGGGTACCGGCCGGACCGGCCTCGCCCTCGCCCTGCAGTCGGATGCGGTCGCCGGTATCGACGCCGGCCGGCACCTTCACCGACAGCACCTTGTCTTCCTCGACACGACCATTGCCGTGGCAGGTCTTGCAGGGCTTGGCGATGATCTGGCCACGGCCGCCGCAGTTGTGGCAGGCCTGCTGCATGGCGAAGATGCCACGCTGGATGCGCACCTGGCCACGGCCATGGCACACGTTGCAGGTTTCGACCTTGCCGTCTTCCGAGCCACTGCCATCGCAGTCACCGCACTCGGCCAGGGTCGGAATTTCGATGCGGCGCTCGACGCCACGCACCGCTTCTTCCAGGTCCAGCTCCATCACGTAGCCGATGTCGGCACCACGGCGCGCCTGGCGCGGACCGCCGCCGGCACCGCCAAAGATGTTGCCGAAGATATCGCCGAAGATATCGTTCATGTCCGGGCCGCCCGGACCGCCACCGCCCATGCCGTGCTCGAACGCGGCGTGGCCATGGCTGTCGTACATGCGGCGCTTGTTGCCGTCGGACAGTACTTCGTAGGCTTCCTTGCACTCCTTGAAGGAGGCTTCGGCAGCCGTATCGCCCGGGTTGCGGTCCGGGTGGAACTTCATCGCGCAGCGACGGTAGGCCTTCTTCAGTTCTTCATCGTTGGCGGTGCGGGCAACGCCCAGCACTTCGTAGTAATCGCGCTTGCTCATATCGTGGATCGCATTCCGGAAAGTCGGGATTCGTCAAAGCGGAAGAGCGGAACCAGGTCCGCTCTTGCGTCGGGCGCCCCGACACGCCGGGTGGCGGTCAGGACCCTGATGCGACAACGGGACGCTGCCAGGCAGCGTCCCGTGTCGGTCCGGATCAGGACTTCTTGTCGTCCTTGACTTCGGTGAACTCGGCATCCACCACGTCGTCGTTGCCCTTGCCAGCGTTGCCGGCGTCGGCGCCCGGGGCACCGCCCTGGTCGGCCGAGGCGGCAGCGAACAGCGACTGGCCGGCTTCTTCCAGCACCTTCGACTTGGCTTCGATCTGTGCCTTGTCGTCACCCTTCATCGCGGTTTCCAGATCGGCCAGCGCCGCTTCGACCTTGCCGATGACATCGCCGCCGACCTTGCTGCCGTGCTCGGTGATGGCGCTGCGGGTGCCGTGGATCAGGGCATCAGCCTGGTTACGGGCCTGCACCAGTTCCTGGAACTTCTTGTCTTCTTCGCGGTTGGCTTCCGCGTCGGCGACCATGCGTGCGATCTCTTCCTCGGACAGGCCCGAACCGGCCTTGATCTCGACCTTCTGTTCCTTGTTGGTCTTCTTGTCCTTGGCCGACACGTGCAGGATGCCGTTGGCGTCGATGTCGAAGGACACTTCCACCTGCGGCAGGCCGCGCGGGGCCGGCTCGATGCCGGACAGGTCAAACTTGGCCAGCGACTTGTTGAAGCGGGCCTGCTCGCGCTCACCCTGCAGCACGTGCACGGTCACGGCCGACTGGTTGTCCTCGGCGGTGGAGAACACCTGCGAGGCCTTGGTCGGAATGGTGGTGTTCTTTTCGATGATCTTGGTGAACACGCCGCCCATGGTTTCGATACCCAGCGACAGCGGGGTCACGTCCAGCAGCAGCACGTCCTTGACGTCGCCGCCGAGTACGCCGCCCTGGATCGCCGCACCCAGTGCCACGGCTTCGTCCGGGTTGACGTCCTTGCGCGGTTCCTTGCCGAAGAACTCGGTCACCGCCTGCTGCACCTTCGGCATGCGGGTCTGGCCACCGACCAGGATCACTTCGCTGATGTCGCTCGAACGCAGGCCGGCATCGTTCAGGGCCACGCGGCACGGCTCGATCGACTTCTTGATCAGGTCTTCCACCAGCGCTTCCAGCTTGGCGCGGGTCAGCTTGATGTTCAGGTGCTTCGGGCCCGAGGCGTCGGCGGTGACGTACGGCAGGTTCACTTCGGTCTGCTGGGCGCTGGACAGCTCGATCTTGGCGCGCTCGGCGGCGTCCTTCAGGCGCTGCAGGGCCAGCGGATCCTTGCGCAGGTCGATGCCCTGGTCCTTGTTGAACTCTTCAACCAGGTACTCGATGACGCGGTTGTCGAAGTCTTCGCCGCCCAGGAAGGTGTCGCCGTTGGTGGCCAGCACTTCGAACTGCTTTTCACCATCGACGTTGGCGATCTCGATCACCGAGACGTCGAAGGTGCCGCCGCCCAGGTCGTACACCACGATCTTGCGATCCTTGTTGTCACCCTTGTCCAGGCCGTAGGCCAGCGCGGCCGCGGTCGGCTCGTTGATGATGCGCTTGACGTCCAGACCGGCGATGCGGCCGGCGTCCTTGGTGGCCTGGCGCTGGCTGTCGTTGAAGTAGGCCGGCACGGTGATGACCGCTTCGGTGACCTTCTCACCGAGGAAGTCCTCGGCGGTCTTCTTCATCTTCTCCAGCACCTTGGCCGAGATTTCCTGCGGGGCCATCTTCTTGCCGTCGCTGGTGGCCACCCAGGCGTCGCCATTGTCATGGGCCAGGATGCTGTACGGGACGTGGGCGATGTCCTTTTGCACTTCGGCGTCGGTGAACTTGCGGCCGATCAGGCGCTTCACCGCGTAGAAGGTGTTCTTCGGGTTGGTCACGGCCTGGCGCTTGGCCGAGGCGCCGACCAGGACTTCGCCGTCCTTGGTGTAGGCGACGATCGACGGGGTGGTGCGATCGCCTTCCGAATTCTCGATGACGCGGGCCTTGCCGCCGTCCATGATCGCCACGCACGAGTTGGTGGTGCCGAGGTCGATACCAATGATCTTGCCCATGGGGGAGACTCCTGAGGATGCTTGTTGGGGTCAGTCCGGCCGTTCGGCCGGTGGATGAATACGATGTGGGGGAGGCTCGTGGAACATTCAAGCCATCTCCCGAACGCTGTGTTCAGCGCCTGGAAAACCTTGCCAGGCATGGCCTGGCACGACCGGGGCCGGGCACCGCCCGGTCCGGTCAATCAGTCGGCGGCCACCACCACCAGCGCCGGCCGCAGCAGGCGCTCGTTGAGCAGGTAGCCCTTCTGGAACACGGTCACCACGGTGCCCGGAGCCGCGCCCGGGGTCGGCACCTGGCTGATCGCCTGGTGGTGTTCCGGGTTGAACGGCTGGCCGGTCGGGTCGAGCAGGACCAGCCCGTTGTCGGCGGCGACCTTCAGCAGCTGCTTGTAGGTCAGCTCCAGGCCCTCGCGCAGCGGGTGCGGGTCATCACCGGCGGCCTTCAGGCCGGCATCCAGGCTGTCGAACACCGGCAGCAGCTCGCCCAGCAGCTTTTCGTTGGCGAACTTGCGGGCCTGCTCGATGTCGCGGGCCACGCGCTTGCGCTGGTTTTCCAGGTCGGCGCGTTCACGCAGGGCGTCGGCCTTGATCTGCTCGATCTCGGCGCGCAGGCGCTCGGTTTCGTCACTCACACCGGCCGCAGCCGCTGCATCGGCCGCGCTCTGCTGGGATTCGATATCGGGGTTTTCGTGGTTCATGTCTGGGTCCCTGGCGGTCACAGCCCGCCTCCATCCACCCTAGTGTGGGCGGGATGCTGCGTTTCAAGCGTCGGATGTTCCCGGCGTGCGGCCGGCCGGCGAAAAGGCCGCCCCCAGCACGTCGGCGGTGGCCTGGACCAGCGGGATCATGCGGTCGTAGGCCATACGCTTCGGGCCGATCACCCCCAGCACGCCCAGCACCTGTCCGTTGGCGGTGTACGGCGCGGTGACCAGCGAGACGCCCTGAAGCGGCATCATCCCGGTCTCCTCGCCGATGAAGATGCGCACACCCGGCGCCTGGATGGTCCGCTCCAGCAGCTGCAGGATCTCGCGCTTGCTGGAGAACAGCTCGAACAGCTCGCGCAGGCGCTCCAGGTCGGACAGGTCCTGCACCCCCATCAGCCGGGTCTGGCCGGCCACCAGCATGTCGTTGGCCGCCGGCTGCAGGGCCTGCTCGGCCAGCTCGATGCTGTGCGCCAGCAGCTGTTCCAGCTCGGAACGGGCATCGCGCAGCTCCAGCAGCAGGCGGGTGCGGATCTCGGCCATCGGCAGGCCAGCGAAATGGGCATTGAGGTAGTTGGCCACCTGCTCCAGCTGGCCCGGCGCGAACTCCTGGCGGGTCTCGATGACCCGGTTCTGCACCTCGTTGTCGGCGAACACCAGGATCGCCAGCACCCGGCGCCCGTCCAGCGCCACGAAATCGATCTGGCGGAAGGCGAACTGCTCGCGTCGCGGCGCGCTGACCACGCCGACGAAGTGGCTCATCGCCGACAGCAGTTCCGAGGCGCTGCCGAGCAGGGCCTGGGTGCTGCCGCCGCCGGCCAGCTCCTGGCGCAACCGGGCCAGCTCGCCCTCGCCCGGCGGCTGCATCTGCAGCAGGCTGTCGACGAACACCCGGTAGCCATGTGCAGTCGGGATGCGCCCGGCCGAGGTGTGCGGCGACGCCAGCAGGCCCAGGTCCTCCAGGTCGCCGAGGATGTTGCGGATGGTGGCCGGGCTGACCTCCAGGCCGGCCACACGCGCCAGCGTCTGCGAGCCGACCGGCTCACCGTCCTGGATGTAACGCGCGATCAGCGTACGCAGCAGATGGCGCGCACGCGGGGCAAGCTGGTCGGGAGAACCGTGCATGGAATCAACCTGTGAGACACGGACACTAGATAATGGCGGCGCCTCACCTTGGCAAGTCATTGGACCTCCCTCGCCCGCGTGCTAGCGTTGCGCGGCTGCTGATACCCCCTTACCCATGCTCAGACATCTTTCGATCAAGGATTTCGCCGTCGTCCGCGCCACCGAACTGGAGTTCGGGCCCGGCATGACCGTCGTTTCAGGCGAGACCGGCGCCGGCAAGTCGCTGATGGTCGACGCACTGGGCTTCCTGTCCGGGCTGCGCGCCGACAGCGGCGTGGTCCGCCACGGCGCGGCCCGTGCCGAGCTCTCGGCCGAGTTCGCGCTGGATCAGCTGCAGGCCGCGCGCCAGTGGTTGGCCGACAACGAGCTGGACGATGAGGAGCAATGCCAGCTGCGCCGGGTGATCCGCGCCGACGGCGGCTCGCGGTCCTGGATCAACGGCCGTCCGGTCACCCTCGCACAGCTGGCCGACCTGGCCGGGTTGCTGGTCGAAATCCACGGCCAGCATGAGCAGCAGGCGCTGCTGACTCGACCGTCGCAGCTGGCCCTGCTCGACGCCTATGCCGGCAACGAGGCCGAGCGCCGCCAGGTGCGCCGTGCCGCCGCGGCCTGGCAGGCGCTGGTCGACGAATCGCTGGCGCTGTCGCAACAGGGCGACGTCAGTGACCGGATCGGCTTCCTGGAGCACCAGCTGCGCGAGCTGGACCGCGAGGACCTGGAACCGGAGTCGATTGCCGCGCTGGGCGCCAGCCATCGCCGCCAGGCGCATGCCAGCGCGCTGCTGAGCGCCTGCCAGGCGGCCAGCAACCAGCTCAACGGCGACGACGGCAACTCCGCGCTGGACCTGCTGCAGCAGGTGCGCCACGAACTGTCGCGGCTGATCGAACACGACCCACGCCTGGGCGAGGTGGACGGCCTGATCGACAACGCCTCGATCCAGCTGCACGAAGCCCTGTCGCTGCTGGACCGGGTGCACGATGACCTCGACGCCGACCCCGAGCAGTTCGAGGAGAACGAGCGCCGCCTCGGCCGCCTGCACGACCTGGCGCGCAAGCACCGCGTGCCGATGGACGAGCTGGGCGCGCAGCGCGAACGCATGCACGCCGAAGTGGAACAGCTGCGCGGCGCCGATGAGCGCCTGCAGCGGCTGGCCGGCGAGATCGACAAGGCCGTGGCGGCCTGGCGGGTGCAGGCCGAGCTGCTGACCACCAGCCGGCGCAAGGCCGCCGCCGAGCTGTCTGCCACCACCACTGGCATCATTGCCGAGCTGGGCATGGGCGGCGGCCAGTTCCTGATCGAACTGGAGCCGCAGGATTCTGGCAAGCCCGATCCACAGGGTGCGGAGCGCGTGGAGTTTCTGGTCGCTGCCAACGCCGGCCAGCCGCCGCGCGCCCTGCGCAAGGTGGCCTCGGGCGGTGAGCTGTCACGCATTTCGCTGGCCATCGAAGTGGCCGCGCTGGATCTGGATGCGGTACCGACCATGGTGTTTGACGAAGTGGATTCGGGCATCGGTGGCGCGGTGGCCGACATCGTCGGCCAGAAGCTGCGCGCACTGGGCGAGAAGCGCCAGGTACTGTGCGTGACCCACCTGCCGCAGGTCGCCTCCAAGGGCCATGCACATTACCGGGTCAGCAAGGCGCCGGTGGAAGGCATGACCCAGAGCGCGGTGGAGAAGCTGGACAACAAGGCCCGCGAGGAAGAACTGGCGCGCATGCTCGGTGGGGTGGAAGTGAGCAAGGAAGCACGCGCCGCCGCCCGCAAGCTGCTGCAGGTGTAACGCCGGCCGAGCCGAGCATAGGCTCGGCTCTACAACCGCCCCCCCAAACGAAACCGACATGTAGAGCCGAGCCCACGCTCGGCTACGCGCACCGGCGCGGCGCATATCACCCCAACGGCCGCGCCAGGTCGACGTGCTCCACCAGGAAATCCAGGAACGCGCGCACCCGCAGCGGCAGATAGCCGCCCTGCCCCAGGAACACCGCGTGCACCTCTTCCAGGTCGCCGGGGTTGGCCGCTTCCAACACCGGCAGCAGGCGCCCGGCAGCGATGTCGGCCTGCACCTGGAACGCTGCCAGCCGTGCCAGCCCCAGACCGCCCAGCACCAGCTGGCGCAGCGCATCGCCATTGCTGGCGCGGGCGTTGCCACTGGGCAGCAGCATCCTCTCGCGACCGTCCTGCAGCAGCGGCCAGCCCTGCATCGCGCGCGCATGGCCGATATCCAGCCGGTTGTGCGACTGCAGCGCCTCGACGTCGGCCGGCAGGCCGTGGCGCTGCGCATAGGCCGGTGCGGCCACAATCATCATCCGCGTCGCCCCAAGCCGCCGCGCCACCAGGCTGGAGCTCTTCAGCGGCCCGGCCCGCACCGCCACGTCGGTACGCTGCTCCAGCAGATCGATCACCTCGTCATTGAGGGTCAGGTCCACGCCCACCCGCGGGTTGCCGTCAAGGAAGCGCGGTAGCAGCGGCAGCAGAAAATGCTGGCCAAACGGCACGTTGGAATTGACCCGCAGCCGCCCACGCGGCTCGGCATGGGCGCTGGCGCAGCGCTCGGCCTCGTCCAGGTCGGCCAGCACGCGCAGGCCGCGCTCGTAGAACGCGCAGCCTTCCGGGGTCAGCTGCAGTTGCCGGGTGGACCGCTGCAGCAGGCGCGTACCCAGCCGCTGCTCCAGCCGCGCCACCAGCTTGCTGACCGCCGACGGTGTCATGTCCAGCGTTCGGGCGGCGGCGGAGAAGCCACCGGTCTCGATCACCCGCACGAACACTTCCAGTTCGCCGGATCGGTTGATGTCGGAGCGTGCCATGGCGATGAAATCAATTCACAGATGATTATCCCTACGCAGTCTAGTTCACAGATGAGTCTGGAATCACCATGCCGCCATTCCACACGGGATCGCCCGATGAACCGCCTCCCCCAGTTCACTGCCACCACCCTGCTCGCGCTGTCCGGCGCCACCAGCGCCGCCCCCGCCCCACACTGGGTCGCCAGCTGGCAGGCCAGCCCGCAACCGGTGTGGGACGCCGATTTCCTGTTCCCGACCCTGGTGCCGGAGACACTGCAGGACCAGACCTTCCGCCAGACCGCGCGCATCAGCCTGGGCGGCACGCGCCTACGCATCCGGCTGAGCAATGCCTATGGCACGCAGCCGCTGCGAATCGGTGGCGCCAGCGTGGCGTCGCAGCCAGGTGCAACACCGCAGCCGCTCAGTTTCGACGGCCAGCCCGGCGCGTTGATCGGCCCCGGCCAGGAACGGTTGAGCGACCCGCTGGCACTGGTCACGGACAACCGCCAGGCATTGCAGGTGAGCGTCTTTGTGCCTGGGCCGACAGCGGTTCGCACCTTCCACTGGGACGGCCGCCAGACCAGCTGGATCGCCCCCGGCGACCAGAGCCGGGCACGCGACCTCAGCGATGCCACCGCCACCACAGCCCGGCTGTTCCTGACCGGCATCGATGTCGAAGCGCCGGCCAGCGCACGCAGCGTCGTGATCATCGGCGATTCGATCACCGACGGCGCGACCGCCAGCCTGGACCAGGACCAGCGCTGGACCGACCACCTGGCCGTACGGCTGGCGCCGCGTGGCGTGGCGGTGATCAATGCCGGAATCTCCGGCGGCCGCCTGCTGAGCGACGGCATGGGGGAATCCGCACGGGCCCGCTTCCAGCGCGATGTGCTGGATCAGCCCGGGGTGGCCAGCGTGATCGTGCTGATCGGCATCAACGACATCAGCTGGCCCGGCACGGCCTTCGCCCGGCGGCAGGCCCGGCCCACGCTGGCGCAGCTGCAGGCCGGCTACCGTGACCTGGCCGCGCGGGCACATCGACGGGGCCTGCGCATTCTGGGGGCGACCCTGCCACCGTTCGCCGGCGCCCTGCCCGGCACGCCGCTGGACGACTACTACCACCCGGACAAGGACGCGCTGCGCCGGCAGCTCAATGCCTGGCTGCGCGCGAGCAGCCCGTTCGATGCGGTGATCGACCTCGACGCTGCCCTGCACGACCCGGCCGATCCGTCGCGGATGGCCGCCGCCCATGACGCCGGCGACCACCTGCACCCAGGCGACGCCGGCAACCGGGCGATGGCCGAGGCGGTGGATCTGGACGCCCTGCTTGGAAGTCAGGGGTCGGCCGGGGTCAGATCCCTTTGCGCCTAGCAAAGAGCTCTGACCCCACCAACAAAAACCCCGGGCAAGCCCGGGGTTTCGTCGCATCTGGCTGGCCGGAACGGCCTACTTGCGCTTCTTGCGCACGTACAGCACCAGCGAGTGTTCTTCCAGCTCGTAGCCGTGATCTGCGGCGATCTTGCGCTGCAGCTCCTCGATCTCGTGGCTTTCGAACTCGATGATCTTGCCGCTGTCGACGTC
Organism: Stenotrophomonas sp. CS3K5; assembly: GCF_059515225.1. Taxonomy (NCBI): domain Bacteria; kingdom Pseudomonadati; phylum Pseudomonadota; class Gammaproteobacteria; order Lysobacterales; family Lysobacteraceae; genus Stenotrophomonas; species Stenotrophomonas sp. CS3K5. The sequence goes on from NZ_JCAKRX010000003.1 coordinate 235,798, forward strand.
GACCATGTGGTCGTGGTGGCCGCCGCGGTCCAGCTCGTAGACGGCCTGACCGCCTTCGAAGTTGTGCTTGAGCACGAGGCCGGCGGCCTCGAACTGGGTCAGCACGCGGTAGACCGTCGCCAGCCCGATCTCGTCGCCGTGCTCCAGCAGCTGGCGGTAGATGTCTTCGGCGGTCATGTGGTGCTGGGCATTGCGCTGCTCGAGCAGCGCCAGGATCCGCATCCGCGGATGGGTCACCTTCAGGCCGACTTTGCGCAGGTCGTGGGTTTCCATAGGTCTCCGTTCATTGGCGATTTAGCGCCAGCTGCCTCGGATTGGGTCGCGGTGGCACGCCGGGAGTGTATCATCGGTTCGATTTCCCCAACCGCCATTCCCGATGCGCAATCTTCTGCTGGTCGCCGCCGTCGCCCTGTCCACCACCGGGTGCGGCATCATCTACAAGCAACCCATCTATCAGGGCAACCTGATCCGGGAAGATGCCGTGGCCAAGCTGCAGGTCGGGCAGAGCAAGCAGCAGGTCACCGCGCTGCTGGGTACCCCGTCCATTCCCGATCCGTTCCACGCCCAGCGCTGGGACTACACCGCCAGCCAGCGCGTGAACCGTCTGGGCCGTACCGAAGTGAAGAACTTCGTGGTGTTCTTCGAGAACGACAGCGTCACCCGCTGGGAAGGCGACTACTTCCCGGGCAACGACAAGGCCCTGGCCGGGCAGACCGTGCGCCAGTTCGGCCGCAACCTGCCGAAAGACAAGAAGAAGAAGGGCCGCTGAGGCCCCTGTCCGTCGGCAAGGACGGGGTGCGCCAATCAACCGCCGAGCGCGCGACGCCGGCGGTTGTCCTTGGGATCGGCCAGCAACGGGCGCAGCAGCTCGATGCGATCGCCATCCAGCAGCGGCTGCTGCGGACGTGCCAGCACGCCATGTACAGCCACCGCCGGGCAATCGGCACTGCCTTCCAGCCCAGCCGCCGCAACGGCATCGGCCACGGTCGCGCCCTCACCCAGCTGCAGACGGCGCGACAGCACCCGGGTTGGCCACGCCAGCACCACCTCGACCTCGATCATCGCTCAGCCTTCGTCGGCCACGCGGACGAAATCGTTGACCATGCGATCGGCCAGCCCCTGGAAACCGATCGCCAGTGCCGGCCCCAGCAGTCGTGAGCTGGGTTCGAACTCCAGAGTCAGGGTGACCTTGCAGGCATCTTCGGCCAGAGCGTGGAATTCCCAGCGGCCGTGCAGCTGCTTGAACGGGCCATCGCGCAGCTGCATATCGATGCTGTGCGGGCGCTGCAGGGTGTTTTCGGTCTGGAACCAGGTACTGAACGAGCCCAGGCCCAGGTCCAGGCGCGCCACCAGCCGGTCCTCGCCCTGCTCCAGGATCTGGGCAGCCGAGCACCAGCGGAAGCGGTGCGGATAGGCCTGGACGTCGTTGACCAGGTCGAACATGCGCGCGGCCGAATGTTCGACCAGGGCGCTGCGGCGGATAGTAGGCATGAATACAGGACGTTTCGGCAATCGACTGGGCGGGCCCGAATCGGAGACAATACGGAAATGAGCAAGAACAGCGGCAAGGATAAAGCAAAGAGCGCGACGGCCACCAAGACCATCGCGTTGAACAAGCGTGCCCGCCACGAGTACCACATCGAAGAGCGCTTCGAGGCCGGCCTGGCCCTGCAGGGCTGGGAGGTGAAATCGATCCGTGCCGGCCGCGGCAACATCATCGACGCCTACGCCTACGTGAAGCGCGGCGAGATCTACCTGATCGGCGCCCAGATCACCCCGTTGATCCAGGCCTCCACCCACGTGGTGGCCGAAGACCGCCGCGAGCGCAAGCTGCTGCTGCACCGGAACGAGATCGACAAGCTGATCGGCAAGGTCGAGCGCGATGGCTACACGATCGTGCCCACCGCGATGTACTGGAGCAAGAACAAGATCAAGCTCGAGATCGCGCTGGCCAAGGGCAAGCAGAACCACGACAAGCGCGATGCCGCCAAGGACCGCGACTGGGCGATCGAGAAGCAGCGCGTGATGCGTCGCGGCAACCGCGACGCGTAAGCAGCTTCGCATCACCCCGGTAGAGTCGAGCTCGCTCGACTGCCCTGGCCTTCTGAAGAGCCGAGCCATGCTCGGCTGCCCTGGCTTTCTATGGAGCCGAGCCATGCTCGGCTTCGGCGAAGTAGCAGTCGAGCAAGCTCGACTTTACGGGCCGGTCATCCCGCCAGCATGCCCTGCCCGCGCAGGCGCGGCGCCAGCGCGGCGTGCATCACCGCCAGGTGCATGACCACCGCCAGCTCCGGCGCATGGCGGTCATCGCCGGACCGCCACTGCTGTGCCAGGTGCGCTGCGTCGGCCGGCAACAGCGCCAGCAACTGGGCGTCATCCAGCGCATCGGCAGCGCCCTGCAGCTGTCGCGCCAACTGGCGCGATTGCAGCACGTGCACGCCGATGCTGAGGCTGGCCAACGACATCAGGACCACGGCCAGCCCGTGTTCGAACCACTGCGCCAGCACCTCCGGCCCCCACAACAGTGCGGCCATCACCGCCAGTGCCGGCAGACGCCAGCCCAGCCAGTGCGTGCGGCCGCGCTGCGGCCAATGCACCACCACCGCGCTGGCCACCAGGGCTGCCGCTGCCGTTGCCGGCAATTCGGTCAACGCGGTGGCCGCCAGCAGCACGCCCAGCACGGCCCACACCCAGCCGGGGGGCAGCGCCCGCCGCTGGTAGTCAGCGCCGACCGGGCCGACCAGCTGTCGCAGGCTGCGTTGTTGGCTTGCCTCGATCACCCACACTCTCCGTGTCCGTCCTGGCCTGAATCGTGATGGCCAGTGTGTCGCAAATTCGTGCCAGGGAGGTTAGCAATCCGCTATGACCGTGGCTCTACAACGAGTTGCGGATTGCCAGAAGCCACCCGGCCTGCGGATACCCATGCCAGAGCTGACACTCAAGGCGCCCCGTCCTTGCTGGCGCTGCAGGCAGACGCCGCCGCCTGCAACAGGCGCCCGGCCTGCAGCGGCGGCGCCGATTCGGTGGCAGGAAAGGCGGCAGCCAGCGCCTTGGCTGCGCGATCGGCGTGCGGCTGCACGTACCAGGCCGACGCCACTGGCAGCGCCTGTCCCCGCACCCGCTGCTCGAACCGGTACTGGCCCCAGTAGATGGCCAACGGCTCCTCCAGTGCATTGAGCGGATTGGGCAACGCCAGCGCAGCCGGACATGCCCCAACGAATGCGTCGGCCAGCGCCCGCCGCTGCGTCAGCGGCTGTCCCGCCGAAAGGTAGTGGCTGTACTCGTGCATCACGATGGGTGCCCAGTCGTCTTCGGTCTCGAAGGTCGAAAACAGCAGGATGTAGCCGCCGCGCAGCTTGGCCTGGGTCCGCCCCGCCTCCGGCCACCAGACGAAGCGGACCTGGAAGGCAGGCGAGTCATCCACGTGGAAGAACGCCTTCATCTGTTCGGCCAGGTCCACCACCGCAGGCGCGGCCAGTTGCCGGACCAGCGCGGCCTGCTGCGCCGCGAAGGGTGCCTGCGCCGCCAGCAGCTGTGCCGCACGCGGTGCGAAGTGCGCGTAGTACTGCCGCAGCAGCCGCTGATCTTTCCCGTCCAGCCCGGCAAGGGCCGCGACTACGCCTGCATCGAAGGTCCGAGCGGCAAGGAAATGGCGCGAATAGGGATCGCCGGTGCGGGTGTCGGCCCCCGCGAACAGGCGGTCAGCAGGTGCAGCCGACTCCACCTCATCGCGCGCGAGCGGCGACGTACGCTGCCGGAAGGCTGCATAGCCGGCCAGCAGCGCCCGATCCTGATCATCCAGCCCGAAGCGGCGCTGCCACTCCTTCTGGTACACCGACGAGGTGTATCCGGGCAGCCAGTCCGGCAGGTTGTCCAGCAGATTGAACAGATCCAGCGCCGGGCTGTAACCGACCTCCACCGAGTAAGGGCGTTCGGCAGCCTGGAGCGCGCACCACGGCATCGCCAGCAGGCAGGCGAGCACGGTGAGCGCGCCACGGAATCGCAGAGTGCGGAAGCTGAAGCGCACGGGAAGGGTTCAGCGGCAAAGGGCGTTGGCCGATTCGATCACGCCACCGGTGCTTCCACAACGTGCCAAGCGGCAGGGGCGGAGGCGCGAGGCGCTGGCCCCCATTTCCGCAAGCCGGCCCTGCCAGGCCCAGGCCCGACGCCCGCACGTGACTGTTCAGCAGGATTGCCGTAACATTCGCAGCGTTGGGCAGGCCCTGCCCGTGGCGACACGGAATCGGCCCTGTACCTTGCAGCACTGTAGAAACCGGGGGTGCATTGGTTTCGACGGGGGTTGTGAAGTCGCCTGGCGCATGCCGAGGGGGTAGCTTTCCTCGTAAATCCAGCTGCAAAACTCTAGTTGCCAACGACGACAACTACGCTCTGGCCGCTTAAGGCCTAAGCCTCGAAACCGCTTGTGTCCATGCTCGCGGTGTAGAGTCACTATCATGGAATCGCGCTGGACGGCTGCCTGTCAGTCCGGCACTAGAACACAACAGGCTGGTTCCCGGATGCGCTTTGCGCGCCGTGCTGTTCGGGGACGAGATCCAACGGCGAGCTAAGCATGTAGTGCTGGGGATGGAGTGCCTTCGGACGGCGGTTCAATTCCGCCCACCTCCACCAACGAACGGTCCGACAAGGACCGGAGAAGCCCGGAAACCCATTTGCAGTTTGGGTTTCCGGGCTTTTTTACTTTACAGCGCTCCGCCTGCCCACTTATTGCTCCCGCGTGAGCCGGAGGTTCCCGTCTGACGGGGTCGTCGAACGGTAGGACTGTCGATCACCGGCAGCAAGCGTAAGGTTCTGCGAAGTGGAAATGTTCGCGCAGAGCCCACCACCGGTCGACAGCTTCAGGAAGTACGAGCCTGGAGCAACGTAAAGGGTCGCAGCTTCGGACTGCCGCAGGGCGATGATCTTCACGTTGTTCAGCGAGATGTCGTGGGTGCAGCCTGATCCCAGAAATCCCTTGTCGCGGGCCACGTAGATGGTCGCCGTGCGCTCCGGTGAGGGCGACAGATAGGCATTGTCATAGATCCGGTCGGCGGGGACCGCCTTCGCCGTGGTATCGGTGACCGGAACGGTTGAGCAGGCTGAAACGGTTGCAGCGACGAGAACTACCGCGCAGAGCGCCAGCATTGGGTTACGCATTCTCTACCTCCCCTTGTGGTGCGGAGATTCTAGCGTGACGGCCTTCTGAACGTACCCGTGAAAATGCAACCTGCCGTGCGGACATCCAGAAACCCACGCGCAGCATGGGTTTCCGGGCTTTTCTCTTGCCCGCTTGAACGGCCTACCGGTACTGCGTATGGCACGAACCGCAGCGCAGCGTGACCTGCTTCTTGGTCATCTGGCTGCCGGCAATGATGACCGCACCCACGGTTGAGCGCGGATCATTGATGACCGCCTTTTCAATGGACCCATCGGGCCACATGAAGGTGACGGTATCGCCGGCCTTGATCGAGCCCAGGCCGTGCGCGAGACGGTGCTGGCCGATCATCTCGAACATGCCCGCCTGCCGGATCTCGACCATCTCCGACACATTGACGTTCTTGACGTTGTTGAGATTGCGGTAAAGCGCATCACCGCCGTTGATGATCTTGGTGCCCTTCAATGCCAGGGCGACGCCTGGAACCAGTACCTCCACCAGCAACACCTTCCGCAGGGTCCTTCCCTTCATTTCATCGTTCTTGATTGCGCAATGATCTCGTCGGCCCGCTCGCGGGCCCGCTGCATCTGCTCCGGCGCCAGCACTTCGTTGCTGTACAGCGCCTCGACCGAGTCGTAACCGCACATGCCCGAACGGCACAGGCGATTCAACATCGGCGACTGCGCATCACAGGGCACGCCCTTGCGGCAACCTGCCAGCATCCATGCGGCTTCTTCTACAGCCGTTCCCACCTTGTACGGCTTCATCTGCTCGATGCGCAGGGAGGCGCCTTCTCCCATCATCGCCGCCAGCGCCATGTAGGCCTCGCCGTCCTCCTGGGTCAGCACCGCTTCGACGAACGTCTTGTGATCGTCGATTGAAAGATTCTGGTCGGCACGATGAAGGCCGGGCGCGGCCGCTTCGATCTGCGCAGCAAGATTGCCCTGCTTCACCGCCAGCGCCTGGTAGTGCTTGACGTTGCGGATGGCGGCCACCACGTCGGTGGACATGCCCTCGCAACGGCGCTTGAACCACGCACCGCTACGCTCGATGGCACGCTTCCTGGCCTGCGGGATATCGAGCTGCGCCAGCGATCCGGCATCAGGAATCACTGCACAGTCATCGTAGATCCGGCTCAGCATGAAGCTGGCATCCGCATCGCCGCCCTTGGACAGGAACTCAAGGTCGGCTATCAGCGGCTGAACCTGTGGTGCGCTGTAGTACTTTGCATAACTGGTGGGGACAGAGCGCCCGCCCTCGGTGTTGGTGCCTGCGATTTGTGTGGCTGAGATGGCCGTTGCCTGGGGGGCAGCGGCTGCATCCGTGGCTTCAGAGGGGCGCTTGTCGTTCGTGCATGCCGACGCCGCCAATCCCAGCGTCAGTGCCAGCAGCGTCCTGCTGCAGCGAACCCGTGCCCGCTTCCCACGTAGTCGTCGCAAGATCATCATCCTGATGTGAAGGAACGACGCACTCTAGAGAGGCTGCACCACGCGCACAAGCGCATGCACGGCAGACCGTGCGCCGTAGTTTCCGCATGCGAACGCGCACAGGCTTCATCGACCGGTGTCGCGTGAGCATGTGGCGCTGCGATGCAACGCACTCAATCCCAGGGGCAACACCGCACCCGAGCGGATGCACCGTCTGACCTGACCTAGAGCCAGCGCGGTACGCGCCTGCAGAAGGCTGCATAGGCACCGGGGAAGCGCGCCGACAACACGCGTTCCTCGGGCAGGATCTGAAAGCGCGTGATGTACACGACAAACAGGGGTAGCGCCAACAGCGCGCGCGGATCCTGCAGGTAAAGCATGGCGCCGATCAGGACCAGCGCCTGCCCCAGGTACATGGGATTGCGCGTATGCCGGTACACGCCGTGCGTGACCAGCGCGCTGGCCGCCTGCGGCCGCAGAGGATTGACCGTGGTACCGGCGCGCCGGAACGCCAGCTTCGGCAGCAGATTCAACGCCACGCCGGTAGCCATCACTGCCGGCGGAACCAGTGCCGGACCCGCTGCGGACCCGGTCCACGGGCTTCCCCATCTACTGGCGGCAAGACCTGCCATCGCGCATGCCAGCATCACCAGCGGTGGGGGAATCCGGGTTTCCAGCCATCTCATCGGCATTGCCTGTCGGCGTCCATTCACTTCAGTGTCACACACCGGTGCGCCAATCGCCCGGCAGCCACTGCCCCGTTGTTCGAGGCGTCCGCCCGGATATTCCGCTTTGACAGGCCGGCCGCTAAAGTGGCGCCACCGCGCAGGAGGATCGTATGGCTACCACGGGCTTGGGCTTCATCGGCCGCACGACCCTCATCATTACCGTGCTGCTCGGCCTGGGCGGCTGCGCGACGCTGCGCCAGTTCGGGCCATCGGTGCAGGTCGCCTCGGTCACGCCGGGCCAGTACATCGCGCTCAAGCGCGGCGACATCCTCACCACCGGCAAGCTCAGCTCGGCAACGATGGAAACGCTGCGCGTGGCCGGGCTCGACGAAGGTGTCTGTGCCAAGCCTGGCCTGCCCTGCATCGAGGCGATGGAAGGCAGCATCGTGGTGCGCGAGGAAGACAAGCGCTCCAGCCTGGCCGAGCTGTGGCTGCAGTACGCCATGACCCTGCCGGCGCCGAAGCGCGAATACTCGGCCTCAGGCCGCGCCAAGACTGCCGTCACTGAACTGGATGCTGAATTCCAGCCGCGCCTGGATGCCTGGATGCAGGTTGCGCGGCAGGCCTACGCGTACCTGTTCTTCACCGAGCGCACCGCCAACCAGCGCGGCTTCGAAGACCGCCAGACCCAGGTACGCGACTACTACAATCTGGCCGTGCAGGAAGCCTCGGTGCAGTTGTACAACGCCTACGCCACCGGACGCGTGCGCAACGATGCCAGCCATTTCCAGCTGGGCCGCTGGACCTTCGTACTGGCGCCGGCCGATGAAGCCTCACCGCTGGATACCCGCACCCCGACCGAGCTGGTACCGGCCGCGTCGCTGTCTTTCACCGGCACCCTGCGCAGCGTGCACCGCCGCGACGGCTTCGGTGCCGAGCTGGTGGCGGTGATGGACGATTCCGATGCCAGCATCGCGCCTGCCGCCGCCGGGGCTTCAACGGCGCCGGCACAGCGCAGCTGGAGCGAGATGCCCTCGCCATCGATGAGCGTCCTGCTGCGCTTCTCGGGGAAGAATCTCTGGGAAGTGCTGCATGATGATTCGCCGGAACTGGAGATCCACGATCCTTACCAGGTCTCCGAAGTCACCCTGCACGGCCAGCAGGTGCCGCTGGCAGCCAACTTCACCGCAGGCTACGCACTGTGGCTGGCGCGCTCGAACTTCAGCCACCAGTCGCTGCGCTCGCTGTTCGGCGGCAAGGGCGGCATCGACACGCCGCATCTGTACATGATGCAGCCGTACGACCCGAACCGCCGCGTGCTGTTGATGATCCATGGCCTGGCCAGCAGCCCGGAAGCCTGGGTGAACGTTGCCAACGAACTGATGCGCGATGATGAGATCCGCCGCGACTTCCAGGTCTGGCAGTTCTACTACCCGACCAACATGCCCATCGCGATGAGCCACGATGCGATGCGCCACACGTTGGCCGAAGTGTTCCAGCACTTCGACCCGGGTGCCAAGGCGCAGGCGTCCCACGACATGGTGCTGGTCGGCCACAGCATGGGCGGGGTGATCGCGCGGCTGATGGTCTCTTCCTCCGGCGACCATCTGGTCGATACCCTGCTTGCCACTGCACAGATGACGCCGGCCCAGCGCGAACTGCTGCGCACCAAGGGCGCTCCGGTGCTGACGTTCGTGCCGGAGCCGGAAGTATCGCGGGTGGTGTTCATCGCCACTCCGCATCGTGGCACCGACGTGGCCGGCACCCGCCTCGGGCGCTGGATCGGGCGTCTGGTCCGGCTGCCGTTGACCGTGCTGGAGGACGTCACCACGCTGGCCAACGATGGCCAGATCGATCGCAACGATGGCAAGCACGGCTACCAGATGAACAGCATCCAGAACCTGGACAAGGATGACCCGTTCGTGCGCGCGGTGGCCGATCTGCCGATGTCACCGAAGGTGCGCTACCACTCCATCATCGCCCGCGCCAAGGCCGAGGGCCCGCTGGAGAAAACCGATGATGGGCTGGTGCCGTACTGGAGCTCGCACCTGCCGCGTGCGGATTCGGAAAAGGTGATCGTGTCCGGCCACAGCGTGCAGGAAGCCACGCCGGCCATCGTCGAGCTGCGCCGCATCCTGCATGAGGACATGCAGGCGCATGGGCGGGGCAGCAACTAGCCGCCCCCTGCCCCTGCGCTCAGGCGGCCGGTGCGCGTCGCGAGAACGTGCCGTGCAATGCAGCGGGAATCGCAAAGCCCTCCATGCGCACCTCCGGCCGGTAGCCACTGCCTGGCGTGAAGCGGTACTCGCGCGCCAACAACGCGCACAGCAGCACCAGCTGCGCATTGCCCACCGCCGAACCCACACACGAACGGGTGGGAAACCCGTAGGGCACGTAGATGCCGGCGGTGCGCTTGCGCCGTTCGGGGAGCCAGCGGTCCGGGTCGAACCGTAGCGGATCATCCCAGTACTTGGCCGAACGGTGCTGGATGAACGAGCTCAGTTCGAACACGGTGCCTTCGGCGATCGCCTGCCCTTCCACTTCAAGATCACAGGCGGCCACCCGGCGGTTGTTGAATGGCGTGGAGTACAGCCGCATCACCTCTTTCAGGAAGCGCATGGTGGCCGGAATGCGCCCCATCGGCAATGCGTGGATCTCAGCATCGGACAGCGCCGCGAACTCCTCTTCGATGCGCTGCTGCCATTGCGGATGCATCTGCAACGCCAGCAACAGGCAGGCGGCCATCATGCCCGGCACGCCGGAGATGGCGATCAGCTGCACGGTGACCAGATAGGTGACCTTGTCCAGGCCGATGCGTTCGTGCAGCGACAGCAGCGACTGTGCGTAATCCAGATGGGAATGACCCGCACGCACGCGCCGTTTCAGTTCGGCGTGGATCACGCGCGACTCGGCGCGGTTGATGAGGAAATTGCGCAACAGGTCGCGACGATGGATGACCTGCTCAACCTGGATGCTGTAGCGAAGATGCAGCGCGCGTTCGATGGCGGCCACGCCCCGCGCGTCCAATCCATCGATGACCAGTGGAATCAACGGATGAGCCATCACCTTCCAGATGGCCGGCGTTGCGTCCTGTTCGACATCACAGAGCGCGTCCAGCGCCCGCCGCATGCGCGACTGCAGCACCTTCAATGTCTCCGCGCCGGTGAGTTCGGCACTGCGCGTGGCGATCAGGCTGCGCACTTCGGTCCAGCGCACGCGCTCATGCCGCCGGAACAGGTCCGCCAGCGATTCGATCACGAACAGATGCTCGGAATTTTCCTTGTCGATCTTTCCGGCCAACTCCGGGCAGAACACCCCGACCCCGCCCGTGTCCAGCTTCAGCACCGGTCCCTCGCGCTCCACGCGTGCGGCCAGGCGCTCGGCAGCGACGGTGCTGCCTTCGTTCGACGTCCCTTGCATGAAGTACGCCTCCGGCAAGAAGGGACTCGAAGACGAGTCCCTTCGTCCTGCTGCAGATCAGATCCGGGCCGAAACCCGGGGAATCAGAACTCTACCCAGATCTGCCAGACCGTCCACACACTGCTCTTTTCGGTCGGATGGATGTTGAGGCTGACGCGCAATGCTCGGGCGAATCTTTTCATGATCACTCCTTTGATTGTGCTTGCTGTGTGGTTATGCCGGGATTATCCGGCCCCGGTTAGATAACACGACATAATCGCGCTGTCCAATCCATGCGGGTGGCGCAGTGCAGCATGCCGTGGCGTGAATGTCGCGGGTAAACCCTCATCCTGCGTGCGCAGGCACGCCTCTATGCTGGCCGCACATTCCCCCACGGAGATTGCCATGAATACGCACGATTCCAGCCGCCAGCCTCGTCCCGATCCGGCCGAGCGCGATGCCTTTTTCCCCTCGCCCTATTCGCTGTCGCAGTTCACCTCGGCACTGAGCGATCTGTCCGGCGCCGATTATCCCGACGCGCGCCGCGATGGCCGCTGGAAAGTGCTGATGATCGGCGCCGATGAGCGCTACCTGCCCACGGCCGATGGTCACCTGTTCTCCACCGGCAATCATCCGGTGGAAACCCTGCTGCCCATGTACCACCTGGACAAGGCCGGGCTGGACATCGATGTGGCGACGCTGTCCGGCAACCCCGTCAAGTTCGAGTGGTGGGCGTTTCCGCGCGAGGACCGCGAGATCGGCGGGCTGTACGAACGCTACCAGACACGGTTCCGCCAACCGCTGCGCCTGGATGACGTGGTGGCGGCCCTCGGCGCGGACTCGGACTATGCCGCGGTGTTCATTCCCGGCGGCCATGGCGCGCTGCTCGGTCTGCCCGACAGCCGCGCAGTGAAAGCCACCCTGCACTGGGCGATGGCCCAGCAGCGGCACATCATCACGCTGTGTCATGGCCCCGCCGCGCTGCTGGCGGCAGGCGTCGACGAGGCCGACGGCGGTTCACTGTTCCGTGGCTATCGCATCTGTGCCTTCCCCGACGCCATGGACCGGCAGACACCGGAGATCGGCTACATGCCGGGCCAGCTGCGCTGGTTCTTCGGCGAGCGCCTGGCGCAGCAGGGGGTGCAGATCGTCAACGCTGGCATCGATGGCAGTGTGTTGCAGGACCGTCTGCTGCTGACCGGCGACAGCCCGCTGGCCGGCAATGCACTGGGCAAACTGGCCGCACGTACGCTGCTGGACACATTGGCCGGACGCTGAGCACGGCCGCCCACGCTGCGCACGCCGGCGCCCACCGACGTGCTGCACGCGGTGGGCGCGGCTCAGCCGCGCGGGATCAACCGGCCGACGAAATCGACCGGATACGCAAAGCCTTCCAGCTGCATCCACGGCGTGGGCTGTGCCTGCACCTGCAACTCGAAATCACGCGTGACCAGCGCGCAGAACAGCAGCAGCTGGGCGTGCCCGACCGCGCTTCCGATGCAGGCGCGGGAGGAGAATCCGAACGGGACATAGGCGCCCTTGTTGGACTGGCGACGCTCCGGCAACCAGCGGTCCGGGTCGAAGCTGTCCGGCGCCTCCCAGAAGTCGGGGGAGTGATGCTGGAAGTAGGACGACAACTCGTACGCACCGCCCTTGCGGATGCAGACGCCCTCGATATCGATGTCATGCGACGCCGGACGATGCAGGGCGAACAGACCCGGCCAGAGCCTGAGCGTTTCCTTGACGAAGCGCGAGGTGCACGGCAGCGATCTGATCGGCAGCGCGTACAGTTCATCCAGGCTGAGCGCCGAGGTTTCCTCGCGGATGCGGGCGTGCCACTGCGGGAAACGATGCATGGCGTACAGCAGACTGGCCGCAGTGATGCCCGGCAGGCCCGACATGCCGGCCAGCACCATCGATACCAGGTAGGCGACCCGATCCACCCCCACCCGTGGCACCAGGGGCAGCAGGGAGTGCAGGAAATCCTCGCGCGGCTGCGGCTCGCGCGCCCGGCGCCGGATGTGCCGCGAGACGGTGCGTGCGGCACGGCGGGAGAGATGGAAATCGATGATCCGGCGCCACCACGAGAAGTTCTGCAGCACGATGGCGTTGTAGCGGGTCTTCTGCTCGCCGATGAGCGCTGCCACATCGGCACGACTCAGCCCGTCGATCAACAGCGGCAACAACGACTGCGATATCGCCCACCAGCTCAACCCACCCAGATCCTGCGGACGCGCCGCACGCTGCAGAAGAAACGCATGCATGCGTTCATACAGCGCGCGCATCTGCGCGGGCGCGGCCAGGCGCCCAGCCTGCTCGCTCAACAGTATGCGTACCTCGCGCCACGCCACCGGGTCCTGCTTGCCACGCAGGCCCAGAAAATCGATCAACGAGTCGGGCACCGTATGCCGGTCGGTGTTGGCCTTGTCGATCCTGACCGCCAGCGCCGGATCGAAAATACCCACCACATCATTCTGGAACCGCAGCACCGGCCCTTCACGACGTACCCGCTCAAGCAGGTCGTCGATGGACATCACCTCCGCATCCGCTGCACGCTCATCCATGCCCAGCTCCTGACGCCAGGGAGGGCATCGGCCCTCCCTGGCGATGTCATCGAATACGTCGCGTCCTGCTGCTCAGAACAGATTCCAATAGCGATACCTGGAACGGATGCACTGCGTCGAATTGTCCGAACGCAGGTTCAGTGACACCTGCAACGCACGAATCAGTCGTGTCATGGCACAGCTCCTTGTGGTTCCATCATGGGTTGACGGTTGCAACTGCCCGGGCGAAGGCCTGGGCACCGCCGTTCTAGCACGCAGCCGCGCGCGCCCGGGTCAAGGCACGATGAAGAACGGCCTGAATACGCAGGAGGCATCGCTGCCGTTACCGCCAGCGCAGGCACATCCGGCCCCGCTCGATTCGTGCGATGCTGCATGAAACCGTTTTCATGGAATGGAGGGATTCCACGATGTTGTCGCGTTTCCGTTGCCCGGCACTGGTCGCGTTGCTGGCCATTGCTCTACCTGCCGTCAGCTGGGCCGCAGCCGCGGCGCCGCTGAAGGTGATGTCGTTCAACGTCCGCACGCCGGCCGATACCGAGCCGGGCAAGCGCTGGCCGGACCGCCGCGATGCGATGGTCAAGGTCATTCTCGATGCCCATCCTGCAGTGATCGGTACCCAGGAACTGGTGCAGGAACAGGCCGACTACCTTGTCCAGCATCTGCCGGGCTATCGCTGGTTCGGCGAAGGTCGCCGCGGCGGCAATGGCGATGAACACATGGGCGTGTTCTACGACAGCACGCGCCTGAGCGTGGAATCGTCAGGCAATTTCTGGCTGTCCGATACACCCGAGGTTGCCGGCAGCATCACCTGGGGCAACCTGTATCCGCGCATGGTCACCTGGGCGGTGTTCCGTCGCCTTGACGACGGTCGCCGCTTCTACTTCATGAATACCCACCTGCCCTACCGCGACGAGGACGAGCCCCGCCGGGTGAAGGGGGCCGAGCTGATCGCCACGCGTCTGGCGACGCTGCCGCCCGATCTGCCGGTGGTACTGACCGGCGACTTCAACAGCGAACCGGGAGGTGAGACCTACAAGGCGTTTACCCGCGTGCTGCAGGACACGCGAACCCAGGTGGCAGCGCCACAGGGTCCGCGCCTGACCTTCCATGATTTCACCGGCACACCCACCGTGCAGCTTGACTGGGTACTGGTGCGCGGATTCCACGCACGCAGCTTCCTCACCGATGATCGCCGCATCAAGGGCGTGCTGCCTTCGGACCACTTCCCGCTGGTGGTGGAACTGGACTGGCCGAAGCGTTGAACCAGCTGTCGCGGCGGCTACAGCGATGCCCGCCGCGACAACAGCCGGTACAGTGCCTGGTGCTGGTCGCGTGCCTGGCAGATCCGGGCGCCGATGGCCAGGAACACCGCGATCCCGATCAGCCCCAGGCCCAGCATCGAATCGACCAGCCGCAGGAAACCGACTGCTGCGGCCAACGTCGCCAGCACCATCAACGCCACGACCGCCACCGACAGCCCGGCGCCGGGTAGCCCGGGATCGCCGAACAACATGCGCTGGGTGTCTCGCTTTTCGTCTGTCATTGCCGTTCCTCCCAAGGGCCACCCCACTAGTTACACGGGGCGGCGGCGTTACGGCAGAGTCAGAAGCGACATGACTGTGAACTGCACCACGACCTGAGGCATCGGGTCGGGCACGGAAGGGGCGACGGCCTGGGCCATCGCCCCTTCCGGCTTACTGCGCCTGCGCCACGCGGGGCGGCTGCGGCGACTGCCCCCAGCCGCCCAGCGCCTTGTACACGCCCACCACGCTGACGTTGACTTCGGCTTCGGCCGCCGCCAACGCATCGTCAGCGGCCAACTGCGTGCGCTGCGCATCCAGCAGGGTCAGGAAATCTTCCGAACCCTCGCGGTAGCGGATCTGCGCCAGCGACTCGGCCCGCCGCGCCGCCTGCGCCTGTTCGACCACAATGCCCAACCGCGCCTGCTGCTTGGAATAGCGGGTCAGTGCATTCTCGGTGTCTTCCAGGGCCAGCAGCACCGCCTGCTCGTACTGGGCGGCAACGCCTTCGGCCTCGGCCTTGCTGGCCCGCAGGCGTGCGCGCACGGTGCCGAAATCGAATGCCGCCCAGCTCAGCGACGGCGTCAGCGACCACGCCTTGTTGTTGCCGTTGACCAGGCCGCTGGCATCACCGCCGAGGAAGCCGACAAAACCGGAAAGCGACAGCCGCGGGAACAGATCGGCGGTGGCCACACCTACGCGTGCCGTGGCAGCGGCCAGGCGACGCTCGGCCACACGCACGTCGGCACGCTGGCGCAGCAGTTCGCGCGTATCACCCAACGGCAGTGCCTTGGCGAAAGCGGGCACCTCATGCGGTGCCAGCATGTCGGCCAGCACTTCCGGGCGCTGGCCCAGCAGCACGGCCAGGCGGTTGCGCGACTGCGTCTCGGCCACTTCCAGCAGCGGGATGTCGGCCTCGATCGCCTTCAAGCGGGCACGGCTGCTCTGCACATCCAGTTCGCTGCCGGCACCCAGTTGCCAGCGTGCCTCGGTCAGCTTCTGCGTATCGCGCAGGTTGACCAGGGTGTGCTGGGCCACGGCGATGCGCTTCTGCGTACCGCGCAGCTCGAAGTAGTTGCGTGCCACTTCGGCGGCGACCAGCACCTGCGCGTCGGCCAGATTGGCTTGCTCGGCGTCGAGGTCGGCGCGCGCGGCTTCGGCAGCACGGCGCTTGCGGCCGAACAGATCCAGCTCCCAGCCGGCGTCGAAGCCGAGCTGGTAGCTTTCACTGAACACCCGCTGCCCACCCAGCTGCGGATCGGGTTGCTTGCGGCGGTCGTAGCTGCCGCCTGCGGTGACGTGCGGGGCCTGGTCGAAACGGCTTTCGACGAACACCGCACGGGCCTGGCTGACGCGGGCCACGGCCACGCGCAGGTCGAGGTTGTCCGACAGCGCACCGTGCACCAGCTGCTCCAGCACCGGATCATCGAACTGCGCCCACCAGCTGGCCACCGGCGAAGCGGTGCTGAACACCGGCTGCTGGGCACCCTGCAGCACCACCGGTTCCTGCACCGGCGCCTTGTAGTTCGGGCCGACGCTGACACAGCCTGCCAGCACCAGGCTGGAGACGGCCATCGCCAACGTGCGGATCACCATGGCAGCACCTCGCCCAGGTAGGTGAAGCTGCCGCTGGCGCCGGATTCACCGATCAGCGCCATTTCCACGCTGGAACGTGCGCCTTCGCTGATCTCGATCTCGCCGTTGCCACCGTTCATGTCGGTCTTCACGTAACCGGGATGCACGGTGTTGACCTTGATCGGGGTGTTGCGCAGTTCGTAGGCCAGGCTCAGGGTCCAGCTGTTCACCGCCGCCTTGGAGGCGTTGTAGGCCGGGACCTTGAAATCGTAGATGCCCGAGGCCGGGTCGGCATGCAGGGTCTGCGAGCCGAGCATGCTCGAGACGTTGACGATGCGGCCGGACTTGGCCTGCTTGACCAGCGGCAGGAAGGCCTGGGTGACTGCCACCAGCGCATACACGTTGGTGTCGAAGGTGCGCTTCCAGGTATCGAGCGACTGTTCCGACGGCGCCTGCGCCGGGTTCTCGATCATGATGCCGGCGTTGTTGACCAGGATGTCGAGGCGGCCATGGCGCTGGCGCACCTGCTCGACCGCTTCGGCGATGCTGGCCGCATCGGTCACGTCCAGCTGGATGGCTTCCACCGGCAGGCCTTCAGCCTGCAGCTTCAGCGCCTGCTCCACGGCGGTCTCGCGCTTGCGGCCGGCCAGCAGCGTGTGCACGCCGGCCTGGGCCAGCTGGCGCACGGTCTCGGCACCGATACCGCGGGTGGCGCCGGTGACCAGCGCGATCTTGTTCTGATGGGTATTCATGGATTCATGCCTTGTGAGGGGGAGGCCGCCGCCGGCCAGTGACCGGCGGCGACGGGGTTCCATGTCAGTGGTGGATGGTCGGCTCGCCGTGCTGCACCAGCTGGCCACCGCCGTTGCGGGTGACGAACTTGCGCAGGGCCACGTAGAACACCGGGGTGAGGAACAAGCCGAACAGGGTCACGCCCAGCATGCCGGCGAACACGGTGATACCGGTCACCGAGCGCACTTCGGCGCCTGCACCGTGCGACAGCACCAGCGGCACGGTGCCGGCGATGAACGCGATGGAGGTCATCACGATCGGGCGCAGACGCAGGCGGCAGGCTTCCAGCGCGGCTTCGACGATGCCCTTGCCGCCCATCTCCAGCTCTCTGGCGAACTCGACGATCAGGATCGCGTTCTTGCACGCCAGGCCCATCAGCACCACCAGACCGACCTGCACGAACACGTTGTTGTCGCCACCGGTCAGCCACACACCGAACAGCGCGGACAGCAGGGTCATCGGCACGATCAGGATCACCGCCAGCGGCAGCGACCAGCTCTCGTACAGCGCAGCCAGCACCAGGAAGGCCAGCATGATCGCCACCGGGAACACGATGAAGGCGGCCTTGCCCTGGGTGGCCTGCTGGTAGCTCAGGTCGGTCCATTCGGTGGTCATGCCCACCGGCAGCACCTTGCCGGCGATCTCGGTCAGCTTGTTCATCGCTTCGGCCGAGGACAGCAGGCGCGGGTCGGCTTCACCGGCCAGATCCGCAGCCGGGTAGCCGTTGAAGCGCAGCACCGGGTCCGGGCCGAAGGTCTGCTTGATGGTGACCATCGAACCGATCGGCACCATTTCGCCGCGGTCGTTGCGGGTACGCAGCTTGCCGATGTCCTCGACCGTCTCGCGGAACGGACCGTCGGCCTGCGCGATCACCTGCCAGGTACGGCCGAACTGGTTGAAGTCGTTGACGTAGGCCGAACCCAGGTAGGTCTGCAGCGTGTCGAACAGCTCGGTGAGCTGCACGCCCTGTGCCTTCGCCTTCACGCGGTCCACCTCGGCATCCAGCTGCGGCACGTTGGCCTGGTAGCTGGAAATCGGGAAGGCCATGCCCGGGGTCTGCGCGACGGTGCCCTGCATTGCCTGCACGGCGTTCTGGAGCGCGCCGTAGCCCAGGTTGCCGCGGTCCTCGATGAACATCTGGTAGCCGTTGCCGTTGCCCAGGCCGAGGATCGGAGGCGGCATCATCGCGAACGCGAAGCCTTCCTGCAGCCCGGCGATCTTCTGGTTGATCTCGGCATTGATCTGCGCAGCGGTACGGCCATGACGCTCGGCGAACGGCTTGAGCGGAATGAACGCCACACCGGTATTGGGCGTGTTGGTGAACTGCAGCGCGTTCAGGCCCGGGAACGAAATGGTGTGGGCCACGCCGTCGGTTTCCTGGGCGATCTTGGCGACCTTGCGCAGCATCTCATCGGTGCGCGCGATCGACGAGCCTTCCGGCAGCTTCACACCGGCAATCAGGTACAGCTTGTCCTGGGTCGGGATGAAGCCCGGCGGCACCAGCTTGAAGATCACACCGGTACCGACCAGCAGGATCGCGTAGACCACGAACACCGCGCCGCGACGGCCAAGGATGCGAGCCACGCCACGCTCGTACTTCTCCGAACTGGACTTGAAGAAGCGGTTGAACGGACGGAACACCCAGCCGAACAGGCGGTCGATCAGGCGGCTCGGGCCGTCCTTCGGGGCGCCATGGGCCTTCAGCAGGCGCGCGGCCAGGGCCGGCGACAGAGTCAGCGAGTTGATCGCCGAGATCACCGTGGAAATGGCAATGGTGACCGCGAACTGCTTGTAGAACTGGCCGGTGACACCGGACAGGAAGGCCATCGGCACGAACACGGCACACAGCACCAGCGCGATCGCCACGATCGGGCCGGACACTTCACGCATGGCCTGGTGTGCCGCCGCGGTGGGCGACAGGCCTTCTTCGATGTTGCGCTCGACGTTCTCCACCACCACGATCGCGTCATCGACCACGATGCCGATCGCCAGCACCAGTCCGAACAGGCTCAGCGTGTTGATCGAGAAGCCCAGCAGGTACAGTGCAGCGAAGGTACCCACCACCGACACCGGCACCGCGATGAGCGGGATGATCGAAGCACGCCAGGTCTGCAGGAACAGGATCACCACCAGCACCACCAGCGCGATGGCTTCCAGCAGCGTGGAGACCACGGCCTTGATCGAATCGCGCACGAAGATGGTGGTGTCATACACCGCTTCGTACTTCACATCGGCCGGCATGGTCTTCTGCATCTCGTCCATCGTCGAGATGACCTGGTCGCGGATTTCCAGCGCGTTGGCGCCGGGCGACTGGAAGACACCGATACCCACCGCGTTCTTGCCGTCCAGCTGCGAGCGCAGGGTGTAGTCGCCGGCACCCAGTTCCAGGCGGGCCACGTCGGCCAGGCGCACGATCTCGCCATCGGTGCCGCTCTTGAGCACGATGTCGCCGAATTCCTTTTCGGTCTTCAGGCGGCCCTGGGCATTGATCAGGGTCAGGAACTGGCTATTCGGCAACGGTTCGGCGCCGAGCTGGCCGGCCGACACCTGCACGTTCTGCTCGCGCATGGCGCGCACCACGTCGCTGGCGGTCAAGCCACGCGAGGCCACCTTGTCCGGGTCCAGCCAGGCGCGCATGGCGTAGTCGCCACCACCGAAGATCTGCGCGTCACCGACGCCGGGGATACGCGCCAGCGCATCCTTGACGTGCAGTCGCGCGTAGTTGCGCAGGTACAGGGTGTCGTACTTGCCTTGCGGCGAGGTCAGGTGCACCACCATCAGGAAGGTCGGCGACTGCTTCTGCGTGGTCACGCCCTGCCGGCGCACATCCTCGGGCAGGCGCGCCTGCGCCTGCGCCACGCGGTTCTGCACCTTCACCGCCGCCGCGTCCGGGTCGGTGCCCGGGCGGAAGGTCACGGTCATCTGCAGCACGCCATCGGAACCGGCCACCGACTTCAGGTACATCATACCTTCGACGCCGTTGATGGCCTCTTCAAGTGGCGTGGCAACGGTCTCGGCGATGACCTTGGGGTTGGCGCCCGGATACACCGTGCGCACGACCACCGACGGCGGCACCACTTCCGGGTACTCGCTGATCGGCAGGATCGGAATCGTGATCAGGCCTGCGGCGAAGATCACGATCGACAGCACCGCCGCGAAGATCGGCCTGTCGATGAAGAAACGGGAAAAGTCCATGGAGGAATTCCTGGGAAAGGCGTTCGGCGGGCAACAGCCACCCTGCCCCTCGCCGAGATGACGAAGGCAGGGAAGGCTGCCGCTGGCGCCGGCAGCTAAACGGAAACTCGGATCAGGAAACGGCGGATCAGTACTTCAGGGCGGCGGTGGCATCGCGGCCCGGTGCCGGCGCCGGCTGTGGCTGCATCGCCACCGCCTTGGCCT
Organism: Stenotrophomonas sp. CS3K5; assembly: GCF_059515225.1. Lineage (NCBI taxonomy): Bacteria > Pseudomonadati > Pseudomonadota > Gammaproteobacteria > Lysobacterales > Lysobacteraceae > Stenotrophomonas > Stenotrophomonas sp. CS3K5. Next base: position 256,294 of record NZ_JCAKRX010000003.1, read on the forward strand.
GCACCGGCATGCCCGGCATGAAGACCTTCTGCACGCCATCGATGATCACCTTGTCACCGGCGGCCAGGCCGTGCTCGACAATGCGCAGTCCGTCGGCGGTGCGGCCGAGCTGGATGTCACGGCGCTGCGCCTTGCCATCCTTGTCGACCACGTAGACGTACTTGCGGTCCTGGTCGGTCAGCACTGCCTTGTCGTCGATCAGCAGGGCCTGGAACTGGCCGCTGCCGAGCAGCTGCACGCGGGCGAACAGGCCCGGCGTGAACTGGCGGTCGGCGTTGTCCAGCAGCGCGCGGACGCGGATGGTGCCGGTGCTGCGGGCGACCTGGTTGTCGAGGAAGTCGACCTTGCCCGCATGCGGGTAGCCTTCTTCACCGGACAGGCCGACCTTCACCGGCAGTTCGCTGTCACGCTCGCTCGGGCGCTCGCCCTTGCGTGCCATCTGGGCATAGCGCAGGAAGGTGCTTTCGTCGGCATCGAAGTAGACGAACACCGTATCCAGCGAGACCAGCGTGGTCAGCACGCTGGCGCTGTCGCCGGCGGTGACCAGGTTGCCGGCGGTGACCATCGCGCGGCCGGCACGGCCGTCGATCGGTGCACGCACCTTGGTGAACTCCAGGTTGAGGCGGGCCGCATCCAGCGCGGCCTGCGCCGCCTGCACGGCGGCACCGGACTGGTCGGCGGCGGCGCGACGCTGCTCGGCGGTCTCGGTGGAGATCGCCTGCTGCTCGGACAGCCGCTTGGCACGCTCGGATTCGCTGCGGGCCAGCGTGGCCTGGGTGCGGGCGCGGGCCAGTTCGGCGGCGGCGCGATCGTACTCGGCCTGGTAGCTGCGCGCGTCGATGGTGAAGAGCACTTCGCCCTTCTTCACTTCCTGGCCTTCGACATAGTTGACCTTGTCGATGTAGCCGGACACGCGCGGACGCAGTTCAACGCTCTGTACCGCTTCGACGCGGCCGCTGAACTCGTCCCACTGGCTGACCTGCTTGACCAGCACCGGCGCGGCGCTGACCTGCGGCGGCGGCGGCGCACCGGCTTCTTCGGCATGGCCGCCGCTGCACGCTGCCAGCACGGCTGCGGCGAGGATCGACACGCCAACCATCGCGATGCGATGGCCGAAACGATGTGGGGTGGTATTGGGGGAAGTCATGGCATGCATCCGTACGGAGGGGTGGTACAGCTATGGGAAAACGTGTTGCAAAAAGCGGCGGCGAATACTGCGACCTCAACCTTGGTCGAGGTCAAGCGACGCCGGCGGTATCGCGCCACAAGGGAGGAATCTCCAGGTGCAGCAGGCCGCGTGGCAGTTCGGCGTCGCTGCTGTCACAGCGCACGATCGCGCGGTTGTCACGGCAACCATCCAGCAGCGAAACCACGCGACGGCCGACCAGCAGCGAGCTGGGCCACTCGATGCAGGCATTGGCGGCATTGGCCGGGGTACAGACCGGGCTGCAGACTTCCAGCATCTGCGCGCGTACGCCCAGTGCCTGTGCCTCCTGGTGCACCACCTGCGCGTACATGCGCATCGCCGCCGCGGTGATCGAGCTTTCGCCGTAGCCCGCCCACGGCTTGACCGCCGCCGGGCTGCCGATCATCACGTAGCGGCGCGCGTGCACGTTGTCCTGCAGCAGCGGCAGCAGGTGACGCACCGCATGCACGTGCGGCATCAGATCGGCCTGCATCGCGCCGAGCAGTTCATCGCCATTGCGATCAATCACGCGGCCGCGGCGATACGGGCCGCCCATGGCCGCGATCACCGCTGCCAGCGGGCGCGGGCGCTGCGCGATGCGCTCGGCCAGCGCGCGCGCCGAGCCGTCGTCGCTGAGCGAACCCAGCACCGTCTCCAGCCCCGGCTCATCGGCGAACTGCTCGTGCAGCGCGGCCAGCCGGCCCGGATCGCGGCCCACCACCAGCACTGGGCTGCCCGCTTCCAGCAGCGCACCGACCACGCCCTGGCCGACGGCGCCGGTACCGCCGAGGACCAGGACTTCGGGCGTCAGCATCCCATTCACGGGACATTTCCTCCCAAATCCGGGATAGTCCCAATTCGACGCAGCCGGTCACTCCCATGGGGGATCAGCCGGATGACACCGCCACGCTGCTGACGCATAGGCGCGGTAAACTCACGAAAGTCCTTGTGTACCAAGGAACTCGGACGGGCTTCGACGGTCATCGCCAGGTCCAGGGTGTTCTGGCCGACGTTCCGGAGTCGGGCAAGAATGTTGCGCAGGCTCATGGCGGACGGGCTCCAATTAACGAATGGCGCCACGATAGACCTCAAACCTTTACTTGATTAGTCCTGATTAAGGGGAATAATCATCCCGCTCCCGGTCCAATCGTTCTGTCACGATTGTCCCATCCCCGACGTCCAGGATCCCCCGACCATGTCCCACGATCTCAACGAGACGCTGATCTTCGTCAAAGTGGTTGAGCAAGGCAGCTTCATTGCCGCTGCCAAATCGCTCGGCCTGCCCAAGACTACGGTCAGCCGCAAAGTGCAGGAACTGGAAACGCGCCTGGGCGCGCGCCTGCTGCACCGGACCACGCGCCGCCTCGGCCTGACCGAAGCCGGTTCGATCTACCACGAACATTGCCAGCGCATCGCCCGCGAGCTGGAAGAAGCCGAGAGCGCGGTCAGCCAGCTGCAGTCCGGCCCGCGTGGCTGGCTGCGCTTCACCGTGCCCTATTCGATCGGCATCACCTGGATCGCCCCGCTGCTGGGCCAGTTCCACGCGCAGTACCCGGAGATCCGGCTGGACATGCATATGGGCAACGAGAAGCTGGATCTGATTGCAGGTGAAGCCGACCTTGCGCTGCGTGTGGGTGCCCTGCCCGATTCCAACCTGGTGGCGCGCAAGCTGGGCAGCCTGCGCACGCAGGTGTTCGCCAGCCCGGCCTACATCGAACGCTACGGCGAGCCGCTGCATCCGGAAGAGCTGCAGTTCCACCGCATCCTGGCGATGCGCAAGCCCTACCACACCGGCAACTCGCCGCGCTTCACCTGGCAGCTGGGCGAGAACGGCGGCGAGCTGCGCGACTTCCCGGTCACCCCGCTGATGACCGCCAACGACATGTCTGCGCTGAACGGTGCGCTGGTGTGTGGCGAAGGCCTGCTGTTGACCGGTGACGTGATGGCCAAGCCGTTCGTCGAGTCGGGCATGGTGCGCCGCGTGCTGGCCGGCTGGACCGGGCCGGAAGTGGATTTCAACGCGGTGTTCGCCGGTGGCCGCCTGGTCTCGCCGAAGGTGCGTGCGTTTGTCGACTTCCTGGTCGAGAAGCTCAACTTCGATGCCAACTACATGCTGGCGCAGTGCCCCGGCGCGAAGCTGGCACAGCAGCAGAAGGCGCAGGAAGATGCCGCGCTGGAAAGCAGCGGCAAGCGCATCCTGGAGAAGGTGGCCGCTTCGGCGGCATGACCGGAAGCATCCACGCATGGCGTGGATCTGCCGGCATTCCGTAGGGTCGAGCTCGACTCTACGGGCGCTATCGGTGTTCCGAGCAACGCTCGGCACCTACAAAAATGCCGCCTGCAAGGGCGGCATTTTCGTTCCGCGTGCGCCCGGCTTCCGGTAGATGCCGACCTTGGTCGGCGCTGTTGGGAGAAGCCGCGAACGGGCGCGCTATCGGCGTGCCGAGCAAGCTCGGCACCTACAAAAATGCCGCCTGCAAGGGCGGCATTTTCGTTCCGCGTGCGCCCAGCTTCCGGTAGATGCCGACCTTGGTCGGCGCCGTTGGGAGAAGCCGCGAACGGGAGCGCTATCGGCGTGCCGAGCAAGCTCGGCACCTACAAAAATGCCGCCTGCAAGGGCGGCATTTTCGTTCCGGCTACGCCGGAACTGTAACGCTGCGCGTTACTGCTTGAGCGGAATCACGCGGATCTCGACGCGGCGGTTCTTGGCGCGGCCGGCATCGGTGCTGTTGTCGGCAATCGGGTAGGATTTGCCAGCACCCAACGTTTCAATGCGCACGCTCTGCACGCCCTGGCCGATCAGGTACTGCGCCACCGAGTCGGCACGTTCCTTCGACAGGCGGTTGTTGACCGCGTCGCTGCCGATGCTGTCGGTATGCCCGACCACTTCGATCATGGTCTGGTTGTAATCACGCAGGGTGCCCGCCACGCCGTTGAGCGAACCATAGAACTGCGGCTTCAGGGTCGACTTGCCGAAGTCGAAGGTGATGCCGTCCGGCAGGTTCAGCATGATGTTGTCGCCCTGGCGCTGCACATCGATGCCGGTGTTGGCAGTGCGCTCACGCAGCGCGCGTTCCTGGCGATCCTGGTACTGGCCAACGGCGGCGCCGCTGAGCGCGCCGATACCGGCACCGATCAGCGCATGCTGGCGACGCTCGGTGGCGCTGTCGCCGGTCAGCAGGCCAGCGGCCACACCAATGGCGGTACCGATCAGGGCGTTGCGGCCGGTGCGGTTCTGCTGCTCGGTCGGGTTGCCGTACTGGTCACTCTGTACGTAGGAGCCGCCGGTGGCGCAGGCCGACAGGACGGCCGCACTCATCAGGGCCAGTGCGACGTTGCGGGTGGTGTTACGGATCATGAGGTTCTCCTTGGTTTCCGGTCGGCCGGCGGCCTGCGGGCGCAAAGAGAATAAACAGCCCGATGCGATGCCGGAATGATGATCCACGCCCTCGACAGGGGCGCGTTCAGCTAACTGACTGACTCGCTCAGCCAGCACTTTACCCTGCCCCCGACTGGCGGTAGGCCGCCAACGCGGCATCGCGGCCTGCGGCCAGGTCCACCAGTGGCGTACGCGGATAGTCCGGCGCACGCGCTGCCAGCAGCAATGGATGCTGCCAGGGCGCAAACCGCGCCTTCACCGGCAGCGTGGCCAGTTCGGGCACCCAGCGGCTGATGTAGCGCGCCTGCGGATCGAACTTCTCGGCCTGGGTCACGGGGTTGAACACACGGAAGTACGGCGCGGCATCGGCACCGGTTCCCGCCACCCACTGCCAGCCCATCGTGTTGTTGGCCAGGTCGGCATCGACCAGGGTATCCCAGAACCAGCGCGCGCCATGCAGCCAGTGCGCGCGAAGGTGCTTGCACAGGTAGCTGGCGACGATCATCCGCACCCGGTTGTGCATGTAACCGGTGTGCCACAGCTCGCGCAGACCGGCATCGACGATCGGCACGCCGGTGTGGCCGCGCTGCCAGTCCCGCAGCTGCGCGGCGCTGGGGTCCGCCCAGGGGAAGCGATCGAAGCGCGGGTTGAGGTTGTCGGTGGGCGTCTTCGGGAAGTGGTGCAGCAGGTGGTAGGCGAAGTCACGCCAACCCAGCTGGCGCAGGTAGCCATCAATGTCGGCGTCGGTACCGGCGCTGCGCAGCCCCTCCAGCGCGTGGGCGATGCGCCACGGCGCAATCTCACCGAAATGCAGGTGCGGCGACATCCGCGAGGTCCCGACCCGGTCCGGCAGGTCACGCTGCTCCCGGTAGCCGCGCAGGGCGCCGTCCTCGAACACGGACAGCGCTTCCAGCGCCCCGGTCTCGCCCGGCTGCCAGTGCTCCCAGAAACCGGTGTCCCAGTCCAGCGTCGGCGCAAGCTGCAACTCGTCCAGCGCGAGGCTGTCGACCGTGTGCGGTGCCAGTGCATTCGGCGCGTCCTGCAGCGCGGGCAGGCGCCAATGGCTGAGTACATTGCGCCAGTACGGGGTGAACACCTTGTACGGCTGGCCCTGCTGGGTGGCAATGTCCCAGGGCTCGAACAGCAGGCTGCCATTGCAGCTCTGCGCATCGACACCCTGCTCTTGCAGCGTGCGCTTGATGGTGGCATCGCGTGGCTGCGTGGCCGGTTCGTACTTGCGGTTCCAGTACACCGCTTCAGCGCCGGTCTGCCCGATCAGCGCCTGCAGCGTTGGCAGGCTGTCACCGCTGCGCAGCACCAGCGAAGAGCCACGCGTGCGCAGGTCGGCATCCAGCGCCGCCAGCGAACGGTGGCGCCACGCATCGGAGGCCGCACCCGGTGCCCACTCGCCTTCCTCATGCGGTGCGTGCAGGTAGACCGGTACCACGTCGTGACCGGCATCCAACGCGGCCTGCAGGGCCGGATTGTCCTGCAGCCGCAGATCACGGCGGAACCATAGCAACGCTACCGACACAGACACCGCCTTCGTTGTGGAAGGCGCACATGATAGCCGGCGGCGGTGAAGGCGATGCGTGGGCGCAACATCGACGCATCGCGTGGATCTACTGCTTGAAGCGCTGCATCGCCTCGCTGATCAGCGCGCGCGCCTCGGCGGCGTTGCCCCAGCCGTTGAGCTGCACCGGATTGCGCCCGGCCGGCAGGTCCTTGTAGACCCGGAAGAACGCCTCGATGCGTTGCCGCTCGATCTCCGGCAGATCGTCCAGATCGCGAATGCCGGCGTAGCTCGGATCCACCTTGTCGGTGGGCACGCCGATGATCTTCTCATCGTGCTCGCCGCCGTCGATCATCTTCAGGTAGCCGATCGGGCGGAAGCGCACGATCACGCCCGGATGCAGCGGCTCGCGGGTCAGCACCAGCGCGTCCAGCGGATCGTTGTCGCCTGCCAACGTCCGCGGCATCGAGCCGTAGTTGGCCGGATAGGCCACCGGCATCGACTGGAAGCGGTCCACATGCACCAGGCCGTCTTCCTTGATCTCGTACTTGGTGAAGCTGCCCGCAGGAATCTCCACGGCCAGATTCACCTCCTGCGGCGCCTGCTTCGGCTGCGCCACCAGCAACGGGTGCAGCACAGCATCCGCGGCGGTCACCGCTGTCGCGAGCAGCAGCAGGGCGCCGCCGATGGCACCCATGGGGACAAGACGGCGTGCAGCGTTCATCCGGATCTCCTCATTCCCAGCAACGGTCAGCGCGACCCTTGGCGGTCTGCGCACGCGGGCAGTCGCGTGGTGCGATGCGTCCTTCGGTCAGCTCGGTACGCTGCTTGCTGCCCTGGGCATCGCGGCGCAGTTCAAAGCTGTCGTACAGGCGTCCCGTCACCGTACGCGCTTCGTAGCGCAGGCGCTGTGGGTCGATGCGCAGCACCTGGAACAGCTGGGTATCCTCGGCCACCGGATCCATCGTGCTGCGCGCTTCATCGGAAAGGCGGTACTGCTTCGGCCCGGCCACGGTCACCACGTACTGCGGCGTCGCGGCCTGCCCTTCGCCACGGCGTCCGTAGGTGTGATCGTGGCCCTGCAGCACCAGATCCACCTTGTGGCGACGCACCACCGGCAGCAGCACATCACGCAGCGCGGCATTCTCGCGCCCCTCGCGGGGCGAATAGAACGGCTGGTGCAGCAGCACAAGAGTCCACGGCTGCGGGTTTGCCGTCAGCACCTTGTCCAGCCACTGCGCCTGCGCCTTGGCCGTGCCCAGATCCAGTGCCGAAGTACCGTCAAGCACCACCACGCGCGCCGCCTGCGCGTCGAACCAGTAGCTGGTCTGCTGGGCGGCGGCGGCACCATTGCCCGGCAGCGCGAACGTCACCGGCCAGTGCCGGCCCAGCACCCGACGCTCCTGCGGGGTGTCCTCGAACTCCTCGAAGTATTCGTGGTTGCCGATCGCCGGCGCCACCAGCGTTTCCTGCGCCAACCAGCCGGTGGCGGCGAACCACTCGCCCCACTCGCTGTCGTCCATGTTGTCGCCGCCACTGACCAGATCGCCTGCGAACAAGCTCACGCGCGCGTCCGGCGCCGCCTTCTGCGCGGCGCGCACCACGCGGCTGACATGGCTGAGGTTCTTGTTCTGGGTGTCGCCGAAGTACAGCAGGGTCAGCGGCTGCTCGGCGCTGGCCAGCGTGCGCAGCTGGTTCCAGGCACTCCAGCTGCCGTTGCCCTGCACGCGGTAGACGTACAGGGTATCCGGCTGCAGCCCATTGACGTCGGCACGATGATGGTGTGACGAGTCGTTCTCGGTCTGCAACGCACGGGTCGTCGCGCGGATCTGGCGGATGCCCTCGATGGCCGGTGAATCAGCGGCCAGGGCGATTTCCAGCAACGGCGCCTGCACACTGCCATCGGTGCGCCAGGCCACGGCGAAACCGTGACCGGGATCGGCTGCGGGCGAGGCTACGATACGGTCCGGCACCGCTGTCGCTGCGTAGTGGCGACTGCCCACCGGCACCTGGGTATTTGGCTCGGCGGCAGCGAACACCTGCGACGGCAGTGCCAGCAGCAGGCCCAGGGCGAAGGTGCCGATCAGGCGACGCCCGCTCATGCGCCACACTCCAGCGGCAGCGCCAGCTGCTTGGCAATGCTCTCCCAATCGAACGCCACCACGCCCTGGTCATCATGCACCGCGTACAGCGCACCATGCGGGAAGCGCGCGCTCGGCTGCTGCATCATCCAGATGCCATCGGTGTTGGCCACAGTATTGCCCTGGAAGGCGCCCACCGGCTTCAACGTGTGGCGATCAAACAGGTGGAACACGCTGCGCTGCTTGCCCTGTTCGGTGGTGATCCACCAACCATCCTTGCCGCAGGTGCGCAGGGTCACGCCCTCGGCCTGCGCCTTGAACACATCGCGGCCGAAGGTGGTGCCGGTGAAACGCCCGGCCAAGGTGTAGACCTTGAACTCGCTGGCGTAGCGCTCGTCCTCTTCCGCGATCAACAGGCGGTCGTTGTCCGGGTCGCCCCAGATCGATTCGACCACGCGCAGCGCACCGGCTTCGCGGGTGTCACCGATGCTGGCGACGAGCGTTGCCTCGACCTTCGCGCCGTCGCGGCTCACATGGTACTGGCGCACGCGCTTGTCCAGCTCGGCCAGCGGCGGCAGGATGTCACGCCCCTGTGCATCCTCGCCGTTGTCCCAGGAATCGGTGACGTAGACGCTGTAGCCATCGGCACGGCGGTCGACCCACAGCCCGTATGGCTTGCGCAGGTCGTCCGCAGCGAACGTCGCCAGCGGGGTGAAGTCCGGCAGGCCCAGCACCTGTACGCGGTGATTGTCGCGCTCCACGATCCACAGCAGGTCGTCGGTCACCGCAATGCCGTTTGGGCGGTCGAACTGCCCAGGCGCGGTGCCGCTGCTGCCGACGTCGCGCAGGTGCTGGCCAGTGCTGCCGTCGTAGACCACCAGCTTGTCGGTGGCCTTGGCAGTGGCGATCAGCCACAGTTTTCCGTCGGGTGCGCGCCAGGCGGCTGGGGAATCAATGTTGTCGGCCGGCGTCATCGGCGAAAGGAATGCCTCGGCGATGGTGGTCACCGCACGCTCGGCTGCAGCCTTTGCCTCAGGCGTGGCCGCGGACGGATCGTTGCCGATGGCCGGCGTGCAGCCCGCCACCAGGGTCGCGGCCAGTGCGGAAGCCAGCAGGGTGATGCGACGCGCCATCACAGTGCCACCTTCAGGCCCAGCGCGTAGGTACGGCCATACTCTTCCATCTGCAGGGTGCGCGAGCGCGTGCCCTGGTACAGCTCAAGCGGCTTGTCCAGCAGGTTCTGCGCTTCGAAGTACATGCTCACGCGCGGGGTGAACTTGTAGTCCAGCGAGAAGTCGAGCTGGGTATTGGGTGCGACATAGATGTCGAAGGCGCGGCCCTTGCCGATACTATCGAGGTACTCACTGCGGTACACCGCCGCCAACCGCGTGCTCAGACCATACTTCTCGTAGCCGATGTGCGCACTGTAGACGTGCTTGGACGCGCGCGGCAGGGTAAAGTCCTCACCGGCACGATCCTCGATCCCCGCGTCGAACTCGGTGTCCAGCCAGGTGCCACTGGCACCGACCAGCAGCCCGTCCAGGCCGGCCGGCAGGAACGCCAGCTGCTGCTGCCAGTTGAATTCCGCACCGCGCACGGTGGCCTTGCGGCCGTTGATCGGCTGGGTCACGTCGTAACCACCGTAGGCCGGGTCGTTGGTACGCACGGTTTCCACGATGTAGCCGTCGATCGACTTGTGGAACAGGCCCAGCGAGACGATGCCGCTGCTGCCGATGTACTTCTCCACCGACAGGTCGATGTTCTTCGATTCGTACGGATCCAGCTCCGGATTGCCCAGGCGCACTTCCTCGTCACCGCGGCTGTAGCCCACGCGCGGCGAGATATCGCCGAACGAGGGGCGCGCCACGGTCTTGTTGGCCGAGGCACGCAGCACCCAGTCGTCGGCGGCGTCATAGCGCAGGTGCAGGCCCGGCAGCACGTTGGTGTAGCTGCTGTTGGCCACGCGCGGGGTGACGGTGAAGCTGCGGCCGTTGGCCGCCACGTCGACCTGGTTGCCCGTCGCCTTGAACTGGGTGTTCTCCACGCGCACGCCGCCGATGATGCGCAGCGCGCCGATGTCCCAGGTGCCCATCACATAGCTGGCGAAGATGTCCTCGCTGGCCGTGTAGTCTTCTTCCAGCGAGGTCATCGCATTGCCACCAACGTCCTGCGGCCGCGCACTGTACTGGCTGCCATTGGCCGCCCAGAACGCGCGCATCGCCGCCGAATCCATGCCGTCACCCAGGGTGCCGTGGCGGTACTCCGGCGACGAGGTGCTCCAGCTCGACAGCGCAACCTTCGGGCCGACGCGCAGCTCGCTCTCGTCGACATTGACGTCGCGGTCGCGCCAGCGGCCCAGCAGGCCCATCTTGATGCTGCCGCTGTCACCGTCGAAGCGCACGTTGACCTGCGCGCTGTGCTCCTTGTCATTGACCTGCTTGGGCGAAAGCACGAAACGGTCGAAGGCGTAGTTGCCGTTGTCCAGCCACTGCGGGTTGTCGAAACTGTAGCTGGGCAGGCGGCTGCGCTGGTCCAGCGTGCCATTGAAGGCCTTGCCGTTGAGCTTGAAGCGCGCCTCCATCTCGTCGTTGACGCGCTCTTCGGTACGGGTGTAGCCGACCCGGTAATCGACCACGGCGTTGCTCAGCTTGTTCTCGCCGCCCAGGCTGGCCGCGAAGGTGTTCTCCTTCTTGGTGCGGTAGCGCATGCGCTTGTCGATCGAATCCTTCGGCATGCCGTCCAGGCGGTACTGGTCGGTGCCGGTGTTGACCATCTTGGCGTCGTCGAAGTTGAAGATCACGCGCTGGCGGGTTTCGGCATCGTCGAACTGGCTGTACAGCGTGCGCAGGTAGTACCTGCTGTCTTCGTCCGGGCGCCAGTCGAGGTTGAGGTTGGCGCCGATGCGCTTGCGCTCGATCTCGTACTTGCGGTGCTGCAGGTTGATCGCGGTGACGTCACCGGGTGCGGCGTCATCCTCGCCGTCGTACTCCACTTCAGTGTTGTCCGACTCGAACTTCCGCTTCTGGTAGTTCACGCCCAGCGCCACGCCGAAGGTGTCGTTGAACACTTCGCTGTAGTTGAAGGCCGCCTTCGGGCTGGTCTCTCCGGACAGCTGCTGGTGGCTGCCTTCGATCTTGCCACGCAGGCTGCGGCCGTCGCGGTCGAACGCCGAGGCCGACTCGACCAGCACCGCGCCGCCGATGGCGTCGCCGGGCATGTCCGGGGTCGGCGACTTCACCACGCGCAGGCGTTCGGTGGAATCGGACGGGATGACGTCCAGCGGTGCGGCGCGGCTGGAGTCCTCCGGCGTACCCACCGCGATGCCGTCCACGCTGACGCTGTTGAGATTGGCATCCAGGCCACGGATGACCACGAAGCGGCCTTCGCCCTGGTCGCGGGTCACGCTGATGCCGGGCAGCCGCTGCAGCGACTCGGCGACGTTCTTGTCCGGGTACTGGCCCAGCGCATCGGAGGACACCGCGTCTTCGATCGCGTCACTGCTGCGCTTGAGGTCGACCGCGCGGATCTGCGATTCGAGCTGGGCGCGCACTTCGATGCGGTCCAGATCGACCGCATCAGCGGCCACCGCACCGGTGGCGGCGACCGCCTGCTGCCCGGCAGCCTGCAGCGGTGCCGCGGCCCCCATCGCCAGTGTCAGGGTGATGGCAACGGCCAACGGAGTCTTGATATGCACTGGGAATCCCCATTCCTGTTAAGAATGGGTCTGCACGGTATGTCCGCAAGGTTGCATGGCCATGACATGCGTCTGCACATTTCATGTACGACGCTGGCGCGCCCGGTTTGGGGTTGGGCCCGGCAATCCGGCAAAATGGTGGCCTCTCTCCTGATTCCCCTTCCCGACCATGAAGATCGTCGAAGTGCGCCACCCGCTGGTGCAGCACAAGATCGGCCTGATGCGCAACGCTGCGCTCAGCACCAAGGATTTCCGCGAACTGGCCAACGAGCTGGGCACCCTGCTGGCCTACGAGGCCACCGCCGACCTGGACACCGAGCCGCACACCCTGCCCGGCTGGGCCGGCCCGGTCACCGTGCAGCGCATCGCCGGTGCCAAGATCACCGTGGTGCCGATCCTGCGTGCTGGCCTGGGCATGCTCAGCGGCGTGCTGTCGCTGATCCCGGCCGCGCGCGTCAGTGTGGTCGGCCTGCAGCGCGATGAGGAAACCCTGCAGCCGGTGCCCTACTTCGAGCGCCTGACCGGCCGCCTGGAAGAGCGCGACGCGCTGATCCTGGATCCGATGCTGGCCACCGGCGGCACCCTGATCGCCACCATCGACATGCTCAAGCGCGCCGGCGCCCGCCGCATCAAGGGCATCTTCCTGGTGGCCGCGCCGGAGGGCATCGAGGCGGTCAAGGCCGTGCACCCGGACGTGGAGATCTACACCGCGGCCATCGACGCCCAGCTCAACGAGAAGGGCTACATCCTGCCGGGTCTGGGCGATGCCGGCGACCGAATCTTCGGTACCCGCGTTGGTTGAGCCGGTGAATCAGGGGGCAGAGCCCTTTCGTGCCGAAAGGGATCTGACCCCACTAGATGCGGGGTCGGATCCGTCTCCACAGGAGAGGGCTCTGACCCCAGGCGCCGTACTACAGACCGGCCGCGAATGCTTCGAGCTGGTCGATGGCGGTGTTCCAACCGTCGAAGAACCCCAACTGCTCATGCTGGTCACGCAGCGCCTTGTCCGGGTGCATTACCCGCGCCGTGTATCGACAGCCCGCGTCCTCGTCCTCCATCGTGATGATGGCGGTGAAGCCCAGCCACGGTGACTGCGGCCGCCAGCCCGCGCCCAGCATCGAGGTGAACACCAGCCGCTGCTTGGGAACGATCTCCAGGAAGCTGCCCGGGTTGTCACTGCTGCCGCCGTCGGGGCCCTGCATGAAGGTGTGGAAGGCCCCGCCCGGGCGCAGGTCGAACGCGCGTACTTCGGTGGTCCACGGCTGCGGGCACCACCACTGGCGCAGCAGCTCCGGGTCGGTCCACGCCCGCCACAGCGCGGCACGCGGTGCGTTCAGTACGCGGCTGATGACCAGATCGGTCTCGGGGTTGTTACCTGCGTCTGCGGCCATGGACCTGCTCCTGTCGGTGAAGGGTTTCGACAAATTCGACCATGCGCTCGGCGCGTGCTTCCCACATGGCGCGCTGCGCGGCCAGCCATTGCTCGGCCTGGCCCAACCGTTCCGGCACCAGTTCGCAGGTGCGTATGCGCCCATGCTTGTGGCTGCGCACCACGCCACTGCGTTCCAGCACGGCCAGATGCTTCATCAGCGAGGGCAAGGCCATCTCGAACGGCTCGGCCAGCATCGACACGGTGCGCGGCCCCTGCCCCAGCGTGGCGACGATCGCGCAGCGCGTCGGGTCGGCCAGCGCCTGGAAGACCGCCTGGATGTCAGGATCATACTTACCCATTTGGCTAAGTAATACGCCGATCTGAACACCGGTGCAAGCGCTCTTGGCCCGGGGCGCATTCTTCACATGGCCTTGCAGGCCGGAAGCGAATGCTCCGCGCACCCGCCACCCCTGGAGCTCCCGATGAAAGCCTCTTTCCTGCTGGCCGCCGTCCTGCTGGTCGGCCTGCCGCTGGCCGCCAATGCCACCACCCCGCAGCAGCAGCGCATGGCCGACTGCTCGGCCAAGAACAAGGGCTTGAAGGGTGACGCCTACAAGACCGCGCAGAGCGCGTGCCTCAGTGGCCATGCCGCCGAAAGCAAGGCAGCGACCACCCCGCAGGAACGCATGCGCAAGTGCAATGCCGACGCCGGCGCCAGGAAGCTGGCAGGTGATGCGCGCAAGACCTTCATGAGCAGCTGCCTGAAGGCGTCGTAGCGATCGCTCGCCCAATTCAATCGAATGGGGGCAGAGCCCGTTGCGCAGCAACGGGATCCGACCCCGACAGATCGCAGCCATCTGTCAGAGGCGGGGCGGTGTCGGATTGCGGGGTGTCAGCCGCATGGATGCGGCTGCCAAGCCTACAGGGACGTACCTGCGGCGTCCCCGCAATCCGACACCGCCCCGCCACCCCACGGATAGCCCGCTTTTGACGTTGACGTTGCCGTCGAGCAGGTTGCAGGGCTGCAAGCCCTGCCGACAACACCCCTCACCCCAGCGCGCGCGCCTTCAGTTCACCCTGCTCATGCAGGGTCACGAATCGACCCTTGTCATCGCGCCCCAGCTGCGCAAGCGCCACCTGCGGGTCGTGGGTGAAGAACAGATGCACGTTGCGTGCCAGCTTGTCCTCAAGGAACTGCCGCTTCTCGTCGATCAGCAGTTCGGCGTTGCGGTCGTAGCCCATGGTGATCGGTACATGCACCCATGAGCGGCCCGGGATCAGGTCGGCGCAGAACACCACGCCGCCATGCGCGCCCTCGCCCGCATGCGCATGGCCGACGATCTCAGCCAGCATCAGGCCCGGCGTGTGGCCGTCGCTGTAACTGAAGCGCACGCTGCGGCCGAGTGCCTTTGAATACTCGCCTTCCACCACTTCCAGGCGACCACTGGCCTGCAACAGGCCGGGCAGCTCGGGGATGAAACTGGCGCGGTCGCGCGGGTGCGGTTGCAGCGCACGCTGCCAGTGCTGCGCGCCGACCACGAAAGTCGCGTTGGGGAACAGCAGTTCCGGTTCACGCCCTTCGCTCCATGCCGCCAGCAGGCCGCCGGCGTGGTCGAAGTGCAGGTGGCTGAGCACCACCACATCGATATCCTCATGTTCGAAACCCGCCTCGCGCAGCGAATCGATCAGCACATGCTGGCTTTCCTGCACGCCGTAGCGCTCGCGCATGCGCGGATCGAAGAATGCACCGATGCCGGTTTCGAACAGCACCGTCTTGCCTTCCAGCGGACTGGCAAGCAACGCACGACAGGCCAGCTCGATACGATTGAGCTCGTCCGGTGCCGCCCATTTTTCCCACAGCGCACGCGGTGCGTTGCCGAACATCGCACCGCCGTCCAGGCGCTGCGAGTTTCCACGAATCGACCATAGTTTCATAGGGCAATTATCGGCGGCACCCCGTTAAATAATCGCTAGAAAGGAAACAGAAAACCCCGCCGTGGCGGGGTTCTCAGGTTTGCGTCCGCCGGGCATGGCCCGGCGCTACCGCCGCATCAGCGGGCCGGCACGACCTGGGCACTGCCCACCGGGTTGCGCGGGTCGCTGCCACCGAACAGTCGGTTCACCTTGCGGTCCCATTCCACGGTCTGCAGGTTACCCCAGACGTGGCTGGAACCGCGGCCACCGGCAGCAGTGTCGCCCGGCAGGTCGATCCTGTGGCCCATCGCCTGCAGCTGCTTCACCGTGGCCGCGTCGAACGCATCGTCCTCGGCTTCGATCAGGTCCGGCAACCACTGGTGGTGGTAACGCGGCAACGCAGCCACCTGCTGCGCATCCAGGCCGGCGTCGTAGCCGAGGATGCCCAGCAGCACCATGGTGATGATGCGACTGCCACCCGGGGTGCCCAGCACGATCACCTTGTCGTCGTTCTCCATGAAGGTCGGCGTCATCGAGCTGAGCATGCGCTTGCCCGGCTTCGGTGCATTGGCCGCGTAGCCCATCACGCCGAACGCATTGGGCGTGCCCGGCTTCAATGCGAAGTCGTCCATTTCGTTGTTCAGCAGCACGCCGGTGCCCCTGGGAATCAGACCCGAGCCGTACAGCAGATTGACGGTCTGGGTGGCGCCGACGCGGTTGCCGTCGCGGTCGATGATCGAGAAGTGCGTGGTCTCGTCGTCTTCCAGCGGCGTCGGGTTGCCCGACAGCAGGTCGCTGGGCGTGGCCTTCTCCGGGTGGATGGTGGCGCGCAGGCCCTGTGCGTAGTCCTTGCTGGTCAGTACCTTCTGCGGGATCTGCACGAAATCCGGATCGCCGAGGAAGAAGGTGCGGTCACGGTAGGCGCGACGCATCGACTCCACCACCAGATGGGTACGGTGCGCCGGATCCATCTGCCTGATGTCCCAGCCTTCCAGGATCTGCAGCATGCTTGCCAGCGCGATGCCACCGGACGACGGCGGCGGCGCGGTGGTGATCTTCCAGCCGTTGTAGTTGAAGACGATCGGCTCGCGCTGCTTCACCCGGTAGCCGGCCAGTTCCTCGGCCGTCCATTTGCCACCGGCCTGCTTCACGCCGGCCAGCAGCAGCTTGCCGGTCTGGCCCTTGTAGAAACCATCGAAGCCACCGGCCGCCAGGCGCTCCAGCGTCTGTGCCAGTTCCGGCTGCTTGAACAGGTCACCGGTAGCGATCGGCTTGCCGTTGCGCAGGTAGACCTCACGCGTGCCGGGATAACGCTCCATCACTTCGCGGCGCGAGGCATAGCCCTTGGCCATGCGGTCGTAGACCGGGAAGCCTTCGCGGGCGATGCGGATCGCCGGTTGCAGCGACGCCGACAGCGGCAACTTGCCGTGCTTGGCCGACAGTTCGACCAGCGCTGCGGGCAGGCCCGGAATGCCGGCCGACCAGGCACCGTTGACCGAGCGGTCGCGGTCCAGGTTGCCCTGCTTGTCGAGGAAGGCCTGCGGCGTGGCCGCCGCCGGTGCGGTCTCGCGCGCATCCAGCATCACGTCCTTGCCGGTGGCCGCGTCGTGCAGCAGGAAGAAGCCGCCGCCGCCCAGGCCGGAGCTGATCGGCTCGACCACCGCCAGCGTGGACGACACCGCCACCGCAGCATCGAAGGCGTTGCCGCCCTGCGCCAGGATGTCGATGCCGGCCTGGGTGGCCAGCGCGTGGCCGCTGGCAATGGCCGCGCCATCGGGGCGCTCGGCACGGGCCGGGCTGTCGGCCCAGGCCATCGGGCTCAACAGCAGGCCGAGCAGCAACAGGGGACGGACGATCAGCGTCTTCATTCGGATGGGGGCTCCGCGTAGAGTTCGGGGTGATCGTGCTGCAGCTGGCGCAGCTTGGCCAGCAGCTGGTCTTCGGTTTCCACGATCTCCGGGTCCGGATCGATGCACTCGACCGGGCAGACGACCACGCACTGCGGTTCGTCGAAATGGCCCACGCATTCGGTGCAGCGCGCAGGGTCGATCACGTAGATGGTTTCACCCATCGCAATGGCCTGGTTCGGGCAGGCCGGCTCGCATACGTCGCAGTTGACGCAGAGCTCGTTGATTTTCAGCGACATGGCGATACTCCTCGCCCGCGCCTTGGGACAAGGACCGGCCAGCGCGGGCGCGCGGGCCGGTCAGGTCATCAGCGGCGCCCTTGCGGAGCGCCGCCCGGGCCATGCCGGAGCATGGCCGCCATGGCTCGGTCTTACTTGGCTTCGACGAAAATGTACTCGGCACCGGTCGGCTGCACGGCAGCCTGCACGCGGGCGTTGTCGGCCGACTGGCCGATGAAGACGACGCGCACGCCCTTCATCGAATCCGGCGACACGTCCTTGAACACGGCCTGGATCATGTCAGCCATCTTGCCCGAGGCCGACGAACCGAAGGCCAGCATGTTGCCCGGCTGCACGCCACGGGCCACGGCCTGGGTCGCGCTCTCGGTCTGGCGCTCATACTTGGCCTGGAAGTCCGGGTCCGATTCCGGCGAGAGGTAGTACAGGAACGGGCTGTTGGTGATGTTGCCCATGTTCTGGATCGCCACTTCCTGCAGGTACTTCTTCCAGCCTGCATCGTCGTCCTTGGACGGAGCGACCAGGGCCTGCTTGGCTTCGTCGACCGGAGCGGCCTCTTCCTTCTTGCAGGCGGTGAAGGCCAGGGCCAACGAAGCGATCAGCATCGCGCGCATGGTGGTGTTCATGGGTTTCCTCCCGGAATGGTGCGTGGTGTTGTACGTAATGGGGTGCAGGTACTGCGGACTTACTGCTGTGCCGCCTTCGCTTCGCGGACCTTGCGCAGGGCTTCGAGCACCGCGGCCGGCACGAAGCCGGACACGTCGCCGCCCAGGCGCGCGATCTCGCGGACCAGCGAGGACGAAATGAAGCTGTGCTGTTCGGCCGGGGTCAGGAACAGGGTCTCGACCTCGGGGATCAGGTGGCGGTTCATGCTCGCCATCTGGAACTCGTACTCGAAGTCGGACACCGCGCGCAGGCCGCGCAGCAACACCCCGCCCTGGACCGAACGTACGAAATGAGCCAGCAGCGTATCGAAGCCGATGACCTCGACGTTGCTGTGGTGCCCCAGCGCACCGCGAGCCAGCTGCACGCGCTGCTCCAGCGGCAGGGCCGGCCCCTTGGACGGGCTCTGCGCCACGCCGACCACGACCTTTTCAAACAGCGGTGCGGCCCGGCTGACCAGGTCGATATGACCATTGGTGATCGGATCGAACGTGCCGGGGTAGACGGCGATGCGGCGGTTGGCCACGGTCATGGGCGGTTGCAGATGTTCAGATGAGGTCAAAGTGTAGCAGTGGCGCGGCGGTACAGGGCAAAGCGCACCTCGCGGGTGCCGCCCTCGCGGTGCAGCAGCCAGTCCGGCGGCAGTACCGGCACGTGGCCGGCCGGCGATTCCAGGTACAGCCAGGCATCGGCGGCCAGGTGCCGTGGCAGCTGGGCCAGCACGTTCTGCCACAGGCCATCGGCGAACGGGGGGTCGATGAACACCAGATCGGCCTGCTGCGCCGGCGCGCTCTGCAGCCAGCGCAGGGCATCGGCCTGGACCACGGCCACCTGGTCGGCCGCCTGCAGCTTGGCCACGGCAGCAGACACATTGCGGCCCAGCTGTGCATCGCGCTCGACCAGGGTGGCATGGCTGGCGCCGCGCGAGACCGCTTCCAGGCCCAGCGCGCCGCTGCCGGCGAACAGATCCAGCACGCGCGCCCCACCCAGCTTGGGCATCAGCCAGTTGAACAGGGTCTCGCGCACGCGGTCGCTGCTGGGCCGCAGGCCTGGCAGGGTCGGCACCGGCAGGCGGGTGTTGCGCCAGCGCCCGCCGATGATGCGGACCTGGCCCTCATTGCCGCCACGGCCACTCATCGGCGCCTCCGGCGGGAGGTATTCGAGAATTTCAGCATGGAGGGGATTGTAGTCGTCCGGGCGGCGCCCGGAACCCGCAGAAGCCGAAGCAACAGCCGAAGCAACTTCAAAAGCTTGATCCCTGTGGGTTGGCGGGGTGGGTCCGGTTGCGGGGGACGCCGTGAATCCGTCCATGGAGGCTCGGTCGCGCCATCCATGGCGCTCACGCCCCCGCAACCGGACCCACCCCGCCTTCGACAGTTTCCTGCGATCTGTCGGAACGGCTCTTGGAGTCAGATCCGTTTTCCGTAGGAAAACGGATCTGACCCTGATTTGGATTTCGAGATCTGAGAGATTTCATCCACACATGGCGTGGATCTACTGGCCGCCGACCAACTGTCAGAGGTGGGGCGGTGTCGGGGTGCGGGGTGTCCGCGGCATGGATGCCGCGGCCAAGCCTACAGGGACGTACTTGCGGCGTCCCCGCAGTCCGACACCGCCCCTCCCTCCCACGGAAAGCTCGCTTTTGACCTTGACGTTGATTCGGCGGGTGCAGGGCTGCAAGCCCTGCCAACCGACCCCTTGATTTCGGGACAATCACCCCTACCCCTTGGCGAGGCCGCACGCGCTGGCGCGGCATTGCACATGGAGCCTTATCGATGACCGAGACCACCAAGACCGAAACCCTTGGCTTCCAGACCGAAGTCAAGCAGCTGCTGCAGCTGATGATCCACTCGCTGTACTCCAACAAGGAGATCTTCCTGCGCGAGCTGGTCTCCAATGCCGCCGACGCCGCTGACAAGCTGCGCTTCGAGGCCCTGACCCAGCCGGCCCTGCTGGAATGCGACAGCGAGCTGCGCGTGCGCGTCAGCTTCGACCCCGCCGCCCACACCATCACCATCGAAGACAACGGCATCGGCATGAGCCGCGCCGAAGCCATCGCCCACCTCGGCACGATTGCCAAGTCCGGCACCGGCGATTTCCTGCGCCAGTTGTCCGGCGACCAGAAGAAGGATTCGCAGCTGATCGGCCAGTTCGGCGTCGGCTTCTACAGCGCCTTCATCGTTGCCGACCAAGTGGAAGTGACCTCGCGCCGCGCCGGCCTGGCTGCGGGCGAAGGCGTGCGCTGGACCTCGCGCGGCGAAGGTGACTTCGAAGTGGCCACCGTCGACAAGGCCGAGCGCGGCACCCGCATCGTGCTGCACCTGAAGGACGGCGAGCATGACTTCGCCGATGGCTGGCGCCTGCGCAGCATCCTCAAGAAGTACTCCGACCACATCGGCCTGCCGATCCAGATGCCGAAGGAAGGCAAAGAAGGCGCTGCCGTCGAGTGGGAGACCGTCAATCGCGCCAGCGCGCTGTGGACCCGCCCGCGCACCGAGATCAGCGACGCCGAGTACACCGAGTTCTACAAGCACGTGGCCCACGATCACAGCGATCCGCTGGCGTGGAGCCACAACAAGGTCGAAGGCAAGCTGGAATACACCTCGCTGCTGTATGTGCCGGGCCGCGCGCCGTTCGACCTGTACCACCGCGACGCGCCCAAAGGCCTGAAGCTGTACGTGCAGCGCGTGTTCGTGATGGACCAGGCCGAGCAGTTCCTCCCGCTGTACCTGCGTTTCATCAAGGGCGTGGTCGATTCCAACGACCTGTCGCTGAACGTGTCCCGCGAAATCCTGCAGTCCGGCCCGGTCATCGATTCGATGAAGGCGGCGCTGACCAAGCGCTCGCTGGACATGCTGGACAAGCTGGCCGCCGACAAGCCCGAGCAGTACGCCACGTTCTGGAAGGAATTCGGCCAGGTACTGAAGGAAGGCCCGGCCGAGGACTACAACAACCGCGAGAAGGTGGCCGGCCTGCTGCGCTTCGCCTCCACCCGCGGCGACGGCGATGCGCAGAGCGTGTCGCTGGCCGATTACCTCGCGCGCATGGCCGAAGGCCAGGACAAGATCTATTACCTGACCGGCGAAAGCTACAGCCAGGTGCGCAACAGCCCGCACCTGGAAGTGTTCCGCAAGAAGGGCGTGGAAGTGCTGCTGCTGACCGATCGCATCGACGAGTGGCTGATGGGCTACCTGACCGATTTCGACGGCAAGGGCTTCGTCGACATCGCCCGTGGCGACCTCGACCTGGGTGCGCTGGAAAGCGAGGCCGACAAGCAGGAGCAGGAAGCGGCGGCGAAGGACAAGCAGGGCCTGGTCGAGCGCCTGAAGACGGTGCTGGGCGACGACGTGGCCGAAGTGCGCGTGTCGCACCGCCTGACCGATTCACCGGCGGTGCTGGCCATCGGCGAGCAGGACCTGGGCCTGCAGATGCGCCAGATCCTGGAAGCCAGCGGGCAGAAGGTGCCCGACAGCAAGCCGGTACTGGAGATCAACCCGGGCCATCCGCTGATCGCCAAACTGGATGCCGAGGCCGATGGCGCGCGCTTTGATGACCTGGGCCGGGTGCTGTTCGACCAGGCCGCGCTGGCCGCCGGTGACAGCCTGAAGGACCCGGGTGCCTATGTGGCGCGCCTGAACAAGCTGTTGCTGGAGCTGTCGGCCTGAACGAGACGGTGGTCGCCGGGCATGGCCCGGCGCCACCTTGGTAGATGCCAACCTTGGTTGGCGCAATAGAGGCGTGTCAACCAAGGTTGACACCTACCAGAACCCGTCAGTTCAGGCTTCCCGATCCAGCAGCGACCCCAGCAGCTGGTCCTGGCGGCGGATCACCGTGGCATTGGCGGCGAAGGTCACGACTTCGGCCTTGGCCGCCAGCAGATCACCCAGTGGCGCGCCCGGATCGGGGCCGGTGGTGCCCACCGCCGTCTCCACCCCGCCCTGAGCCACCGCACTGCGCTGCAGCTGCAAGCGCTCGGCTTCGGGGGTCGCCAGGTTGGCAACGTTGTGTGCAGCCACCTGCACGCCCTGCTGGGCCGCGCGCATCCCGCTCAGTGCAGTTCCCATCACGTTGTTCATGGCGGCCTCCGGGCTGCACGACGCAGCCCTCCGGACCGGTTAACGGCCAAAGGGCCGCGACCTTGAGTCCACATCGGCCAGACAGCCCCGAGTGGTAGCATATCCCCCTGATTTCAGCGCCTTTTGCCAATGCTCAGTTTTTTCCGCCGCAAGAAGCCCCAGGATGCCCCCGCCACGGAGGCAGCCAAGACCCAGCACTACTCGGCTGAAGAGCTGGCGGCGGCGTTCCCGTCGGCCGTGCCCGCCAAGGACGCGCCCGCCGCATCGGTGGCCGAAGCCGTAGCACCTGCACCTGCACCTGCGCCTGCACCGGCCCCCGTACAGGCGCCCGTCGCCGAAGCGCCCGCCGTGCCGGCTGCGCCGCCGGTCATCGCGGCCGAAGACGTGCAGGCCGAAGCGCTCGCCGCGGCCGCTGTGCTGGCTCCGCTGGCCCCGGTCGTTCCGGCCGAGGAGCCGGTCGCCCCTGCCACCGACCTGCCGACCCTGGTGGACGCCCCGCCCGCCGCCGCCGGCAAGCCCGGCTGGCGCGAACGCCTGCGCAACAGCGTCATCGCCCGCAGCTTCGGCGGCCTGTTTTCGCGCAATCCCAAGCTCGACGACGATCTGCTGGACGAGCTGGAAACCGCATTGATCACCGCCGACGTCGGCGTTGGCGCCACCACCGATCTGGTGGAAGGGCTGCGCAAGCGCATGAAGTCGCGCGAGTTCGCCGATGCCAACGCGCTGCTGGCCGCACTGCGCGCCGAATTGATCGCGATCCTGCAGCCGGTGGCCAAGCCGCTGCTGATCGACCGCAATGCCAAGCCGTTCGTGGTGCTCACCGTCGGCGTCAACGGCGTCGGCAAGACCACCACCATCGGCAAGCTGGCCAAGCGCTTCAAGGATGACGGCCACAGCCTGATGCTGGCCGCCGGCGATACCTTCCGTGCCGCTGCCGTAGCCCAGCTGCAGGCCTGGGGCGAGCGCAACGGCGTGGCCGTGGTCGCCCAGGGCCAGAACGCCGATGCCGCCTCGGTGGCATTCGACGCGCTGCAGGCCGGCAAGGCCCGTGGCACCTCGGTGCTGATTGCCGACACCGCCGGCCGCCTGCACACCCAGTCCGGCCTGATGAACGAGCTGGGCAAGATCCGCCGTGTACTCGGCAAGATCGACCCCACCGCGCCGCACGAGGTGCTGATGGTGATCGACGGCACCACCGGCCAGAACGCGCTGTCGCAGCTGCGCCAGTTCAATGCCGCGGTGAACGTGACCGGCCTGGTGGTGACCAAGCTGGACGGCACCGCCAAGGGCGGCGTGGTGTTCGCACTGGCCCGCGAGTTCGGCATTCCGATCCGTTTCGCCGGTATCGGCGAGCGTCCGGAAGACCTGCGCGTGTTCGATCCGGAAGCCTTCGTCGACGCCCTGCTGCCTGAAGCACTGGGCGGCTGATACACCGTGCAGCCACCGCACTCTGGTGCAGCCACCCATGGAGTGGCTCTACCAGGGTGAACCCACCGGTGGCTGCCTCTCTGGAACACGAGATGCCCCGCCAGCCGCACGCCAGCGCCGGAACCCCGCAGACCGACGGCTTCGTCGCCCACCTGCTGCACTGGTTCGACGGCCACGGCCGCCACGACCTGCCCTGGCAGCACCCGCGCAGCCCCTACCGGGTCTGGCTGTCGGAGATCATGCTGCAGCAGACCCAGGTGGCCACGGTCATCCCGTATTTCCAGCGGTTCCTGCAGCACTTCCCGACCCTGCCCGACCTCGCCGCCGCCAGCAATGATGCGGTGATGGCGCAGTGGGCCGGGCTTGGCTACTACGCCCGAGCGCGCAATCTGCACGCGGCGGCCCAGCGCTGCGTGGAGCTGCATGGCGGCGATCTGCCGCGTGATTTCGACGCGCTGCATGCCCTGCCCGGCATCGGCCGCAGCACTGCCGGGGCGATCCTCAGCCAGGCCTGGAACGACCCGTTCGCGATCCTCGACGGCAACGTCAAGCGCGTGCTCAGCCGCTACCACGGCATTGACGGCTTCCCCGGCCTGCCGACCATCGAGAAGCAGCTGTGGGCTCTCGCCGAGGCGCACGCGACGCACGTACCGGCCGGGCGCATGGCCGATTACACCCAGGCGCAGATGGACCTGGGCGCGACGGTGTGCAGCCGCGCCAGGCCGGCCTGCGTGATCTGCCCGCTGCAGGACGACTGCGTGGCACGCCGCGAAGGCCGCACCGCCGATCTGCCCACGCCCAAGCCGGGCAAGACCCTGCCCGAACGCGAAGCGGTGGCCCTGCTGCTGCGCGACACCCGGCAGCGCGTGCTGCTGCAGAAGCGTCCGGACACCGGCATCTGGGCGCAGCTGTGGACGCTGCCGCAGGCCGAGGCCGGCAGCGATCTGCAGGACTGGTTCGACACGCATGTCGACGGATCGCTGGAAGACGCCGAAGAGCTGCCGGTGCTGCAGCACACCTTCAGCCACTACAAGCTGCACCTGCAGGTATTGTCGCGGCAGGTGCACGGCCTGCGCGTGGAAGAACCCACGCTGCGCTGGGTCGCCGCCGACGAGCTGCCGGCGCTGGGCCTGCCGGCGCCGATCCGAAAGCTGCTCGATGGCGCCAGCGTCAAGGCGCCGAAAAGAACGTCCAAGAAATCCCGCAACCACGAGTGAACGCCATGTCCCGAACCGTCTTCTGCCAGTACGAACAACGCGATGTCGAGGGCCTGGATTTCGTGCCCTATCCGGGCGAGCTGGGCCAGCGCATCTTCAACAACATCGGCAAGCAGGCCTGGGCGGCATGGCTGGCGCATCAGACCATGCTGATCAACGAGAACCGGCTGTCGCCGCGCACGCCCCAGCACCGCGCGTTCCTTGAAGGCGAACTGGTCAAGTTCCTGTTCGAAAAGGACGCCGAAAAGCCCGCCGGCTTCACTCCGGAAGCCTGACGGCAAAAAGGGGACGGAGGGGATTAAGTCGTTAGTGGCACAAACGACTTAATCCCCTCCGTCCCCTTTTTGATCAATTGGCTGGGGTGGTCTCCGCCTCGCGCTCCTGCACCTGCGCCTGGCGCAGCTCCTGTTCGGAGGTGCGCAGTGCCTTCACGTCCAGCTTGCGGATGCTGTTGATGAAGCACGGCATGCGCGGGCCGCCGGTCGGGTCGCGCACCAGCACCTTGTCGAAGCGTGACGAGACCCGCCCCATGCTGCTGGTCAGGCCGATGGCGGTGGCGTAGGACAGGTCCGGGCACGGGCCACTCAATTCCAGAAGGTAGGCCTCGCTGGGGCGGGTCCACACTGCCAGCGCACTGTCACCCAGCTCGGTCCAGCCATTGAGGCTGCCGAAGAACTGCATGTCGTTCTGCGGTGCGCCAGCATGGGCGCGGTACAGGTCGAGCTTTTCGGCGCTGCTGAGGCGGCCGGTGGTCGCGCAGGCGGCCAGGGCCAGGCAGAGGCCTGCCAGCAGAAGCGGGGTCTTCATGGCGATCTCCTCGGGGAACTGTCGCCATCATGCGCCCGACCGGGCAACGCCGGCGCGACGGCCGGCGGCCCCATTCAGCCGCTGGTCGGCGGCTCTTGGCCGGACCACGGTAGACGCCAACCTTGGTTGGCGCTTGTCCTGCAAGATCAGCCGACCAAGGTCAGCCTCCACCAGAGCGGGCCCTGCCCTTAGACGTCGGCGTGGGCCAGCGCGTGCAGGCGCCCTTCGCGCAGTTCCAGCACCCGGTCCAGGCGACGTGCCAGGCTGCGGTCGTGGGTCACCAGCACCAGGCTGGTGTGGCGGGCGCGATTGAGTTCCAGCATCAGGTCGAACACGGTGCCGGCGGTGCGGTCATCCAGGTTGCCGGTCGGCTCGTCGCCGAGCACACAGGCCGGATGGTTGACCAGCGCGCGCGCCACGGCGGCACGCTGGCGCTCGCCACCGGACAGCTCGCCCGGCTTGTGATCCAGGCGATGGCCGAGTCCGACCGCTTCCAGCAGCGCCGTGGCCCGGCTGCTCGCTTCGGCCACGGCGGTTCCGGCCAGCAGCACCGGCATCATCACGTTTTCCAGCGCGGTGAACTCCGGCAGCAGGTGATGGAACTGGTAGACGAAGCCGAGGGCCTGGTTGCGCAGCAGGCCGCGCGCGGTGTCCGACAGCGCCGACATGCGCTGGCCGGTCACGTAGACCTCGCCAGCGGTCGGAATATCCAACCCGCCCAGCAGGTGCAGCAGCGTGCTCTTGCCGGCACCAGAGGCACCAATGATCGCCACGGTTTCGCCCGCGGTCACGGTCAGGTCCAGGCCATCGAACACCGGGGTCTGCATGCGCCCTTCGGCATAGGTCTTGCCCAGTGCTTCGGCGCGGATCACTTCATCGCCGCGATTGAAGACCTTATTCATAACGCAGGGCCTCCGCCGGCTGGGTGCGTGCTGCCCGCCAGGCGGGATACAGGGTGGCCAGGAAGCTCATCAGCAGCGCGACCACGGTGATCGCCACCACGTCGCCGGTCTGCATGTCGGTCGGCAGGCCGGTGATGTAGTACACGTCCTCCGGCATCAGCTTGACGTTGAACACGGCCTCGATGGCCCCGAGAATGCGCTCCAGGTTGAGGGTCAGGGTGATGCCACCGATCAGGCCGGCCAGCGTGCCGAAGATGCCGATCAGCGAGCCCTGCACCATGAACACCTGCATCACCCCGCCCGGGGTCAGGCCGAGGGTGCGCAGGATGGCGATGTCGGCCTGCTTGTCAGTCACCAGCATCACCTGCGAGGACACCAGGTTGAAGGCGCCCATGGCGATGATCAGCGACAGCAGGATGCCCATCACCACCTTTTCCATGCGCAGCGAGTGGTAGAGGTTGGCGTTCTGCTGGGTCCAGTCACTGACCCGGTAAGCACCGCCGAGGCTCTGCGCCAGGTCCACGCCCACTTCCAGCGAGCGGTCCATGTCGTGCAGCTTCAGGCGCACGCCGGTGGCACCGTCGCTGCGCAGCACGCGCTCCAGGTCCTGCATGTTGGCAAAGCCGACGCCACGATCGACCTCGTTGTAGCCGGCCTCGAAGATGCCGCTGACGGTGAAGCGTTTCATTCGCGGCACCGCTCCGGCAGGCGTGCCCTGCACTTCGGCGAAGGTCACCAGCACCTGATCACCGACGTCCACGCCGAGCCAGATCGCCAGTTCCTTGCCCAGCAGCAGGTTGAAGCTGCCCGGCTTGAGGCTGTCATAACTGCCCTTGGTGACCTTCTTGTCGATCACCGAGACCTTCGGCTCCAGCGCCGGATCGATGCCCTGGATGATCGCACCCTGCACGCGCGGGCCGCTGATCATCGACTGGATCTCGATGTACGGAGCGGCACCGGCCACGCGCGGGTCCTTGCCGGCAATGTCGACCACGCGCATCCAGTCCGGCATGGGCTCGCCGTCACGGCTGATGGTGGTGTGGGCGGTCATCTGCAGCAGACGGCTGCGGATTTCCTTCTGGAAACCGCTCATCACTGCCAGGGTGGTGATAAGCACCGTGACGCCGAGCGCGATGCCCAGGATCGATGCCATCGAGATGAAGGAGATGAAGCCGTTGCGGCGCTTGGCGCGCAGGTAGCGCAGGCCGATGGCCACGGGTATGGGTTTGAACATGCAGGCACGCCGGTCAATTCAGCTTATGGTGCCATTGACCGGGGCCGACGGGAAACGCTGCGTGCGGCCACGGCCAGTCGCAGTTCACGTCGCTGCCCGGAATCGAGCACATCAGGCCAGAACAACAGGCGACGCCGCCGCCGGTCCTCACGCCACAGCAACAGCAACCAGGGGCCGCGCACCACCAGGCGGGGGGCATCGATGTCCTGCCCCGCCACCTGCAGCGGATCGGGCAGCGCCGGCAGAAGAACCCGTGCACGCGGTCGGCGCAGGCGCCAGGCCAGTTCGGCCAGGCCGATTGCCCAGGCCAGCAGCACGGCGGGCATCAGCAGCCGCGGCGGTAGATCCGACTCATGCAGCAGCCAAGGTGTGGCCAGCAACACCGACAGCTGGGCCACAGCCTGCAGCCGCGAAGGGCGCCACTCAAGGCTTGAGGGCGAGGATCTTCTGCATGAGGGGGATGGCGTGCGCATGCGGGCAGGCCTCATAGCCCATGAACCAGCGCCACAACTTATCGTCCTCGCAATCGAGCAGGAACAGGAAAACCTCGCGCTCTTCGGTCGGCGCAGTGCTCCATTCCTTATCCAGGTAGCGCCCGAACAGCTGGTCCAGTTCGCGCATGCCGCGGCGGCAGCGCCAGCGCAGTTTCTTCAGCAGAACGTCTTCTTCCATCGTGTTTCTCCAGATACAGCAAAGCCACGCATGGCGTGGCTCTGCTGGGAGGTGCAGCCACGCATGGCGCGGCTCTACCAGGTACAGCCGGACCTTATCAGGCGCGGCGTTCCATCATCAGCTTCTTGATCTCGGCGATCGCCAACGCCGGGTTCAGGCCCTTCGGGCAGGTCCGGGCGCAGTTCATGATGGTGTGGCAGCGGTACAGCTTGAACGGATCTTCCAGATCATCCAGGCGCGCACCGGTGTCCTCATCGCGCGAGTCGATGATCCAGCGGTAGGCCTGCAGCAGGATCGCCGGGCCCAGGTAACGCTCGCCGTTCCACCAGTAGCTCGGGCAGCTGGTCGAGCAGCAGGCGCACAGGATGCACTCGTACAGACCGTCCAGCTTCTTGCGGTCTTCCGGCGACTGCAGGCGCTCGCGATCCGGCGGTGCCGGGGTCTGGGTGCGGATCCACGGCTTGATCGAGGCGTACTGCGCGTAGAAGTGGGTCAGGTCCGGAACCAGATCCTTGACCACGTTCATGTGCGGCAGCGGGTAGATCGGCACTTCCTTCTTGCCGCAGTCCGAGATGGCTCGGGTGCAGGCCAGGGTGTTGGTGCCGTCGATGTTCATCGCGCACGAACCACAGATACCTTCGCGGCAGGAGCGGCGGAAGGTCAGGGTCGGGTCGATCTCGTTCTTGATCTTGATCAGGGCGTCCAGGACCATCGGGCCACAGGCGTCCAGATCAACTTCATAGGTGTCGGTACGCGGGTTGCTGTCGTCGTCCGGACTCCAGCGGTAGATCTTGAAGGTGCGCACGTTCTTGCCGCCGTTCTTGACGGGGAAGTGCTTGCCCTTCGTGATCTTGGAATTCTTGGGGAGTGAAAACTCGGCCATGGCTGCTCTCGTTGGCTCAGGCGGCCCGCGCCCGTGGGCGCGGATTGCATGGTAGGCGGGGTCGGATCAGTACACGCGCGGCTTCGGCGGCACCACGGACACGTCGTCGGTCAACGTGTACATGTGCACCGGACGGTAGTCGAAGCTGCACTTGCCCTTCTCGTCGACGCTGACCAGGGTGTGCTTCTGCCAGTTGACGTCGTCGCGGTCCGGATAGTCCTCGTGCGCATGCGCGCCGCGGCTTTCCTTGCGCTGTTCGGCCGAGTTGATCGTCGCCACCGCGTTGAGCAGCAGGTTGTTCAGCTCGTAGGTCTCGATCAGGTCCGAGTTCCAGACCAGCGAACGGTCGGAGACCTTCACGTCCTGGAACGAGTCGAAGATCTTGTCCATCTTCTCGCAGCCTTCCTTCAGCGTCTGGCTGGTGCGGAAGACCGCCGCGTCGGCCTGCATGGTGCGCTGCATGCGATCGCGGATGACCGAGGTCGGGGTATCGCCGTTGGCGTGGCGCAGCTTGTCCAGCAGGCCCAACGCCTTGTCGCAGGCATCGGCCGGCAGCGGCTTGTGCGATGCGCCCGGCTTGATGGTCTCGGCGCAGCGGTTGGCCACCGCACGACCGAACACCACCAGGTCCAGCAGCGAGTTCGAGCCCAGGCGGTTGGCGCCGTGCACGGACACGCAGGCCGCTTCGCCGATGGCGTACAGGCCCGGCACGACCGCATCGGGGTTGTCGCCGACCTTGCGCACCACTTCACCGTGGTAGTTGGTCGGGATGCCGCCCATGTTGTAGTGCACGGTCGGAATGACCGGGATCGGCTGCTTGTGCACGTCGACGCCGGCGAAGATGCGCGCGCTCTCGGCGATGCCCGGCAGCTTGTCGTCGATCACGCCCGGGCCGAGGTGGGTCAGGTCGAGCAGGATGTGGTCCTTGTGCTCGCCGACGCCGCGGCCTTCGCGGATCTCGATGGTCATCGAACGGCTGACCACGTCGCGCGAGGCCAGGTCCTTGTAGTGCGGTGCGTAGCGCTCCATGAAGCGCTCGCCGCTGCTGTTGCGCAGGATGCCGCCTTCACCGCGGACACCCTCGGTGATCAGGCAGCCGGCACCATAGATGCCGGTCGGGTGGAACTGCACGAACTCCATGTCCTGCATGGCGATGCCGGCACGCATGGCCAGGCCGCCACCGTCGCCGGTGCAGGTGTGCGCCGAGGTGGCGCTGAAGTAGGCACGGCCGTAGCCGCCGGTGGCCAGCACCACGCCCTGGGCGCGGAACAGGTGCAGCGTGCCATCGGACATGTCCAGGGCCAGCACGCCGCGGCAGGCGCCTTCGTCGTCGAAGATCAGGTCGAGGGCGAAGTACTCGATCATGAAGCGCGCATCGTGCTTCAGCGACTGCTGGTACAGGGTGTGCAGCATCGCGTGGCCGGTACGGTCGGCCGCCGCGCAGGTACGCTGCGCCGCCGGGCCCTCGCCGTACTTGGTGGTCATGCCACCGAACGGACGCTGGTAGATCTTGCCTTCGGCGGTGCGCGAGAACGGCACACCGTAGTGTTCAAGCTCGATGATGGCCGGGATGGCCTCACGGCACATGTATTCAATGGCGTCCTGGTCGCCCAGCCAGTCCGACCCCTTGATGGTGTCGAAGAAGTGGTAGCGCCAGTCGTCCTCGCCCATGTTGGCGAGTGCGGCCGAGATACCGCCCTGGGCGGCAACGGTATGCGAACGGGTCGGGAAGACCTTGGTCAGGCACACCGTCTGCAGGCCCTTGGCGGCCAGGCCGAACGTGGCGCGCAGGCCGGCGCCGCCGGCGCCGACCACGACCATGTCGTACTTGTGTTCGGTAATCTTGTAAGCGGACATCTAGTCTGGATTCCTGTCTTGGCGCCTGGGCTCAGGCAACGCCGAGGGCGATGCGGCCCACCGCAAACACACTGACGATCATGCCGAGCACGGCGACGAACTTCACCGCGGTCTGCAGCACCAGGGCCAGCAGCGATTCGTGGATGTAGTCTTCCAGCACGACCTGCATGCCGAGCTGCGCGTGCCAGAACATGGCGATCAGCAGGCCGATCAGCGGCACTGCGTTCCACGGCTTGGCCACGGCGGCGGCGGCGGTCGCGTAGTCCGAGCCCAGCAGGCCCAGCACGAAGACCAGGAACCAGATGCCCAGCACCACCAGCGCGGCGGCGGTCAGGCGCTGGTGCACGAAGTGCTCGGTGCCGGTCTTGGCCGAGCCAAGGCCGCGCACGTTCTTCAGCGGGGTACGGAACTTGCTCACGCGGCACCTCCGAACATCACATAGGCCCACACCAGCAGGGTGATCACCAGGCTGCCGGTGACCGACAGCCAGCTGCTGCGGATGAAGGCGGGGATGCTGAAGCCGATGGCGAAGTCCTGCACCACATGGCGGATGCCATTGCACAGGTGATAGGCGAACGACCATGTCCACGCGAACAGGAACACGCGGCCATACCAGGCCCCGGCATGGCCGGTGAAGCAGTTCCAGGACTCGGGCCCCATCATCAGGGCCAGCAGGCCGGCGGCGATGATGAGGGCACCAACAGACAGAAAGACGCCAGTGGCTCGATGCAGGATCGAGGTGGCCATCTGAATCTGCCAGCGATACACCTGAAGGTGCGGGGAAAGTGGGCGTTGTCTGGTCGCCATTCGCTGGGCTCGTTGTCTCGGCTGGGCGGCACACGGCCGCGTTGGCTCAATGCTGATCAGAAATCGATGCAGCGTCCGTTTTTCTCCCAATCGCCATACCGCACCGGATCAAGTCCGCCGCGGCCGCCGAATTCCTCTGCTTTTTCCTGTTCCACGGGCACGGGTGCCGCGGGGACCAGCGGGGCTTCAGATTCGTCGTCGGGAGTGGGGGTTGTTTGGCCTATCATGTTCGGTCTCGCAACGCACAAATTTTAGACCTCGTTCACGTGCCTGACAACCTGCCCCCTGCTTTCGTCGGATATCCGCGCCTGCCCGGCCACCAGTTGCTGAGCCTGCAGGGCGTGGATGCGGCCGTGTTCGCCCACGCCCAGTTCAGCAGCGACGTCACCGCCCTGCCCCTGTGGCACTGGCAGTGGAGCGCCTGGCTGAGCGCCAAGGGCCGCACCCTGGCGGTGTTCCAGCTGCTCCGGCTGGCCGACGACCACGTGATGCTGGTGCTGGCTGACGGCGATGCCGATGCGATTGCTTCGCAACTGCAGCGCTTCGTGTTCCGTCGCAAGGTGAAGGTGCAGGTGCGCAACGATCTGGCCGTGGCCGGCGCCTTCACTGCACCAGAGGCCGCCAGCGGCGCGGCGATTGCGCACACCGCAGGTGATGGCTGGGAGCTGGACCTGGGCAGTGATGCCCTCCCGCGCACCCTGCGCATCGGCGCTTCTGATGCCTTTGCCGCCGGTAGCGGAACCGATGAGGCCGCTTTCGCCCTGGCCTGGCGCCAGGCCGACCTGCGCTACGGATTGCCGCGACTGGAAGACAGCCAGCGCGAAGTGTGGACCCCGCAGCAGCTGGGCCTGGACCGCCTGAACGGCTACAGCGTGAAGAAGGGCTGCTACCCGGGCCAGGAAATCGTCGCCCGTACCCACTTCCTCGGCAAAGCCAAGCGCGCGGTGCAGTTGCTGCAGACCGCGGCACCGGCGCAGGCCGGTGATGGCGTGCAGCAGGACGGCGCGGCGCTGGGCACGATCGCCAGCGTGGCCGGTGAGCTGGCGCTGGCGGTGCTGCCGCTGGAAACCGGCGATGCCGCGTTGCAGGTGGATGGCGCCGTGGCACAGCGCGTACCGCTGCTGGATGGGTTGGCGCGCTGAAGCGGGCGGCACCGCATCCACGCGTGGCGTGGATCTACTGAACCCGCAGACCCGGCGCGGACCGTTGGTCCGGACCGGATGGGTAGTGGCGGCCCCTGGCCGGCAACATCGATAAGCCCGATTACAGCCGCTCGCCGCTTTCCGCATTGAAGAAATGCAGGCCCTGCGGATGGATCGCCACGCGGATGTCCTCACCCACTGCCGGCAACGCCTGCGGGGCCACGCGCATGGTCAGCGCATGCTGGCCGCTGCTGAGGTTGACGAAGATCTCGTTGCCGACCGGCTCGATGCCTTCGATGCGCGCGGAGAACGCATGCGCATCGTCGGCGGCGGCCGGCTGCAGATGCTCCGGACGCACGCCCACCGCGATCGGCTTCTGCAGCCAGGCCGGATCGATCGTGGCCTGGCCCAGTGGCGCACGCCACTGTCCGTCGACCACGGTCACGCCACTGGCATCACCCTGCAGCGTGCCACGCAGCACGTTCATCGCTGGGCTGCCGAGGAAGCCGGCCACGAACAGGTTGGCCGGGCGGTCGTACAGCGCCATCGGTGTGTCGATCTGCTGGATGACGCCGTCCTTGAGCACCACGATGCGCTGGCCCAGCGTCATCGCTTCCACCTGGTCGTGGGTTACGTAGATCATCGTGGTGCCCAGCTTGCGGTGCAGCTGCGCGATCTCGGTGCGCACGCTGTGCCGCAGCTTGGCATCGAGATTGGACAGCGGCTCGTCAAGCAGGAACACCGCCGGCTCGCGCACCAGCGCACGGCCCAGTGCCACGCGCTGGCGCTGGCCGCCGGACATCGCCTTGGGCAGCTTGTCCATCATCTCGGTCAGGCCCAGCGTCTGCGCCGCCTCGGCAATGCGCTTGTCGATGGTGGCCTTGTCATGGCCGCGCAGCTTCAGGCCGAAGGCCAGGTTCTCGGCCACGGTCATATGCGGGTACAGCGCGTAGCTCTGGAACACCATGGCGATGTCGCGGTCCTTCGGCGCCACGTCGTTGACCACGCGGTCGCCGATGGTCAGCGTGCCGCCGCTGATCTCCTCCAGGCCCGCCACCATCCGCAGCAGCGTCGACTTGCCGCAGCCCGACGGCCCCACCAGCACCATCAGCTCGCCGTCGGCGACCTCGAAGGTGGCGTCCTTCACTGCAACCTGGCCGTTGTCGTAGACCTTGCGCACACCCTGCAACTGCACTTTTGCCATATCACTCTATCCAGTCCGCCCGGTGCCGGGCTGTCATTGGGGACTGCCTTCGGCCCTCCCGATGGCAGTGATGATTGCGCGGTCGCCGCATGGCGGCGAGCACTGCAATCGAATACAGTTGCCCATTCTGCCATGTAAACGTTTTCACGTGGCACTATCCCATGATCGGTGCGCACCGATCTGCGTCGGCGGAAGAACGAAGCTTCCGCCGAGGTAGTGGTTTCGAATGGAACGGTCTTCCGGAGCCCCGGAAAACGCCCCTGACGAGCCTCGGACAGGCAGTTGCGCGGATGTCCCCCGAACCCAGCCATGAAGCGATTGACAACGATGTCACCCGGATCTGAAACTCGAGCGATGCACGACACCCTCTTCCTGTTCGGTGCCACAGGTGATCTGGCCCAGCGCTACCTGTTCCCTTCGCTGCTTCGCCTGCTCGGCGACGGCCTGCTGCCGGAGGACTTCCGCATCCGTGCGCTGGCCCTGTCCGGGCATGACACCGAAGCCTTCCATGACATCCTGCGCCCGCGCCTGCAGCAGGCCATGCCGATGGCCACGCAGGACGACATCGCTGCGCTGCTGCGTCGCATCGACTACCGCTCGGTCGACCTGCGCGACGTCGACTCGGTGGCCGCCGCGGTCTCCGACCTGGTGCACCGCAAGTGCGTCAGCTACCTGGCCATTCCGCCGGGCCTGTACATCTCCACCTGCGAAGGCCTGGCCAAGGGCGGTGCCCTGGCTGCGCCGGCACGCCTGATGCTGGAGAAGCCGATCGGCAGCGACAGCGAAAGCGCCGAGGAGATCATCTCCACCATCGGCCAGTGGATCGACGAGGACCGTGTGTTCCGCCTCGACCACTACCTGGGCAAGGCGGCGGTGCAGAACCTGATCGCACTGCGCTTCGGCAACACGCTGCTGGAAGCGGTGTGGAACCGCAACTACATCGAATCGGTCCACATCCTGGTCGCCGAGAGCGAAGGCGTGGATGGCCGCGACGCCTACTACGCCCGTTCCGGCGCGCTGCGCGACATGGTGCAGAGCCATATCCTGCAGCTGCTGTGCATGGTGGCGATGGAGCCGCCAGCCTCGCTGGAAGCCGACCGCATCCGCGACGAGAAGGTCAAGGTGCTGCGCGCACTGCGCCCGCTCGATGCCAGGCACGCCGCTCGTGACAGCATCCGTGGCCGCTACACCGCCGGCACCATCAACGGCCAGCCGGCCCAGGCCTATCAGCCGCCGGAAGGCAGCGACGTGGAAACCTTCGCCGGCGTCACCGCGCACATCGACAACTGGCGCTGGAGCGGCGTGCCGTTCCACCTGGTCACCGGCAAGCGCCTGCCCGAGCGCACCACCCGCGTGGTGGTCACGCTGAAGCCGGTCACCCATTGGCTGTTCGAGCGCCCGCAGCGCGCGCAGGCCGCGCCGAACCGCCTGGTGTTCCAGCTGCAGCCGCAGGAAAACATCGAACTGGGCCTGATGAGCAGCCTGGCCGGCCCGGAATGGGGCGCGCTGGAACTGCACCCGCTGGAACTGGAACTGTCGGTGCCGACCGGCCTGCACCGCCGCATCGCCTACGAACGCCTGTTCCTGGATGCCTTCAATGGCAACCACACGCTGTTCGTGCGTGACGACGAAGTGCGCGCCGCGTGGGCCTGGATCGACAGCGTGGCCGACGCCTGGAAGGAGGCCAAGCTGCCGCTGGAACCCTACCCCGCCGGCCAGTGGGGCCCGAGCAACGCCACGGAATTCCTGCCGCAGGGCGTGGACGCGCCCGACAGCGGAGTCTCGGCATGAGTGCCGGCTCGCAGCCCGTGCTGGTTGCCGACATCGGCGGCACCAACGCCCGCTTCGCCCTGGCCGACACCTCGCTGGACGCGCCACTGCTGAAGGACAGCATCCGCGAGTACGCGGTGGCCGAGTTCCCCTCGCTCGGTGATGCCGCGCGCCACCATCTGGAACAGATCGGTGCCACGGCCGGCCGCGGCGTGTTCGCGGTGGCTGGCCGCGTCGACGGTGACGAAGCACGCATCACCAACCATCCCTGGGTGATCTCGCGCAGCCGCACCGCAGCGATGCTCGGCTTCGACGAGCTGCACCTGATCAATGACTTCGCTGCGCAGGCCATGGCGATCTCGCTGCTGCAACCCGATGACGTGGTGCAGGTCGGCGGTGCGGCCTGGGTGCCGGGCAAGCCGGGTCAGCCGCGCAACTATGCGGTGATCGGGCCGGGCACCGGGCTCGGCGTCGGCGGCCTGATCCTGCGCCACGGCCGCTGCTATCCGCTGGAAACCGAAGGTGGCCATGTCAGCTTCCCGCCGGGAACGCCGGAAGAGATCCGCATCCTGGAGATCCTCTCCGAACAGTTCGGCCGCGTCTCAAACGAGCGGCTGATCTGCGGCCCCGGCCTGGTCAACATCCATCGCGCCGTGTGCGAGATGGCCGGCATTGACCCGGGTCAGCTGCAACCGGTGGACGTGACCGCGCGCGCCCTGCACGGCGACCCGCAGGCGATGCGCACCGTGGATGTGTTCTGCGCGGTGTTCGGCGCCATTGCCGGCGATCTGGTACTGACCCAGGGCGCCTGGGACGGCGTGTTCCTGACCGGTGGATTGACCCCGAAGATGCTCGACTCGCTGCAGCACTCCGGCTTCCGCCAGCGCTTCGAACACAAGGGCCGGTTCTCTTCGATCATGGCGCGGGTACCGTCGCTGGCGGTGATGCATCCCCACGCCGGGCTGCTGGGTGCCGCTGCCTACGCCGCCGACGCCGAACGTGACGCACCAGGAGTTGCCGCATGACCCCCGCTTTCCACGACGACCGCATCGACTTCATCCACCATGGCGATGCCGATGGCTGGATCGAGGCGGTAGCCGCCGAGATGGCGCAGACCCTCAACCACGACATCAATGAAGTGGGCCGCGCCCGCATCCTGCTGTCGGGTGGCACCACGCCGGCGCCGGTCTACCAGGCCCTGGCCGAACTGGACGTGCATTGGGACCGGGTTGAAGTGAGCCTGGCCGACGAGCGCTGGCTGTCGCCACAGGATCGCGACAGCAACGCCTGGCTGGTGCGCGAGCACCTGCTCAAGCGCGCCGAGGGTGCCCACTTCGATCCGCTGGTGCGGATCGGCAAGCCGCTGCCGGAATGCGTCTACACCGCCAATCTGCAGGCCCAGCACAGCCAGCCGCCGAGCCTGGTGGCGCTGGGCATGGGCAACGATGGCCACACCGCCTCGCTGTTCCCGGGCTCGAAGGACCTGGCCCGCGCGCTGGAAAGCACCCTGCCCTACGCCGCGCTGGATGCCACCGGCTGCCCGGGTGCCAACCAGTGGCCGCTGCGCATCACGCTGACCCCGCACGGCCTGCGCCAGTGCCGCCAGCGCCTGCTGCTGCTGCGCGGCAAGCAGAAGCTGCAGGTACTGCGCCAGGCGCTGGACAGCAACGACGCCCAGCAGTACCCGATCCTCAATGCGATCAACCTGGACGGCGCGCGTCTGCGCGTCCACTGGGCTGATTGACGTCGGCGGCGGCGCCTTGCCGCCGCTTGCCTCTCGCCACCACGAACGCCGGTAGCCAATGAGCCTCCATCCGCAACTGCACGCCATCACCGAGCGCGTCATCCGTCGCAGCGCCGCCTCGCGCGCCGCCTACCTGGCCGCGATCGACGCTTCCCTGCGTGACGGCCCATTCCGCAGCCGCCTGAGCTGCGGCAACCTCGCCCACGGCTTCGCTGCCTGCGGCGGCACCGACAAGAGCCGCCTGCGCGGCGGGGTGACGCCGAACCTGGGCATCATCACCGCCTACAACGACATGCTGTCGGCGCACCAGCCGTTCGAGACCTATCCCGAGCAGATCCGCGGGATCGCGCGCGAACTCGGCGCCACCGCACAGGTCGCCGGCGCCGTGCCGGCGATGTGCGACGGCGTCACCCAGGGCCGTGGCGGCATGGAGCTGTCGCTGTTCTCGCGCGATGTGATCGCGCAGGCCACCGCCATCGGGCTCAGCCACGACATGTTCGACACCACCGTCTACCTCGGTGTGTGCGACAAGATCGTGCCCGGCCTGCTGATCGGCGCACTGGCCTTCGGCCACCTGCCTGCGGTGTTCGTGCCGGCCGGCCCGATGACCCCGGGCATCCCCAACAAGCAGAAGGCCGAAGTGCGCGAGCGCTACGCCGCCGGCGAAGCCACCCGCGAAGAACTGCTGGAAGCCGAGTCCGCCTCGTACCACGGCGCCGGCACCTGCACCTTCTACGGCACCGCCAATTCCAACCAGGTGCTGCTGGAAGCGATGGGCGTGCAGCTGCCGGGGGCGTCGTTCGTCAACCCGGGCACGCCGCTGCGCGATGCACTGACCCGCGAAGCCACCGAACGTGCGCTGGACATCACCGCACTCGGCGACGACTTCCGCCCGCTGGGCCGGATCATCGACGAGCGAGCGATCATCAACGCGGTCATCGCGCTGATGGCCACCGGTGGCTCGACCAACCACACCATCCACTGGATCGCCGTCGCGCGCGCCGCCGGCATCGTGCTGACCTGGGACGACTTCGACGAGCTGTCGCAGCTGATCCCGCTGCTGGCGCGCGTCTATCCGAACGGCGAGGCCGACGTGAACCGTTTCGCTGCGGCAGGCGGCCCGGCGTTCGTGTTCGGCGAGCTGATCAAGGCCGGACTGATGCACGGCGATCTGGTCAGCGTGGCGCGCGGCGGCATGGCCGACTATGCGCGCGAACCGCAGCTGCGTGACGGCCAGCTGGTCTATCTGCCCGGCCTGGAACACAGTGCCGATGAAGAGGTGGTGCGCGGCGTCGACAACCCGTTCGAACACCAGGGCGGCCTGCGCCTGCTGCGCGGCAACCTGGGCAAGTCGCTGATCAAGCTGTCGGCGGTGAAGCCGCAGTACCGCACCATCGAGGCCCCCGCCGTGGTGGTCGATGCGCCGCAGGTGCTGAACAAGCTGCATGCCGGCGGTCTGCTGCCGCAGGATTTCGTGGCGGTGGTGCGTTACCAGGGCCCGCGCGCGAACGGCATGCCGGAACTGCATTCGCTGGCGCCGCTGCTGGGGTTGCTGCAGAACCAGGGCCGACGCGTGGCGCTGGTCACCGACGGGCGCCTGTCCGGCGCTTCCGGCAAGATTCCGGCAGCGATCCACGTAACCCCGGAAGCGGCACGTG
This sequence comes from Stenotrophomonas sp. CS3K5, assembly GCF_059515225.1. Classification (NCBI taxonomy): domain Bacteria; kingdom Pseudomonadati; phylum Pseudomonadota; class Gammaproteobacteria; order Lysobacterales; family Lysobacteraceae; genus Stenotrophomonas; species Stenotrophomonas sp. CS3K5. Next base: position 295,640 of record NZ_JCAKRX010000003.1, read on the forward strand.
GTGGCCCACTCGCCAAGGTGCGCGAGGGCGACATGATCCGGCTTGATGGCGAGGCCGGCACGCTGGAAGTGCTGGTGGATGCGGCCGAATGGGCAGCACGCTCGCTGGCGCCGAACACCGCGCCGGCGGCGCAGGATCTGGGCCGCAATCTGTTCGCGATCAACCGTCGCGTGGTGGGTCCGGCCGACCAGGGTGCGATTTCGATTTCGTGCGGGCCAGCGGCGGCCGATGGTGGGCCGTGGGATTACGACGCGGAATACGAGCTGGGGCACGATGCAGCGGCAGCGGCAGCGCCGCATGAGGCGAAGGACGCCTGAGGGTTGAAGGGCGTTGCGGGTTTGTCGCGGCGGTGAGGTTCCTGGTTGAGGGCGCGGTCAGCCCCAGCCGGGACACGCCGTAAACCCATCCCTGGGGGCTCGGTCGCGCCATCCATGGCGCGAACGGTCCCGGCTGGGGCTGACCGCGCCCTCCTGACGCTCTCCGGCGCATCAATGCCGCGAAGTAATCACTGAAAAGCACAATCAAGAGCAAGGGCAAAAGCATGGGTATCGAACAACATCAGGTGCGTGCGGCGGAGCTGTTGCATGCGGCCGGCATCCTGCCGGTGGTGACCATTCATACGCTCGACCAGGCGCGGGCGGTCAGTGCGGCGCTGCTGGAAGGCGGCTTGCCGGCCATCGAGCTGACGCTGCGTACGCCGGTGGCGATGGAAGCGCTGGCGATGCTCAAGCGTGAGCTGCCGGATGTGGTGGTGGGTGCCGGTACGGTGCTGACCGTGGCGCAGATGCAACAGTCCATCGATGCAGGTGCGGACTTCCTGGTAACCCCGGGTACGCCGCCGGCGCTGGCCGATGCGCTGGCGGCTGCGCCACTGCCGGTGGTGCCGGGCGCGGCCACGCCGACCGAGCTGCTGTCGCTCTACGCGCGCGGCTTCCGGGTGTGCAAGCTGTTCCCGGCCACGGCCGTAGGCGGGCTGGCGATGATCAAGGGTCTGGCCGGCCCGGTCGCCGACCTCAAGCTGTGCCCGACCGGTGGCATCACCGAGAACACCGCCGCCGAATACCTGGAGCAGAAGAACGTGGTCTGCATTGGTGGTTCGTGGATGGTGCCGGGCAACTGGATCGCCGACGGCGAATGGGACAAGGTGCGCGCCAGCGCCGCCGACGCCGCGAAGATCATCAAGCGCGTACGCGGCCACTGAGCCCGACGCAGCTGTAGAGCCGAGCCCACGCTCGGCTCCACGTCAGCGCAATGGAAAGCAGCCGAGCATGGGCTCGGCTCTACACGACCAGCATCCAAAGCGCCCACAGCGCGCGACCCGCTCCTGCTCTTCCTTCTTCATTCCGCGGTGAACGCGCACGGAACCTGTCCATGGCCCTGCGGAGGGATTGCGCAGGGGCGTGAGCGCCAGGGATGGCGCGACCGAGCCTGCAGGGATGGATTCACGGCGTCCCCTGCGCGATCCCTCCGCAGGGCCACCCTCCAGAATCCAAACGCACCACCACCTCGACGGGCTCAGCCGTTGGCCGAAACCCGCCCGTTACAGCGGCCGTGCCGGATCCACCAGCCCGTACTGGCTGGCCATGCGTGCCAGCGCGATGTTGTCGTGGATACCCATCTTCTCGAACAACCGCGCCTTGTGCGTGTTCACCGTCTTCGCGCTCAGGCTCAGGCGCCGTGCAATGTCTTCCTGGCGCAGGCCCTGGGTCAGCAGCAGCGCCACTTCCAGTTCACGCGGCGACAGGCTGTCGAATGGCGAACCATTGCCTTCCACGGTCGACAGCGCCAGGTTCTGCGCGATGCTGGTGCCCAGGTAGCGGCGACCGGCCGCCACATCGCGCACCGCGCGCAACAGTTCCTGCGCATCGCAGCCCTTGCCGATGTAGCCGGCCGCGCCGGCTTCGAGCAGGCGCTTTGGCAGCGGGCCGTCTTCCAGCACCGACACGATCACCACGCGGGTATTGCGGTGGCTGCGGACGATCCGCTCGGTCACTTCCATGCCGCTGACACCCGGCAGGTGCAGATCGCACAGCACCACATCCGGCAACAACTGGCGGACATCGCGCAGCGCGTCTTCGCCTGTCTCGGCTTCGCCCACCACCTCGATGTCGGCTTCCCCCGACAGAATCATCTTCATACCGGTGCGGACCAGCGCATGGTCATCCACCAGGTAGACTCGAATCGTCATTCACATACCTCTTCGAATGCGGCCATTGCAGGTCAAGCTAGGCAGGGTGCCGATACCCCGCAAGCGCGCTCGGAATGCGGCGCGGGCATTCTGCCTTGCGCATCACATAACCACGCGTTGAGCTTGCCCCCTGTCTTGCAGAACCTGCTGTTTCGAAACAACTGATCTATCACGTAGACGCCCACCGGGGGCCATCCACGTCATTCCCCCTGTGATGATGCTTCGCTGGGCTTCGCTGGCGGCGAGCCGTGACGTCGCCATGGGTGCCGGCGACTGAACATGACCAGATAGCACCCTACCACCCAAACCAGCGCGGCACACCATCCGGCCAGGATATCGGAGGGGTAATGCACCCCCAGGTAGACCCGGGACAGGCTGACCAGCAGGCTGAACGACGGGGCCAACAGCAGCACCGGCCAGCGCCAGCGGGTGTTCCAGGCCAGCAGGACCAGGGTCACCGCCAGGGTCATCGAGCCCATCGCGTGGCCGCTGGGGAAGCTGAACGTCGATTCCGGCGCGATCGACTCCCACAGGCTGGGCCGCTCGCGCTGGAAGAACTGCTTGCTGCCCATGTTCAGCAACGCCGAGCCGACGAAGCTGACCGCCACGAAGGTGGCTTCACGCCAACGCCGGTAGCCCAGCAGCGCGCCGATGATCAGCACGTCAGCCGGGATCAGGAACCACTCGTAGCCCAGTTTCGAGATGAGCACGAAGAAGCGGTCCAGCAGCGGCGAATGCAGGCCGTGCATCTGCCACAGCAGGGGCGCATCGAAATGGAACGATTCAAATTCGTGCACTTCGTCGGCCAGCGCGACGAAGCCGGCCAGCGGCAGCAGTACGCCACCGAACAGCAGGACCAGGCGCCAGGCATTGCGCGCCATCCAGTGGCGGAAACCGGAGGCGGACTCCGGCGCAGCGAGAATCGCGGGCTTATCCGGCGCTTCGGACATAGGTACGTTCGACGTAGTCGTCGATCAGGGCGACGAAGTCCTGGGCGATGTTCTCGCCACGCAGGGTCACCTTCTTTTCGCCATCGACGAACACCGGCGCCGACGGCGCCTCACCGGTACCCGGCAGCGAGATGCCGATGTTGGCATGGCGCGATTCACCGGGCCCGTTGACCACGCAGCCCATGACTGCCAGCGTCATGTTTTCCGCGCCGGGATGCTGGATCTTCCACAAGGGCATCTTTTCACGGACGTGGTTCTGCACCACCTTGGCCAGTTCCTGGAAGAACTCGGAGGTGGTGCGCCCACAGCCCGGGCAGGCGGTGACCAGCGGGGTGAAAGCGCGCTGGCCGGTGGTCTGCAGCAGTTCCTGGGCGACGATCACTTCCTGCGTGCGCGACTGGCCCGGTTCCGGGGTCAGCGAGATGCGGATGGTGTCGCCGATGCCTTCCTGCAGCAGCACGCTCAGCGCCGCCGCCGAGGCGACGATGCCCTTGCTGCCGATGCCGGCTTCGGTCAGGCCCAGATGCAACGCGAAATCCGAGCGCTGGGCCAGGTCGCGGTACACCGCGATCAGTTCCTGCACGCCACTGACCTTGGCCGACAGCACGATGCGATCGCGCGGCAGGCCCAGTTCCACCGCCTGTTCGGCCGAATCCAGCGCCGAGCGGATCAGCGCCTCGCGCAGCACACGGCCAGCGTCCCACGGCTGTTCGCGGTGGTTGTTCTCGTCCATCAGCTTCGCGGCCAGGGTCTGGTCCAGCGAGCCCCAGTTGGCGCCGATGCGCACCGGCTTGTTGAAGCGCATGGCGAATTCGATCAGCTGTGCGAACTGCAGGTCCTTCTTCTTGCCGAAGCCGACGTTGCCCGGGTTGATGCGGTACTTGGCCAGCGCTTCGGCACAGGCCGGTTCGGCGCTCAGCAGCTGGTGGCCGTTGTAGTGGAAGTCGCCGATCAACGGCACCTCGATGCCCATCATCGCCAGCTTGTCGACGATGCGCGGAATCGCAGCGGCGGCCTCAACGGTGTTGACGGTCAGGCGCACCATTTCCGAGCCGGCGCGCCACAATTCGGCCACCTGCTTCACGCTGGAGGCCACATCGGAGGTATCGGTGTTGGTCATCGACTGCACCACCACCGGCTTGCCTCCACCGACGGTGACCCCGCCGATCTGGACGGCATGGGTCTGGCGACGGGGCCAGGCAGTGGCATCGGAGGGGGGCGTCGGGCGGGTAACGGCGTCGTGCATGGGCGCATTCTACCGCCCGGCCCCACGTTCCGGGTGAGTCGCATTCAGCCGATGGTGCGTCTGCGGCCGATTGTCGCAGGCGCCGTTGCCCAGGAACGCATACGATGAGCGCGAATGACCGGTCCCGACGCCCCGTTCCTGCGAACCCTGTGCAGCCTGCGCTGGCTTGCCGTGGGCGGCCAGGCGGCCACCATCCTGGTGGCCACCTGGGTCCTGGGCCTGCCGCTCCCGCAGCTGCCATTGTGGGCCGGCGTGGCGGTGCTGGCGCTGTTCAACATCTACACCCAGCTGCGCCCGGAAGCCGCCGATACCGCACCACTGACCGCGTTCGGGCACATTCTGGTGGATGTAATCATCCTGACCTGGATGGTCGGCTGGAGTGGCGGCATGGCCAACCCGTTCAGCTCGCTGTTCCTGATCCTGATCGCGCTGGCTGCGTTCGCCCTGCCCCTGCGCTGGGCGCTGGCGGTGGCGCTGGCCTGCCTGCTTGGCTACGCCAGCAGTGGCATCTTCGGCCAACCCCTGCCGGACGGCTATTTCCGCGCCCAGGATCTCAATCGCTGGGGCGTGGTCGCCAACTTCCTGATCTCCGCGGCCGTGGTACTGGCCTTCTCCACCCGCCTGGCGCTGGCCCTGCGCCAGCGCGAACTGGAGCTGTCGGCGCTGCGCGAGCGCTTCGCCCGCAACGAGGGCATCGTCGCCCTGGCCACCCATGCCGCCTCGGTGGCGCACGAACTGAACACGCCGCTGGCGACCATGACCCTGCTGGCCGACGACGTAGCCGAGCGCAGCGAAGAGCCGGAAGTGCGCGAGGACATGGAAACCCTGCGCGAGTTGCTGGTGCAATGCCGTGAACGCGTGCTGGCGCTGGCCGCACCGGCTTCGGCCGACGCCCCCGGCCGCCGCCACTCCAATGCCCAGCAGGTGCTGGAGCAATGGCGCCTGGTACGGCCGACCATCGACCTGCACCGCAACGACGACGCCCCGCTGCGGCTGCCACTGGACCCCGGCGTGGGCCACCTGCTGATGGTCCTGCTCAACAACGCCGCCGATGCTGGGGAACAGGCCGGCCGGCCGCGCGTGGACCTGGACCTGCGCATTGAAGGCGACGACCTGATCGGCGAAGTCCGCGACTACGGCCACGGCTTCGATGCGCGCGCTGCCGTGCTGCCGGGCACCCTGTTCGGCAGCAGCAAGAGCGAGGGCATGGGCGTCGGCCTGGCCCTGTCCCATGCCACCATTGAACGCCTCGACGGCGAGATGTGGATGCGCCCGGCCCAGGGGGCCGGCAGCCGCGTCGGCTTCCGCCTGCCGCTGGCCCCACGCGAGGACACCCCATGAGCCTTCACCACTCCACCCTGGGCCTGCTGGTCGACGACGACGAGCTGTACCTGAGGACCCTGCAGCGCAGCCTGGCCCGCAAGGGGCTGGAGACCCAGACGGCGCAGGATGCCGCCAGCGCGCTGGCACTGGCGCGCCAGCAGCCACCGGCGTTCGCGCTGATCGACCTGAAGCTGGGCAGCGACTCGGGCCTGGCACTGATCCAGCCGTTGCGCGCCCTGCGTGCCGACATGCGGATCCTGCTGGTGACCGGCTATGCCAGCATCGCCACGGCGGTGGAAGCGATCAAGCTCGGTGCCGACGATTACCTGCCCAAGCCGGCCACGGTACCGATGATCCTGCGTGCCCTCGGCGAAGAGGATGACGGCCCAGCCGACGATGGCGAAATGGAAGTGCCCGACGCGATGACGCCGATCAGCCGGCTGCAGTGGGAGCACATCCAGCAAGCGATGCACGAGACCGGCGGCAACGTGTCGGCGGCAGCGCGGCTGCTGGGCATGCACCGGCGTTCGCTGCAGCGCAAGCTGGCCAAGCGGCCGAGCCCGGAACGCGACCCCAGCCGTTGACGCGGGGGCGCGTCCGCCGCGCTACCGACTCGTAAAGTCGAGCCTTGCTCGACTACGCGGACAACACAGTCGAGCTTGGCTCGACTCTACAGAGAGCGTCAGCGCTTCAGCTGCGCCAGGATCTCGCGGGTCATCGGATCGGCAACCGCCACGTCCTCGCCCTGCAGCGCCGGCAGCAGGCCGCTGGCCAGCTGCTTGCCCAGTTCGACACCGAACTGGTCGAAGGCGTTGATGTTCCAGATCACCGACTGCACGTACACGGCGTGCTCGTACATCGCGATCAGCGCACCCAGCGCCTGCGGCGTCAGCGCATCAAGCAGGATCAGCGTGCTCGGGCGGCCACCCGGATAATCGCGGTGCGGATCGTCACTGCCCTGCCCGTTGGCAAGCGCCTCGGTCTGCGCCAGCAAATTGGCCAGCAGCGCCTGGTGATTGATTGTGTAGGGATCGTCGTTGTGCACGCAGCCGATGAAATCGGCCGGAACGATGCTGGTGCCCTGGTGCAGTGCCTGGAAGAAGCTGTGCTGCACATCGGTACCCGCCCCGCCCCACCACACCGGCACGGTGTCGGTGGTGACCGGCTGGCCGTCGCGCTGCACGCGCTTGCCCAGGCTTTCCATCACCAACTGCTGCAGGTAGGCCGGCAGCAGCGCCAGGCGCTGGTCATAGGTCATCACCGCGTGCGTGGCATGGCCCAGCAGGTTGCGGTTCCAGATGTCGGTCAGGCCGTGCAGCACCGGCAGGTTGCGCTCCAGCGGCGCGTCCAGCGCGTGCGCATCCATCTGCGCGGCACCGTCCAGCAGCTGTTCGAAACGCTCAAAGCCGATGGCCAGCGCGATCGGGAAACCGACCGCCGACCACAGCGAGTAACGGCCGCCCACCCAGTCCCACATCGGCAGCACGCGCTCGGCGGCAATCGCGAACGCCTTGGCGGCGCGCTCCGGATTGGCGCTGACTGCGTACAGGCGCTCGCTGCCGCCCAGCCAGTCGTGCAGGATCTGGCCGTTGAGCAGGGTTTCCTGGGTGCCGAAGGTCTTGGAGATCAGGATGCCGGCGGTCCTGGCCGGATCCAGCGTGGCCAGCGTGCGCTGCATGGCGGCGCCATCCACGTTCGATACGAAATGCACGCGCAGGCGCGCACCGGTAACCGGGCGCAGCGCATCGGCAACCAGGCGTGGACCGAGATCGGAACCACCGATGCCGACGCTGACCACATCGGTCACGCCGCTGTCTTCCAGCGCGCGCACCAGCACGCCCATGCGCTGGCGGATTTCGCGGGCGGTGGCATAGGCCTCGGCCGCCACCGGCGCATCGACCACGTCGCCACGCAGCGCGGTGTGCAGCGCGGCGCGGCCTTCGGTCAGGTTGACCTGCTCACCACGGAACAGCCGGGTGATGGCGCCGCCGACATCACAGTCGGCCGCCAATGCCAACAGCGCCTGCAGCGCTGCGGCATCGTATTTCTGCCGCGCGAAGTTGACGTACAACGGACCGACCCGCAGCGCCAGGTCCTGGACGCGGCCGGGTTCGGCAGCGAGCAGGCTGGAAATGCTTGCGCCCTTCAGGCGCTGGGCGTGGGAATGCAGCGAGTCGAATCCGTTGTTCGTTGTCATGCGGCTTGTGTCGGGATCGTGTCGTTGGTGTGGGTAATCTGGTTGCTGCCATCAACGTACACCAGCTTCGGCTTGAAGCTGTCAGCTTCCTGCTCGGTCATGCTGGCGAACGCGGCGATGATGATGATGTCACCGACCTGCACGTGGCGCGCGGCACCGCCATTGAGCGAGACCACGCCGCTGCCAGCTTCGGCACGGATGGCATAGGTCGAGAAGCGCGCACCGTTGGTCACGTCCCAGATGTGCACCTGCTCGAACTCGCGGATGCCGGTGGCAGCCAGCAGGTTGTCATCGATGGCGATGGAACCTTCGTAGTTCAGCTCGGAATGGGTGACGGTGGCGCGGTGGATCTTGGTCTTAAGCAGGGACAGGTGCATGGGGGCGCTGCAACGGCAAAGGAAAGCGCGGATTCTAGCACCCGTCCGGCCATCGGCATCACCGCCGGCAACCTGTTCAGGTAGCGCCGGTCCGTGCCCGGCGAGCGCAGCGGCCGTGGTCCGCCGGGCATGGCCCGGCGCTACCCATCGTACGGAATTCAGAATTCCAGGTTGTCGATCAGCCGGGTCGTGCCCAGGCGTGCGGCGATCAGGGCCACGCGGCCACCGCCGTCAAAGCTCGGCTCGGCCAGATCCGGCGTGCGCAGCACCGCGTAGTCGACCTGGAAACCGGCGGCCTGCAGTGCCGCCGTGGCGTCCGCTTCGATCTGCGCGCGCGCGTGCCCGGCCACGTAGCCTTCGCGCATGCCCAGCAGGGTGCGGTGAATGGCGGTCGCGTGCGGGCGCTGCTCGGCACTCAGGTACTGGTTGCGCGAGCTCTTGGCCAGGCCATCCTCGTCGCGCACGATCTCGGCGCCGACGATCTGGATCGGGAACGACAGCTCGGCCACCATCTGCTTGATGACGGCCAGCTGCTGGTAATCCTTGCGCCCGAACACGGCTACGTCCGGCTGCACCTGCAGGAACAGACGCGCCACCACCGTGCACACGCCATCGAAATGGCCTGGGCGACTGGCACCCTCCAGCACTTCGCTGACACCTGGCGCGTGCATCTGCGTGGTCTTGTCCACGCCTAGCGGGTACATCGCCTCGACGCTTGGCAGCCACACGGCATCGCAGCCGACCTGCTCCAGCCCGGCCACGTCGGCCTCGGGCGTGCGCGGGTAGCGACTGAAATCCTCGTTCGGCCCGAACTGGGTCGGGTTGACGAAGATGCTCGCCACCACCCTGTCGGCGTACTGGCGGGCCAGGGTCACCAGCGAATGGTGCCCCCCATGCAGGTTGCCCATGGTCGGCACCAGCGCCACGCGCAGGCCCTGCTGCTTCCACTGCGCAATCTGCTCGCGCAGTGCGCCAAGCTCGTTGAAGGTCTGGATCATTGGGCGTAGGCGTGCTGTTCGTCGGGGAAGCTGCCGTCGCGCACGGCGTCGGCAAAGGCGCGGGTGGCACCGGCCACCGAACCACCTTCGGCCAGGAAGTCCTTGACGAACTTCGGGCGGCGATGGCCGCTGTCCAGGCCAAGGAAATCGTGCAGCACCAGCACCTGGCCATCGCAGTGCGGGCCGGCACCAATGCCGATGGTCGGCACGTCCACCGCGGCAGTGACTTCAGCCGCCACCGGCGTCGGCACGCATTCGAGCACCATGATGCTGGCGCCCGCCGCGGCCACGGCCCGGGCATCCTCCACCAGCTGGCGCGCGGCATCGCCACGGCCCTGGATCTTGAAGCCGCCCAGGCGCAGCACCGACTGCGGAGTCAGGCCCAGGTGCGCGCAGACTGGAATCTCGCGTTCGACCAGGTAGCGGATGATGTCGACCTTGAAACCGGCACCTTCGATCTTGACCATTTCGGCGCCGGCCTGCAGCAGCTGCAGCGAAGCATCCAGCGCGCGTTCCGGGGTGGCATCGGCACCGAACGGCAGGTCGGCCACCAGCAGCGCACGCTGCAGCACGCGGGCCACGGCGCGGGTGTGGTAGACCATGTCGGCCACGGTCACCGGAAGGGTCGAGTCATGACCCTGCACGACCATGCCCAGCGAATCGCCGATCAGGATCAGATCAACGCCATTGGCGTCGAAAGTGCGGGCGAAGCCGGCGTCGTAGGCGGTCAACATGACCAGCTTCTGGCCATTGCGCTTGGCCTCGGCCAGGGCGGGAACGGTCCAGGGCTTGCTGTCTGCGTGGGTGCTCATGTGCTGATAACCGGGGGAGATAACCCGGGCATTATCACCCTATCGGCGCGATCCCGCAGGCATCGACCCGCATCACTGCATCCTGCACGCGGCCATGGCCAGGAATTTTCAGTTCCGGCCCGATTTCGGCCAACGGCACCAGCACGAAAGCACGCTCGTGCAGGTACGGATGCGGCACCTTCAGATCGGGCAGGTCCAATACCTGCTCGCCGTACAGCAGCAGGTCCAGGTCCAGCGCTCGCGGCCCCCAATGCACCGCCGGATCGCGGACGCGACCGAACTGCCGCTCCAGCCCGAGCATGGCCTGCAACAACTCGAGTGCAGGCAGATCGGTGAGCACCGCCGCCACGGCGTTGACGAACGGCGGCTGGTCCTCATTGCCCCAGGCCGGGGTGGCATACAGGCGTGACGCCTGCAGCAGCCGCGTTTCAGGCAGCTCGTCCAGCGCGGCGATGGCCGCGCGGACGGTGTGGGCGGCGTCGCCAAGATTGGCGCCCAGCCCGATCCAGGCACGGGTCATGGCTTACTCGGCAGCGCTGCCCGCCGGACCGCCCGGGCGGCGACGGCGACGACGACGCTTGCGCGGCGCCCCACCGTCCTCATCGCCGCCTTCGCTGTGCATGGCATCGAGCGACGACTCCAGCTCATGGCCCGATTGCGCCTGTGCCTCGCGCCAGAACGCGACATCGGCTTCGTGCTCGGCCGAGGCCACCTGGCGCAGGGCCAGGAAGTCGAACGCGGCACGGAAACGCGGATGGGTCAGTGTGCGGAACACGCGCTTGCGCTGGCGCGAGCCGAAGCGCGACTGCAGCAGCCAGATTTCCTGCATCGGCAGCGAGAAGCGGCGTGGCAGTGCGATGGTGCTCAGCTGCTGCACGGTGACGCGGTCGGCAGCACGACGCTGCGCCTCTTCCGGTGCCACGCCCTGCTTGAGCAGGGTCGCCTGCGCACGGCAGAACGCCGGCCACAACAGCAGGGCGAACAGGAACGCCGGCGACACCGGCTCATCATTGGCCACGCGCGCATCGGTGTTGGCCAGGCCTTCCACCAGCATGCGCCGCAGAGCGCCGGTGCGGTTCGATTTCAGTGCCTTGGCGCTTTCCGGGAACAGCACGTCGAGCAGGCCATAGCGCTCCAGGCCCTCGAAGCTGGCCACGCCGTGCCCGGACAGGAACAGCTTGAGCACTTCCTCGAACAGCCGCGCCGGGGCCGCTTCGTTGAGCAGGCCAGCCAGATGCGGGATCGGCGCAGCCGTGCCCTCTTCGATCTGGAAGCCCAGCTTGGCCGCAAGACGCACCGCGCGCAGCATGCGCACCGGATCTTCGCGGTAACGCTGCTCGGGGTCGCCGATCAGCTTCATCAGGCGTGCCTGCACGTCTTCGAAACCGCCGGTGTAGTCACGCACCGAGAAGTCTTCGATGGCGTAGTACAGGGCGTTGCAGGTGAAGTCACGGCGTACGGCGTCGTCTTCGATGGTGCCGTACACGTTGTCGCGCACCAGCATGCCGTTTTCCATCTCGCGGTCGCCGCTGCCGTCATCGCTGTTGGCGCGGAAGGTGGCGACTTCGATGATTTCGCGGCCGAACACCACATGGGCCAGGCGGAAGCGTCGGCCGATCAGGCGGCAGTTGCGGAACAGCTGCTTGACCTGTTCGGGCGTGGCGTCGGTGGCCACGTCGAAATCCTTGGGTTGGCCATTGACCAGCAGATCGCGCACCGCGCCGCCGACAAGGTAGGCACCGAAGCCGGCATCGCGCAGGCGGTAGAGCACGCGCAGGGCATTCGGGCTGATCTCCTTGCGGGAGATGGTGTGCTGGTCGCGCGGGATGACGCGCAGGCTGAACGGTGATGTCGCAGGGGAAATGATGTTGGCGCTTCCGGTTGAAGTTTCGGGATTGCCCAATGGCATCGAGGTGCATATACTAGCGCTCCTGCCTCGGCAGCGACACCAGTTACGCTCCCTTCGTCTAGTGGTTAGGACGTGGCCCTCTCAAGGCTAAAACAGGGGTTCGAGTCCCCTAGGGAGCGCCAGTCGCCGCAGCAGGAACCGAAAAAGCCCGCCTTGTGCGGGCTTTTCTGTTTTCCGGGGTTTGCAATGGCATTGCTCGGCTTGGTTGCTTTGGCGCCTGCCTGCAATCGGCTTGAGCCGGTGGGGTCACCCAGGGCAGGACACGCCGTGAACCCATCCATGGGCTTTTGCGTGTCCTGGAGAGGGCGGCCTGCCCCCTCACACTCTGGACAAGCAGGCGCCGACGGAATGCAACCGAAGCCAGGCGCCGTCAGCCTTCCATCTGCTCCAGCTCCTTGCCCTTGGTCTCGCGCACGTAGCGGACCACGAAGAAGACCGAGAGGATGGCCGCAACCGCGTAGATGCCATACGCGCCGGCCAGGCCGATGCCGGCCAGCAGCATCGGGAAGGTCACGGTGATCGCGAAGTTCGAGGTCCACTGCGCCGCGCCGGCCACCGCCAGCGCCGGGCCGCGGATCTGGTTGGGGAACATCTCGCCCAGCATCACCCACATCACCGGCCCCCAGGACATGTTGAAGAACACCACGTAGACATTGGCCGCCACCAGCGCCAACCGCCCCATGCCATCGGACAACTGCAGGCGGCCATCCACCAGGCTGCCGCTGGCAAATGCCACCACCATCAGCACCAGCGCCACCGACATGCCGACCGAGCCGACCCACAACAGCGGCTTGCGGCCGATGCGGTCGATCAGCACCACCGTCAGCAGGCAGGCGCCAATGCTCAGTGCGCCGGACAGCACGTTGATCAGCAGCGCGTCGCCTTCGGAGAATCCAACCGCCTGCCACAGCACCGCGCCGTAATAGAACACCACGTTGATGCCGACCAGCTGCTGGAACATCGCCAGGCCGATGCCCACCCACAGGATCGGACGCAGCTTGCCGGTGACCTTGTCGCGCAGGTCGGCAAAGCGCGGCTTGTGCTGGTCCTGGGCCAGGCTGGCCTCGATCTCGGCCTGCTTGGCCGCCGCTGCTACCTCGCCATACAGGCGCGACAGCACCGCCCTCGCCTGCGCCTGCCGGCCCTTCAGCACCAGGAAACGCGGGCTTTCCGGAATCACCAGCAGCAACAGCAGGAACAGTGCCGAGGGCAGCACCTGCATCCAGAACATCCAACGCCAGGCTTCATGGCCCAGCCACAACGGCTCGGTGGACGCACCGGCGGCACGCGCCAGCAGGTAGTTGCTGAGGAAGGCGGCGAACAGGCCACAGATGATGGCCATCTGCTGCACCGTGGCCAGCCGTCCCCGATAGCGTGCCGAGGCGACTTCGGCAATGTAGGCCGGCGACATCACGCTGGCCGCACCCACCGCAAAGCCACCCAGCACGCGCGCGGCGATGAACAGCCAGGAGGCATGGGCGGCGCCGGCACCCAGCGCCGACACCAGGAACAGCAGTGCCGACACGATCAGTACGCCACGGCGGCCCAGCCGGTCACCCAGCCAACCGGCCAGGAATGCGCCGATCGCACAGCCCAGCAGCATCGAGGCGACTTCGAAGCCGAGCGCCGCCTCACTGGAATTGAACGCCTGGCGCAGGCCGTCGACCGTGCCGTTGATGACACCACTATCGAAACCGAACAGGAATCCACCGAGGGTGGCCACACAGCTGATGAGGACGATGAACGCAGTGTTCTCGCCGCTCTGGGAGGCGGTGCCGGGCTGGGCTTGGGACATGGGCGATCCTGCTGGGAAGGGAAGGCGGCCACCTGCGGCGACCGGGCGTCCGCAGCGTCGCACAGGCCCCGCCCTGTCGCCAACGGGGGCGCAGCCGAGCCTGCCAGACGCCCGTTTTCCGCCCCGCGCCGACACCGGGGCCCAACCTGTTCTAGAATTGTCGGGTTCAGGAATCGATCCACCCCCAGCCCATGCCCTTTGTCGTCACCGAAAACTGCATCAAGTGCAAACACACCGATTGCGTGGAAGTGTGCCCCGTGGATTGCTTCCACGAAGGCCCGAACTTCCTGGTGATCGATCCGGATGAGTGCATCGACTGCACCCTGTGCGAGCCGGAGTGCCCGGTCAATGCGATCTTCCCGGAGGACGATGTCCCCGCCGGCCAGGAAGGCTTCGTGGCGCTCAACGCCGAGCTGTCACGCGAGTGGCCGGTGTTGACTGTGCGCAAGGACCCGCCCGCCGATGCCGGCGAGTGGGATGGCAAGCCGGACAAGCTGAAGCTGCTGGAGCGCTGAGGCGCCAGCAACGGCAACGAAAAAGGGCGCCGATGGCGCCCTTTTTTTTCGGTAGCGCCGGGCCATGCCCGGTGGATCCTGGGCCGCGCTTCACGCTCGCCGGGCATGGCCCGGCGCTACCCAAGGCAGGCGCGGACCGCGATCCATACCCAGCCGGCTGGCCTTACTGCGCCAGCTTCGCCTTCAGCGCGGCGATCAGCTTCACCGGCGCTTCTGCAGTAGCCGGCAGGCCACGCGGGTCGACCGCGGAGATGTAGGCGCCGGCATCGACGGCGACCACGCGGACCAGGAAGTTGCTGCCTTCATAGGCCACATCGTACGAACCCAGCAGCTGCGCGCGGCTGGCGATGGTCACGCCTTCCACGCCTTCCAGCGCGGTACCGACCTTGGCGAAGGCGTCATCCTTGCCACCGGCAATGGTGAAGCCGGTGTTGCCCACGGCCGGGGCCGCAGCAGCCGGGGCCGCCGGCTTGGTCGCCGATGCCAGGGTCGGCACCTTGTTGTCACCGGTGGTGGCCGGCAGGTTCAGGTCCGGCGGCACTTCCAGCGGACGCATTTCCGGGGCCAAGGCATAGTCGCCCTTGACGCCACGCTTGAAGCAGCCGGTGGTGCTGGCGGCGACGGCCACGGCAAGCAGGGCATAGGACAGGACGCGGACGGTGGAAACGGATTGACGCATGTGAATCTCCTGGATCAGACCAAGACGGGAAGTCAGTGGCTGGAAAGGGCTTCGAGGGCGGCGATGTCGCCGGCAAGATGATCGGCCGCCGCATGGTGCGGCGCCGACAGCGGCAGCAGCGGCAGTCGCAGATCGTGACCGATGCCGAGGCGGCGCAGCAGCGCCTTGACCGGGATCGGGTTCGGCTCTACGCCGCAGAAATCATGGAACGGCTGCAGGCGCGCATCCCACGACGCGGTGGCTTCGTGGTCGTGGGCCGCGGCCAGCTCGCACATCCGTCGGTAGGCGCCCGGCAGCACGTTGGAGCCGACCGAGATCAAACCATCGACACCGGCCTGGATCGAACGCGCGGCGGTTCCGTCATCGCCACTGAGCACGGCGAACTGCGGGCTGCGCAAGGCCAGCAGCGCCTGCACGCGGCCGGTGTCGCCCACCGCTTCCTTGATGCCGACGATGTTGGGATGGCTGGCCAGCTCGGCCACGGTCTCCGGCTGCATGTCGCAGCCGGTACGGCCGGGCACGTTGTACAGCACCACCGGCAGCCCGCCCTGGTCGGCCACCGCACGGTAATGCGCGATCAGGCCGGCCTGGGTGGGGCGCACGTAGGGCGGCGTGACCACCAGCGCGTGGCTGGCCCCGAGCGCGCCGGCGCGACGGGTCTGTTCGATGGTCTTGGCGGTACCGGACAGGCCGGTGCCGGCCATGACCGGAATGCGGCCGCCGATGCGCTCGACCGCGCTGGCCAGCAGCAGGTCGTACTCGGCATCGGTGAGGGTTGCCGCTTCACCGGTCGAGCCGGCAACGACAACGCCATGGACGCCACCTTCAAGTTGCAGATGCAGCAGGCGCTGCCAACCGTCGGGATCGAGGGCGCCGTCGGCCCGGAAAGGGGTCGCCAGCGCGGTGATGAGGCCGGAAAGGGACAAGGACGTGCTGCTCTTGGCTGGGAAGGGAAACGCCCGCCACGAAAGGCCGGGGGCGACCTGAATGTTACTTGCGGCGCGAAAGCACGGGCAAGTATGCTGGACACCGGTGGATCCCCGCCTCTGGCGGGCATTCAGACTCACGCATGCATTACCCGGAATCGCCTTGACCGACACCACCCCGCGCCCCGCGCCGAGCGAAAACCACCTCCTGATCAACGCCTATACGACGCATCCGGAGTCCCCCCTGCTGTCCGTCACCCGCCGCATTGCCGACAGCGGCTGCAATCTGGTGGACGCGCGGCTGGCCACGGTCGGCCGCGATGTCTCGGTCACCGCCCTGGCCACCGGGTCGTGGGACTCGGTCGCCAAGCTCGAAGCGATGCTGACCCGGCTCGAGCGCGAGGAAGGCCTGAAGCTGGTCTGGTACCGCACCGCGGCCAAGCAGGCGCAGTCCAACCTGCTGCCGTACATCGTCGAGGTGATCGCCGCCGACAAGCCGGGCATCCTGTTCCAGCTGGCCGATTTCTTCGACCGCCAGGGCATCACCATCGAGAACCTGCAGAGCACGCGCTACCGCGCCATGCAGACCGGTGCGGAGATGTTCAGCGCGCAGGTCACCATCGGCGTGCCGGCCAACATGCACATTGCCGCGCTGCGTGACGATTTCCTTGAGTTCTGCGACCACCTGAATCTGGACGCGATCATGGACCCGATGAAGTTCTGAATGAATTCCTGATTTTTTCGCGCGCCTCTCACAGGCGCGTGGCGTTTCATGCAATTGTCGTAGAAAGAACCCAGGCTCGACAGAAGGACCTCATGAACAACGGCGACACCCTGGACAGCACCACCCTCTCCCTGCCGCTGGCCCTGTCCGGCGGCGCCCACGCCACCCTCGGCGACTACGCCGGCCAGTGGCTGGTGCTGTACTTCTACCCCAAGGACAGCACCCCGGGCTGCACCACCGAAGGCATCGACTTCAACGCGCTGCTGCCGAAGTTCAAGAAGGCCGGCGCGGTTGTGCTCGGCGTCTCGCGCGACTCGGTGAAGTCGCACGACAATTTCTGTGCCAAGCAGGGGTTCGGCTTCCCGCTGGTCAGCGATGGCGACGAAGCGCTGTGCACCGCCTTCGACGTGATCAAGATGAAGAACATGTACGGCAAGCAGGTACGTGGCATCGAGCGCAGCACCTTCCTGATTTCCCCCGACAGCCGCATCGTGCAGTCCTGGCGCAAGGTCAAGGTCGCCGGCCATGCCGATGCCGTTCTCGACGAACTGAAGGCCTCCCAGTCCAAGTGAGTCCCATTGCCCACCGTGTCCGCCATCACCCTGCCCTGCAGCAGGACGTGATGGTTTTTCCCTGTCCGTAACCAGGAACCGACGATGACCCGAGGCAAGCGCATCTACGTGCTGGATACCAACGTGCTGATGCACGATCCCACCGCGCTGTTCAAATTCGAGGAGCACGACGTCTACCTGCCCATGCAGGTGATCGAGGAGCTGGACAACGGCAAGAAGGGCACCTCCGAAGCGAGCCGCAACGCCCGCCAGGTGAGCCGCTTCCTCAACGAGCTGGTGCAGGCTTCGGGCCTGGACAACCTGGCCGACGGCATTCCGCTGCAGCGCCCCAATGGCCTGCAGCTGCGCGGCAAGCAGAGCGCGGGCAAGCTGCGCTTCCAGACCAGCCATTTCGATGCCGGCAAGAGCTTCGGCAAGGTCATCCCGGACAACGCCATTCTCGGCGCGATCCTGGCCCTGAAGGAGGAAACGCCGGACCTGCCGGTGGTGTTCGTTTCCAAGGACATCAACCTGCGCATCAAGGCCGCCATTGCCGGCATCGTGTCCGAGGACTACGAGAACGACCGTGCGCTGGACGATTTCAGCCTGCTCTACACCGGCGCCACCGAGCTGCCGGAAGACTTCTGGAAGCGCCACGGCGACGACCTGCGCAGCTGGAGCGACAAGGGCCGCACCCATTACGAAATCCAGGCGCTGGACGGCGAGGAGTGGTACCCGAACCAGTACGTCTACCTGCCCGGCGAAGACGAAGTCGAGCTGCGGGTCAGCCGCGTGGTCGGCGACGGCAAGGTAGTGCTGTCGCTGGTCGATGACTTCCGCCACGGCAGCCACGCCGTGTGGGGCATCAGCGCGCGCAACCGCGAGCAGAACTTCGCGCTCAACGCGCTGATGGACCCGGAGATCGACTTCGTCACCCTGCTCGGCACCGCCGGCACCGGCAAGACCCTGCTGGCACTGGCCGCCGGCCTGGCGCAGACGATGGACCAGCAGCGCTACCGCGAGATCATCATGACCCGCGCCACGGTCAGCGTCGGCGAGGACATCGGCTTCCTGCCCGGCACCGAGGAAGAGAAGATGACGCCGTGGATGGGCGCGCTGACCGACAACCTGGAGGTGCTCACGCACAACCAGGAAGGCGGCACCTGGGGCCGCCAGGCCACCAACGACCTGCTGGCCAGCCGCATCAAGATCCGCTCGATGAACTTCATGCGCGGCCGCACCTTCCTGTCGCGTTACCTGATCCTGGACGAGGCGCAGAACCTCACCCCCAAGCAGATGAAGACGCTGATCACCCGTGCCGGCCCCGGCACCAAGATCGTCTGCCTGGGCAATGTCGAGCAGATCGACACCCCGTACCTGACCGAGACCACCTCGGGCCTGACCTACGCGGTGGACCGTTTCAAGAACTGGCCGCACAGCGCGCACATCACCCTGCGCCGGGGCGAGCGTTCGCGCCTGGCAGACTACGCTTCGGAGGTGTTGTGAACCGTTGCACCCGCCTGCTGCTGCCCACGGCGGCGATCACCCTCGCCGCCGCTCTGGGCGCCTGCACCACCACGCGCGGCCCGGCCAGCGTGCCGACCACCGAGCGTACCGGCCAGTCGTGGGTGGTCACCCGCCCGATCATCGCCGCGCAGGTGCTCGACACCTGCTCGCGCCCCAGCCCCGGTCGCGAGGCCGGGCGGGTGTCGGGGTACTGGGCGCCCAGCCGGCAGCAGGTCGACCAGCTGGAGGCGAAGCTGTCGTCGCTGGAAACGCAGGTGCCGAAGGTGCTGGACTTCGACCGCCAGTACGTCGGCATTGAAAGCACCGGCAGACGGCTGATCTACATCAACGCCTTCCACCTGCCCGACGACAGCGGCATCAATCCGGCGCGGGAAGCAATCCGTGTCTGCGATGGCGGCGCGCAGTTCTGGGGCGCCGTGTTCGATCCATCCACCGGCACCTTCAGCGAGCTGCAGTTCAACGGCGGCCTCGGCGGGCCCTGAGGGCCCGCCAATGGGAATACGCCTGCCGACCTGGGTCTGGATCGGTGCGGTCGCGTTGTCGTGCGTGGCCGGCATGGTCAACGTGGTCGGTTTTCTCGGCTTCGAGCATCAGGCCGTCAGTCACATGACCGGCAGCACCAGCCAGCTGGGCATGGCGCTGGCGCAGGGTGACTGGCGCGCCGTCGGCCATCTGTGGGGCCTGCTGATCGCGTTTTCGCTGGGCGCGATGCTCAGCGGCCTGCTGATCCAGGACAACACCCTGCAACTGGGGCGTCGCTATGGCGTTGCACTGGCGCTGGAATCTGCGCTGCTGCTGGTGGCCATCCCCCTGTTTGAACATCAGCAGATCTGGGGCGCACTGGCTGCCGCCATGGCCTGCGGCCTGCAGAACGCCATGGCCACCACCTTCAGCGGCGCGGTGGTGCGCACCACGCATCTGAGCGGCATGTTCACCGACCTCGGCATCGGTCTGGGCCACCTGCTGCGCGGACTGCCGCTGCAGGTGCGGCGGCTGACCCTGAGCGGGCTGATCATCAGCGGCTTCCTCGCCGGCGGTGTCATCGGCGCCTGGCTGTTCGTGCGCTGGCAGTACGACGCCCTGCTCGCGCCTGCCCTGCTGACCGGCCTGACCGGGCTGGGCTACGTGCTGTACCAGCAGTGGGCGCGCTGGCGCCGTTGAGGATCGTGCTGCGGGCCCGTCCGCCGCGCAGTCGAGCAAGCTCGACTCTACCCGCGCATGCGGGACCACGGCACAATCGACGGATGAGCCCGACCACTCCCGCCTCCGCCCTCACCATCGCCGGCTCCGACTCCGGCGGTGGCGCAGGCATCCAGGCCGACCTGAAGGCCTTCGCCGCGCATCGCGTGCATGGCCTGTCGGCGATTGCCGCGCTGACCGCGCAGAACACCCGCGGCGTCATCGCCGTACATGTGCCGCCGATCGAGTTCCTGCGCGCACAGCTGGAGGCGTGCTTTGACGACTTCGACATCCACGCGGTGAAGCTCGGCATGCTGGCCAACGCCGAGGTCATCAACACGGTGGCCGAAGTACTCGAGCGCCATCGCCCGGCGCACGTGGTCCTCGATCCGGTGATGGTTGCCACCAGCGGCGCGCGCCTGCTGGAAGACTCCGCATTGCAGGCCCTGCGTGAACGGCTGATTCCGCTGGCCACACTGATCACCCCGAACACGCCGGAGGCAGAACTGCTGGTGGGCCGGACGATCAGCAATGGTGATGACGCCGAACGGGCCGCCGCTACCCTGCTCGACCTCGGTGCCGGCGCCGTGCTGCTCAAGGGTGGCCATCTGCAGGAAGGCAGCCGGGTGATCGATCGCTACTTCGACGGCGTCAGCAGCGAAGAATTCATCCACACCCGCCTGCCACTGGATGCGCATGGCACCGGCTGCACGCTGGCCTCGGCCATCGCCGCGCAGCTGTGCAACGGCCTGAGCCTGGCCAACGCCTGCGAAGCCGGCATCGACTACGTGGCGCGCGGCCTGCAGCATGGCTATGCGCCCGGCCGCAGCGAAGTGCTGGTGCTCGACCATTTCGGCGCGGCACCGCACCCATGACGCTGACACCAGACACCGTTGCCGTGCAGTGCGACGATGGCCACCGCTATGAAGTGATCGCCTGCGTGCCTGCACAGCCGATCGCACGCCTGCTTTGGCTGCCGGCACTGGGCGTGGCCGCCCGCCATTACCTGCCGTTGGCACAGGCGCTGGCCGCAAAGGGGGTGGCGGTCTATCTGCATGAGTGGCGCGGCAACGGCAGCAGTTCGCTGCGGCCGTCGCGCACGCAGGACTGGGGCTACCGGGAGGTGCTGGAGCAGGATCTACCCACCAGCCAGACGGTACTGGCCGCCGCGGACGATGCCGCCGGCGCCCTGCCCTGGATCATCGGCGGCCACAGTCTCGGCGGGCAGCTGGCCTGCGTGCATGCCGGCCGCAACCCGCAGCACTTCAACCGGCTGTGGCTGGCCGCCAGCGGCTCACCATTCTGGCGCGGTTTCCCGCCACCACGTGGCTGGCTGCTGCCGCTGGTCTATCGCTTCCTGCCGTGGATCGCGCAGCGCCAGGGCGTACTGAATGGCCGCCGCCTCGGCTTCGGTGGCACCGAGGCGCGCGGGCTGATTGCCGACTGGGCGCGGGTGGGCCTGAACAATCACTATGCCGCCGCCGGCATGGACGAAGATCTGGATGCGCAGATGGCGCGCGTGCACGGCAGCGCACAGGCGGTGCTGATGGAGCACGACTGGCTGGCGCCTTCCGGATCGATGCAGATACTACTGGCGAAGCTGCCGAATGTCGCCGCACAGCTGCGCGTGCTGTCTGCACAGGAACTGGGCACGCCCGCCGATCATTTCGCGTGGCTGAAGGCCCCGGAGGCGGTCGCTGACAGCTTTTTCATTCAGTTGGGTGAAAATTTTCACAAAACTGTTGACGGTGCGCGCCGACATCCGCATAATTCCGCTCCTGTCGCAGGGCGCCCGTAGCTCAGTTGGATAGAGTACCTGGCTACGAACCAGGCGGTCGGGAGTTCGAATCTCTCCGGGCGCACCACTCGACAGGTTTCCAGCATCCGCCGCTGGAAATGTTTTAAAATTTGATTGTGTACCGCGCGCCCGTAGCTCAGTTGGATAGAGTACCTGGCTACGAACCAGGCGGTCGGGAGTTCGAATCTCTCCGGGCGCACCATACACAGTCAGCACAACAAGTTTATGTAATTGGCGCCCGTAGCTCAGTTGGATAGAGTACCTGGCTACGAACCAGGCGGTCGGGAGTTCGAATCTCTCCGGGCGCACCATTACACCGAAACAGCAGGCCTCGGCCTGCTGTTTTTTTGTGCGTGTTTTTTGGCAGGACTGCGTCCTGCACCTGCAAATGCTTCAAGCCAAGGCAACTGCAACGGCAAGAGCTGGCATTCCGTAGGTTGGCGGGGCGGTGTCGGAGTGCGGGGACGCCGCAAGTACGTCCCTGTAGGCTTGGCAGCCGCATCCATGCGGCTGACACCCCGCACTCCGACACCGCCCCACCTCTGACAGATTTCAGCGATCTGATGGATCCACGCCATGCGTGGATGAATCTCCATCGGAATCGAATATTTCGAATCAAGATCGAAAAGCATCCACGCATGGCGTGGATCTACCGTGTCGACCAAGGTCGACACCCACCAACCGCACCAGCACCGACAGATCGCCGGAAACTGTCGAAGGCGGGGTGGGTCCGGTTGCGGGAGTGTCCGCGGCATGGATGCCGCGGCCAAGCCCCCAAGGACGGGTTTACGGCGTCTCCCGCAACCGGACCCACCCCGCCATCTCTCAGGAAACCAGCTGTTGCTGTTGCTTTTGCTTCGGCTGTTGCTGTTGCTTCGGCCGTAGCCGTTGCTTCGGCGGGTGCAGGGTGCAGCCCTGCCGTACACCTACCCCCTGGCCATTGCCTGCCACCACTGCGACAGCAGCTCCGGCCTGCGCAGGCGCTCGCGCCACCACCGCAATGCAGCACCGTCCTCACCGGTGCGCCAGGCCAGCCAGAAGGTTTCTTCCGGCTTGTGTTCCTCCACCTCGCGGATCACCAGCTGGCCACGTGCCACCGCCGCGCGCGCGCACGGTTCAGGCAGGAAGCCGAAGCCCACGCCTTCGCACTGCAACTTCAATTTGCCGGCCATGTCGGGCACCGTCAGCATCTCCTGCCCCATCAACAGCCCCACCGTGCGCGGCAGCAGCCTGCGCGCCGAATCGGAAACGGCGATCGCGCAATGCTCGACCAGCTGCTCGCGCCCGAGCACACCGTCCACTGCGGCCAGGGGATGGCTCGGCGCGACCGCGAACACAAACTCCACCGTGCCCAGCGGCTCCACCACGTAGCCACCGCCGCTGGGCCCCTCGCCCGGCGCACCCACGAGCAGGTCCGCGCGCCGATCCAGCAAGGCTTCCCAGGTACCGGACAGGGCTTCGCCGATCAGCCGCAGCCGGGTCGGCGCTTGCGCCTCACGGAATGCGGCGATGTCCGGCCCCAGCAGCCAGGTCGGGAACACTGAATCCACCGCCAGGGTCAGCTCGGTCTCCCAGCCGGATGCCACCCGGCGCACGCGCAACTCCAGTTCGCGGGCCGCGCGCAGCAGATGCCGGCCTTCATCCAGCAGCGCGCGTCCGGCCTCGGTCGGCTCGGCACGTGGGCCGACCCGATCGAACAGCTGAACGCCCAGGTCCTCCTCCAGCTTGGCCACGGTGTAGGAGATGGTCGAGGGCACCTTGTGCAGGGCCTTGCCAGCGCCGGCGAACGAGCCGCGGCGGTCGATGGCATCGAGGATCTGCAGGGCATCGAGGCTGAGCTTGAGCATTCGATTTTTTCGATGATGGCTGTCAAAACTATCCGTTTTTCAAACCCCGCGCGCAAGCGGATACTTCTCTCCAACGGGGAAACACAGCGGCTACCGGCCCACCCCGCCCCATCGAAACCATCGAACAAGGAGATTCCATCATGCTGCAGATCCGCAAGAGCGCTACCCGTGGCCTGGCCGAGCATGGCTGGCTGTCCTCGCGCCATACCTTCTCGTTTGCCAACTACTACGACCCGCGCTACGTCAGCTTCGGCCCGTTGCGGGTGATCAACGAAGACAAGGTGATCGGCGGCCAGGGCTTCGGCACCCACAGCCACAGCAACATGGAGATCATCTCCTACGTGCTCGGCGGCGCGCTGGAACACAAGGACTCGATGGGCACCGGCTCGGTGCTGCGCTATGGCGACGTGCAGCGCATGAGCGCCGGCAGCGGCGTCAGCCACAGCGAATTCAACCACTCGGCCGACGAGACCGTGCACTTCCTGCAGATCTGGATCTTCCCGGACACCGAGAACATCGCGCCGTCCTACGAGGAGACCCACTTCACGCCGGACAGCAAGCGTGGCCAGCTGCGCCTGATCGCCTCGCCGGACGGGGCCGACGGTTCGCTGCGCATCCACCAGGATGCCCGCATCTTCGCCACCATTCTCGATGGCGGCCAGAAGCTGCATCACGCACTCGGCACCGGTCGCGGCGCCTATGTACAGGTGGCGCGCGGCCAGCTGCAGGTCAACGGCATCACCCTGGAAGCCGGTGATGCGCTCCAGATCAGCGACGAAGCGCAGCTGACGCTGGAAAACGGCAACGACGCCGAGGTGCTGGTGTTCGACCTGCCGCTGTAACGGAAACGCCCGCGATGCCATCACGCATCGCGGGCGCCGTTGCAGAGCCGAGCCCACGCACGGCACTTTGCAGAACCGTCATCAACCGCCGATGGCGGCGCAGGCTTCCAGGATCAGCGCCGTCACCTCGGTCGGCTTCGACGCCAGCGACGCATGGCTGGCATCCAGTTCCAGCAACCGCTTCGGCTGCATCCGTGCGGCCATGGCCCGCTGGTTTTCCGGCGCGATCATGCGGTCGTGGCGCGACAGCTGATACCAGCTCGGCCTGTGCTTCCACGCCGGGTCGCTGACGGCATCGCCGAAGGTGCTGGCCAGCGGCGCCTTCTGCGTGACCGCCATGACCCGGCCTTCGTCCTCGCTCAGGTCCTGGCAGAAACTCTCGTGGAACTTGTCCGCGCGCAGCCACAGGTAGCCATCACTGTCCGGTGCCAGGTTCGGCGCCGCTTCCGGCAGATGCTGCTGGGTGATGCCGCCCGGGCTCTCGCCGGCATCCGGTGCGAAGGCGGCAATATAGACCAGCCCCTTCACGTTGGCCTCGTTGCCGGCCTGGCCGATCACCGCCCCCCGTAGGAATGGCCGACCAGCAGCACCGGCCCTTCAATCTGGCGGATCATTTTCTGGGTGCGCCCGGCGTCGTCGGCCAGCGAGGTAAGCGGCAATTCCACCGCCTGCACGCGATCATGGCCATTGCGATGCAATTCCAGGATCACCTTGGCCCAGTGTGCGGCCCGCCCCAGAATCCGTGGACGAGGAGGATGGTCGGTGTCGTGCTCATTTACAGGTCTCCGGCAGCGGGCGGTGGAGTGCCGACCGTGCCCCCACTGTCCCCGTGTGGCGTTAACCACTGGTGACGCGATGCAATCGTATGCGTCGTCCGATGTCATCCATGGCACTTGCCGATCTCGATTGAAAACGCTTCCATGGCTGCATTCCCTGGAGATCTCCACCGCGCATGACGCCCTCACCCCCCCGCGCCCAGCAGCACGCCACCCGCGCCGCCTTCTTCATCCCCGGATTCGCCACCGCCGCCTGGGCGCCGATGGTGCCCTACGCCAAGGCCAAGGCCGGGCTGTCCGATGCCAGCCTTGGCGCGGTGCTGCTGTGCCTCGGCCTGGGCTCGCTGCTGGCGATGCCGCTGGCGGGTGCGTTGACCGGTCGGCTGGGATGCCGCCGGGTGATGGTGATCACCTGCGCGATGATGCTGTGCGCCCTGCCCTTGCTGGTACTGGCACCGTCACCACTGGCGCTGGGTGCGGCCCTGTTCGTGTTCGGCGCCGGCGTGGGCGCACTGGACTGCGCGATGAACATGCAGGCGGTGGCGGTCGAGCGCGATGCTGGGCGGCCGATGATGTCCGGCTTCCATGCGTTCTACAGCATCGGCGGCTTCGTCGGTGCGGGCTGCATGACCGGCCTGCTGATAGTGGGAACGCCGCTGTGGATGGCCGCCTTGGCTTCGGTGACGGCACTGCTGCTGGTGGCGGTGCTCGCGGCGCCACACTGGCGCCCGCAACGGATCCTGCATGAAGGCCCGCTGCTGGCGCTGCCACATGGCGTGGTGCTGTTCATCGGCGTGCTGGCCTTCGTGGTGTTCCTCGGCGAAGGCTCGATGCTGGACTGGAGCGCGGTGTTCCTGGCCGAGGTACGGCAGGTGCCGCGCGACCAGGCCGGCGCAGGCTTCGCGGTGTTTACCCTGGCGATGACCGCGATGCGTCTGTTCGGCGATGGCATCGTCGAGCGCCTCGGCCGCACCCGCACGATCGTCATCGGCGGCATCACCGCAGCGGCCGGTTTTGGCCTGGCCACGCTGGTGCCGTCGTTCCCGGTGGCACTGACCGGCTACCTGCTGGTCGGGCTGGGCTGCGCCAATATCGTACCGGCGCTGTTCTCGATGGCCGGCCAGCAGCGGGTGATGCCAGAGAGCATCGCGATCACCGCGGTTACCACCTTGGGCTACGCCGGCATCCTCGCCGGCCCGGCCGCGATTGGCGCGCTGGCACATGCCACCAGCCTCGGCTTCGCCTTCCTGTGCGTGGCCGCGCTGCTGCTCGGCGTGGCTGCGTCCGCCCGCTCACTGGCACGCCGCCTGCCCTGACAGAAAAAGGGGACGGAGGGGATTAAGTCGTTTCCCACACACACGCGGCAGAAACGACTTAATCCCCTCCGTCCCCTTTTTTCAGCGGTGGGCCAGCCATTCGGCCTGGGCCGGCAGCTGTGGTGCCGGGCAGGCGCTCTTCGGGTGGTGTTCGTCGCGCGCCATCCAGTCGTCGACCACGCCGGCCAGCAGATCCAGCCGCAGCGGCAGGGTGATGTGGTCCTCGCCGCGCATCTCGATGTAGTGCGCGCGCGGATTGGCCTGCGCCAGCTCGCGGCCCTGGCTGACCGGGATGTGCTGGTCGCCCTGCCCGTGCAGCAGCAGCACGCAGGCGCGGGTATCGGCCAGCGCGCGCGCCACGTCCACGCGGTCCAGATCGACGTCGATACGCCGGCTGGCGGCGGCGATCACCTGGTTGATGTCCTGGCCGCCGTAGCGCCAGCGCGCGTAGGAGGCCACCGCCTGCGCCTTCAATCCTTCCGGCTGCAAGCCCATCAGGTGCGGGATCATCGTGCGGATGGCCACGCCGGCATTGGCGAACGATTCCATCGCCACCACGCCGGCCACCTGGTCGCCCAGCTTGTCGGCGGTGAACACCGCCGTGGCGGCGCCATAGGACACACCGAACAGATACAGCGGACCCGTCACTTCACCACGCGCGCGCAGCTCGCCGATCACATCGACCACGTCATCCGATTCATAGGTGCCATAACCGGACGGGCCAGCGCCAGACTGGCCATGGTTGCGCAGGTCCAGAGTCACCACGCGGTAGCCGGATTCGGCCAGCTGCAGCGACCACGGCAGCATCGAATCACCGTTCATCATCCAGCCGTGCAGCAGCACCACGGTACCGCGCGGCGCCTGCGCCCGGAACGGCTGCGGCACGGCCAGGCTCAGCCCGGTATCCAGTGGCAGGCCGTTCTCGTGACGCTGCGGCAGATAGCGATAGCGCGCACCATAGTCGCCCGGATCGAACACGCGCCAGAAGATCGGCACGCCGTCGCGGCCCGGTGCGAAGCCGTGGCGGTTGGGCAGTTCAGCGATGGCCGCGGCGATGCGCGGGCGATCAAGCAGCGTCGACACGCCACCCGGCGCGATCAACCGATCGGCGAGCGAGGTGGACGAGGCATTGATCGAAGAGGAGCATGCGGCCAGCCACAGGCCGGCGCACGCCAGCAGCAACAGCAGCAAGCGCTTCATATCACGTCATGGGGGCGAATCCGACAGACGGGGACATTAACGTCCCGCACGACCGGGCATCTATCGCAGCCGGATGACGGCTTGATGACAGCGCAGGAACGATTCAGCTTGGTGCACAGGCTGTCTCCGTTCAGGCAATGATCCCGATCAATGAACGTGCGCGCAGGAATGCCCACAGTGCCGCCATGCGCACCTCGCTCAAGCTCGCCCTTGCCCTGGCCGCCACCGTGGCCGCCGCCTACGGCATCGCCCGCACTGCGCCTTACTGGTTCGCGCCACGGCAGACGGCGCACGTCGACATCCACGACCCGGCGCTGATCGCGCAGGGCCAGTACCTGTCGCGCGCCGCCGACTGCGCGGCCTGCCATACCGCACCGGGCGGCAAGCCATTCGCCGGTGGCCTCGGCATGCAGACGCCGATGGGCACGCTCTACTCGACCAACATCACGCCTGATCCCGAAACCGGCATCGGCGGTTACGACTACGCCGACTTCGAGCGCGCCGTGCGCCGCGGCGTCCGCCATGACGGCCAACCGCTGTACCCGGCGATGCCGTATGCCTCCTACGTGATCGCCAGCGATGCCGAGATCAGAGCGCTGTACGCCTACTTCATGGGTTCGGTGCAGCCGGTGAAACAGAGCAACGCCGACAGCACGATTCCCTGGCCCGCCAACATGCGCTGGCCGCTGGCATGGTGGCAGCTGCTGTTCGCACGCCCGCGCAGCTTCAACCCGGATCCCTCGCTGGACGCCGGCCAGCAGCGCGGTGCCGAACTGGTGGAAGGCCTGGCCCACTGCGGTGCCTGCCACACACCGCGCGGCCTGGCCTTCCAGGAAAAGGCGATGGCCGACGATCGCAGCCGCCAGTTCCTGTCCGGCTCGGTGCTGGAAGGGTGGTATGCGAAGAACCTGCGCAATGAATCGACCGGGCTGGCCAGCTGGAGCGAAGGCGAGATCGTCGACTTCCTGCGCACCGGTCGTACCGATCGCTCGGCGGCCTTCGGCGGCATGGCCGATGTGGTCGAGCACAGCACGCAGTACCTGTCCGACGCCGACCTGCTGGCGATGGCGCGTTATCTGAAACAGCTGCCCGCGCGCGAAGGACGCAGCACGCAGTGGTCGCCCGGCAGCGATACGACCACCGCCGCACTGCGCAGCGGCGACTACCGCGTGGCCGGTGCGCTGGCCTATGCCGAGCACTGCCAGGCCTGCCATCGTGCCGATGGCCGCGGCATGCCGCGCGTCTATCCGGCATTGGCCGGCAACTCGATCGTGTTCGCCGATGATCCCAGTTCGCTGGTGCAGGTGACCCTGATCGGCGGCCGTACGCCGCACACCGCACACGACCGCATGGCCTTCAGCATGCCTGGCTTCGAGCAGCTGCCGAATGCGCAGCTGGCGCAGATCCTGACCTTCATCCGCAGCAGTTGGGGCAACCAGGCCAGCGCGGTAAGCGAGGTCGACGTGGCGCGGATGCGCCGGGTGGTGCACGACAAACCGGTGCACTACGTTCCGCAGGAGGCCGCACGATGAAGCGTTCGCGCAGACGTACCCGCAGACTGCTCGGCGCTGCAATCGCCGCCGCGCTGTTGGCCATCGCCGGCACCCTCGCCCATCGCCATCTGTACCCGGATCTGGATGCCGCTGCGGCCAGTACGCTCGACATCCTCGATGCACGCGGCAAGGTGGTCGGGTACTACCAGCCGCCCAGCGCCGAGGAAATCAGCGCGCTGGGCAACGCCGGATCGGTGATGCTCGGCCGCCGCCTGCTCAATGAAACCGCACGCCTGCTGCCGGACAACGTCGGCAATGATCTGAACTGCAACTCGTGCCACATGGCCGAGGGCAAACGGCCCTTCGGCAACCACTACTTCAACACCGGTGGCGGTGCCTATCCGCGCTACATGCCGCGTCCGGGCAAGGTGATCGGGCTGGCCGAGCGCATCAACGGCTGCCTGCAGCGTTCGATGAACGGCAAGCCGCTGCCGAAGGATTCGCCGCAGATGCGCGCGATGCTCGACTACATGGCGTGGTTAAGCAGCCCTGTGCCAGACGGTGCGAAGGTGGCAGCACCCAGCGAAGGACCGATCGACAACACGCTGACCCCGGATCCGATCCGTGGCCAGGCGCTGTACGCGGTTCAGTGCGCGGCCTGCCATGGCGACAACGGCGAAGGCCGCCGCGACGCCAGCGGCGACGTCGCCTTTCCACCCCTGTGGGGCGACCATAGCTTCAACATCGGCGCTGGCATGGCGCGCCTGTACAAGGCCGCCGGCTTCATCAAGCACAACATGCCGCCGGCAGTGACCCGCGATCCGCCGCTGGGCCAGCAAGTGATGCCCGACCAGGACGCGGTGGACATCGCCAGCTACTTCATCAACCAGCCGCGCCCGGACTTCGCCAACAAGGACAAGGACTGGCCGCGCGACCCGAAACCCAGGGACGCGCGCTACTGAGGACGCCACAGGCGGTCGCCGCCGTCACACAACACGATTCCTGCATCTTCACGTCATGCCGATGTCATTGGCGCTGCCGACACTCCGGGGTTTCCCTCTGCTGAAGGTCCGGTTTCGATGCGAACGATTGCGCGCTTTCCCCGTGTCTCGCTGCTTGCCCTGCTGATCGCCCCCGCACTGGACGCCCTGGCCGAGGCACCGCAGGGCGAGACGGCCGAAGCGCGCAATGGCGATGCCCGCACCCTGGACCAGGTGCAGGTGATCGGCCAGGCCACCAGCTACGCCAAAACCTCGGTGCGCGCGGAAACGCTGAACCGGCAGACGGTGATGAGCAGTGTCAACGACGCGCTCAATGAAGTACCGGGCGTAGTGGTCAGCGAGGCCGATGCCACCGGTTCGTCGGTATGGGGCACCCAGATCAGCATGCGCGGCTTCGTCACCAACCGCGATACGCAGCAGATCGGCACCACCATCGATGGCCTGCCCAACGGCGGCTCGGGCTATGGCGGTGGCTCGCTGGCCAACCGCTACATCGACACCCTGGACCTGGAAACGGTGGAAGTCAGCCAGGGTACGGCCGATATCTCCTCGCGTTCGAACGAAGCGCTGGGCGGCACGCTGAACTTCCTCACCAGTGATCCACTGCAGGACAGCCGCCTGCGTTTCGTGGTCGGCGCCGGTGACAATGATGCGCGCAAGTACTACGTGCGCTACGACACCGGCCTGCTCGGAGGCCATACCCGCGCATGGGTCAGCGCGTCTTCGTCGAAGGTGCACGACTGGATCGATGGCACCGGCCATGCCAGCAACGACCATATCGCCGGCAAGTTCATCACCGAACTCGACCGCTGGACACTGACCGGCTACCTCTCCTACAACGATGCCGACGAGCCGGAATACACCAGCGTTTCGCCGAAGGGGTTTGCCACCAACCCGGAGCGCGACAACCTGGTCGGCACCCTGACCGGCATCCCGTACCTGGACCAGAACTACCGTTCCGGTTCGCGCGCCCTGCGCGAGAATACCTTCGGCTACCTGCGCGCGGCCTTTGACGGCGGCAATGGTTTCAAAGCCTCGATGGCCGCCTATGGGCATCGCATGCAGGGCCGGGGCGACTGGCTGCCGCCGTACCTGGCGCAGGTCAGCGACGATGGCGCGGGCCGCCCCGAAGCGGAGTACATCGGTGGCAAGACGGTGTACGGCGGCAGCAACCGCGGCCAGATCTTCTTCGTCAATCCCGACGGCAGCGCCGCGCAGCGCCTGGCCAGCTGCACGCCGCGGCTGGGCTTCACTGCCGAGTACGACCCGAACTGCTACGCCGGCAATGTGCTGGGCGCGCAGTCCTACCGCCATACCCACTACGACAACGACCGCATGGGCGTGACCGCCGACGTCGAGTGGCGACAGACCTTCGGCGCGGTCGACAACACGATCCGTGGCGGCCTGTGGGTGGAGAAGCTGGACCGTTCGGCGCGCCGCGACTGGCACCGCCTGCTCGCTGTCGGCCAGAGCATCGACTTCGACCGCCAGCCGTACTGGGTGCAGTTCGAGGACAAGTACAAGGTCGACGAGCAGATGTACTACGTCGAGGACGTGGCCCGCTTTGGTCCGTTCAGTGCGCGACTGGGCGTGAAGCAGTTCTTCGTCGACCAGTCGCGCCGCCGCGTGATCGG
Source organism: Stenotrophomonas sp. CS3K5 (assembly GCF_059515225.1). Taxonomy (NCBI): domain Bacteria; kingdom Pseudomonadati; phylum Pseudomonadota; class Gammaproteobacteria; order Lysobacterales; family Lysobacteraceae; genus Stenotrophomonas; species Stenotrophomonas sp. CS3K5. The sequence goes on from NZ_JCAKRX010000003.1 coordinate 327,443, forward strand.
CGCCAGCGAGCACGTCACCTCCGATTCCAAGTCCGATCCACTGCTGTCCACCGGCTTCACCTGGGCACCCGGCGTGGAAGGCATGGAGCTGTTCGCCGGCTTCTCGCAGAACTTCGCCGCGATTCCGTCCGGCGTGCTTGGCGAAACCGACCCGCAGCGCTTCCGCAACGTCGAGCCGGAGACCGCCGACAACATCGAAGTGGGCATGCGCATCAGCCGCTGGCCGCTGACCGCTTCGGTCACGCTGTACAACATCAAGTTCGACAACCGCATCGTGTACCTGCCGGCCGGTTTCGTCAGCGGTATCGATTACCTGGGCGAGACCGACGGCGTCTACGAGAACTTCGGCGGCGTGGAAAGCAACGGCCTGGAAGCAGCGTTCGGCTATGGTTGGGACAATGGCTGGCGGATCAACGCGGCCTACACCTACAACCGCTCCAAGTACCTGGGCAGCGGCAATGCCGCCCGCGATACCCAGCTGGGCATCGTCGACGGTGCCAAGGTGATCGGCCAGCCGGAGAACACCCTGGTGCTGTCGGCCGACTGGCAGGGCGCCAACTGGAACTTCGGCCTGTCCGGCCGCTATCTGGGCACGCGCTACCTCGACGCCGCCAACGTCAACAAACTGCCGTCGGCCACGGTGTTCAACGCCAACATCGGCTTCGACCTGCAGGGCCTGTCACCGCGCCTGAAGGGCATGGGGGCCAACCTGGTGGTGAGCAACCTCACCGATAAGCGGTATCTTGCAGGGGTGGACGGTCGCGACAACGCCTTCATCGGCGCCCCGCGCACCGTCGGCATCTCCTTCCGCGTGGACCTGTGAGTGAGCCCGTGACCGATATCGGCCGACGCCGGTTGTTGCAGGCCGGCGTTGCCGCCGGCCTTTCCCCGCTGCTGCCCAGCATCGCCCGGGCCGCAGCGATCGCCCCCGCCGCGCAGACGCGCAGCCTGGACGACCTGCAGCACATTGTGGTGTTCATGCAGGAGAACCGTTCGTTCGACCACTACTTCGGCACGCTGCCGGGGGTGCGGGGTTTCGGCGACCGTTTCGTCGCCCCGGCCGCCGCACTGGAAGCCGGTGGGCGCATGCGCAGCCTGTGGCTGCAGCCCGACGCCAGCGGCAAGCGGGCCATCGCGCCCTTCCCGCTGGATACCGCCGCGCACTTCGGCTACATGCGCGTGGAAGGCACGCCGCATACCTGGCCCGATGCGCAGCGCGCCTGGGACCACGGCCGCATGGGGCAATGGCCGAAGGCCAAGCAGAACCACTCGATGGGCTACTTCCAGCGCAGTGACCTGCCGTTCCAGTTCGCGCTGGCCGATGCGTTCACGATCTGCGACGCCTACCACTGCGCGATGCAGGCCGGCACCAACCCGAACCGGGTGTTCCTGTGGACCGGCCATAACGATGCACAGGCCCGCGCCGGTGGCCCGGTGATCGCCAACTCGCATGACAACTTCCCCGAACACGGTGGGCACCCGGCGTCGTACCGCTGGACGAGCCATGTCGAGCGCCTGCAGAAGGCCGGCGTGTCCTGGCAGATCTACCAGGACATGGCCGACAACTTCACCGACAACCCGCTGGCCGGCTTCGAGGCGTTCCGTCTGGCCTACAGCGCTGCACCCGGGCATGACCCACAGCTGCGCGCGCGCGGGGTCAGCACCCGTGGGCTGACGCAACTGCGCCAGGACGTGCTCGACGGGCGCCTGCCGCAGGTCAGTTTCATCATCGCCGATGCCGCCGGCAGCGAGCATCCTGGCCCGTCCAGCCCGGCCCAGGGCGCGGCCTATACCGCGCGTGTGCTGGATGCACTGACCGCCGATCCGGAGGTGTGGAGCCGCACCGCCCTGCTGCTGATGTTCGACGAGAACGACGGCTTCTTCGACCATATGCCACCACCGGCCCCGCCCTCAGCGGTGGACGGTGGCTGGGCGGGTGCCTCGTCGGTGAGCACCGAGGGCGAGTACCACCGCCACCCGGCACCGGGCGACGAAAAATACGATGCCGCCGAACTGCGCGGACGCCCCTACGGACTGGGCCCGCGCGTGCCGCTGTATGTGATCTCGCCATGGAGCCGGGGTGGCTGGGTCGATTCCCAGGTGTACGACCACACCTCGGTGATACGACTGATCGAACGCCGCTTCGGTGTGGCTGCCCCGGACATTTCGCCGTGGCGCCGCGCGGTCTGTGGTGATCTGACCGGCGCCTTCGACTTCGCCCAGCGCGACACCCGCCCGTTCGTGCGCGGCCTGCCCGACGTGAGCGCGGTGGCTGCCCGTGCCGCCGCCCTGCCCGGGCGTACCGTGCCAGCGTTGCCGGAAGGACTGAAACCGGCGAAACAGGAAAGCGGCGTGCGGCCAGCGCGGGCACTGCCCTACCGGCCACAGGCATCGATCGCGTCGCTCGACGCCTCAGGCCTGGAACTGTCCTTGTCCTGCGAAGGCGCAGCGGCGGTGCTGCATGTCTACGACCGGCTGCGTCCTGATGCGATACCCCGCCGCTACACACTCGTGCCGGGCACCCCGCTGCGGGAGCGTTGGCCGCTTGATGCGCAGGGTCGCTACGATCTGTGGCTGCTGGGCCCGAACGGATTCCACCGGCATTTCCAGGGTGCGGCCAAGGGCCCGACCGTACAGGCAGTGCTCGACCGCGCCGATGGCCAGTTGCGCCTGCACCTGCACAACCTGGGGGACGCTGCGCAGCCGCTGCGCGTACAGGCCGGCGCCTACACCGGGCATATGCCCGAGCAGACGCTGACATTGCCGGCCCGTGCGGAAACCACGCTGGCATGGGATGCAGCGCCCACCGCGGGATGGTATGACCTGAACATCGGCGCGGGCGAGAGCCAGCTGCGCCTGGCCGGGCGCGCCGAAGATGGACGCCCGGGAACCAGCGACCCGGCGATGGGCAGCGAGCCGCTACGCTTCGAGCACGATTAGGCAACCCGGCCGTTGTAGGGTCGAGCATGGCTCGACTCTACACAAGCGCAGCAACACAGGATTGGCGCAGACCCAAGCCGCACCCGTCTACCCGCAGTCCAGGCACGCACCTACGCTTGTCTCCTCGGTGGCCGCCCAGGCCACCTCCCGCGTCACGGCCCCGCCGTTGCGACCCCGCTCCAGTGCTGTGCGCCCTGCCGGTGTTGTCGCCCAGGCAGAGAACCGGCGCCCTCTGGAGACCGTCATGAACCAAACCCACACTCCCTTCGATACCGATCCGCTGGAAACGCGCGAGTGGCGTGAATCCCTGGAGGCGGTGCTGCAGTCCGGTGGGCGGACATTACCCGCAACCGGCATTGCCCGAGGGCGCCGAGGCCGGCATCCTCAAGGGCATGTACCTGCTGCACGCCGCCGCGGCCGGGACCGCCTCGCAGCCTCGCGTGCAGCTGATGGGCAGCGGCGCGATCCTGCGCGAAGTGGAAGCGGCGGCCGAGCTGCTACGGCAGGATTTCGGCATTGCCAGCGAGGTGTGGAGCGCGACCAGCCTGACCGAACTGCGCCGCGATGGCCTGGCCACCGAGCGCTGGAACCTGCTGCATCCGGCTGAAGACCCTCGCGTGCCCTACGTGCAACGGTGCCTGCAGAACCATGACGGTCCCGTAGTGGTGGCCACCGACTACATGAAGATCGTCGGCGACCAGATCCGTCCCTTCATCAACGATCGGCGCTTCATCGCGCTCGGTACCGATGGCTTCGGTCGCTCCGATACACGTGAATCGCTGCGTGCCTTCTTCGAAGTGGACCGGCATTTCATCGTGCTGGCCGCGCTGAAGGCGTTGGCCGACGAAGGCCGCATCGAACGCGCGCGCATGCAGGAAGCGATCGACCGCTACGGCATCAATGTCGGCAAGCCCGATCCTGGGGCGCCCTGACTCGGCGCATCACGCCTGCGCATCGGCGCTGCACAGGCGAGGTGGCTACGGCCCTACGGCATGCGCTTGAACAGATTGGTCTGCAGGATCGGCGTGCCGTCGTGGCCGTAGAACGCCTTGGTCTCGGTCATCGTCGCGTGGTCGGCCGCCACCGTATAGATGCGGGTGGAGGCCGGCGTGCCATGGTCCACCAGCTGCATCACCAGCGTGTTCGGTGCCGGCAGTTTCAGGTTCGCCTTGTCTGCGCCATAAGTGCCGGACAAGGCCCCCGGCGTGCCATCCAGCGCCAGCGTGCCATCGGACTTCATCGTCTTGCCGTCGTGCAGCACGATATCCACGTGCGAACTCCAGCGGCCGGCGCCGGCGTCCCGGAACTCCAGCAGCACCTGCTTCGGGCGCTGCGCGACGGGCAGCGCCGAGGTGGAGACATCCAGCGACCAGCGACCCAACAGCGGCGAAGGCGCAGCCTCCACCGCCTGCAGCGACGCGGCCGGCAGCGAAAGCGCGGACAGCAACAGCACGGACAACAGCTTCATACGATGCTCCGTTCGAGTGAAGAAGGGCCTGCGCGTGCGTGGCGCCGCGCAGTGCCCCGGATCGTGCGCGCTGCCGGGGCGCCAGGCAAGCCGTACAGATGAACAGGGGCACCCGACCCGGGGGGCTTGCGGCGGTCACTTTGTCACTTGTCGCTGCAAATAGTTACGTTATAACATTTCACGCAATTTTCACGGAGCGTGTCATGCGTCGCCACCTGCTTGCTGCAGCCATCCTGTTCACCGTCCACAGCGCCCATGCTGCGGACGAACCTACCCTACCTACCCTGCGGGTCGAGGCCACCCAGCCTTCGCGCATCGACAACCGGGTCACCGTCGACAACCCACAGGCGCAGAACCGTACCCTGGGCAACCTGCTCGAACATGTCTCCGGGGTGCAGAGCAGCGCCTTCGGGCCCAATGCAGGTGCACCGGTCATCCGCAGCCTCAGCGGCAACCGCGTGCAGATCCTGCAGGACGGCCAGTCCATCCTGGGCATGAATGCGATCAGTGGTGACATCAACATTCCCTTCGATCCGCTGTTCGTGCGCAGCGTCACCGTCAACAAGTCCTCCGATACGGTGCGCCATGGCGGCAACGCGATCGGCGGCAGCGTCGAGATCGACTCCGGCCTGATCTCGCGCACGATGGAAGACAAGGACCAGTCGATGGAGCTGGTCCTGCGCAAAGGCTTCAACGCGGCCGATGCGCAGGGCCTCCGCATGAACTTCAACAACCAGCGCAATCTCTCCACCAACCTGCAGGTCTCGCGCCAACGCATCTCGCACTACGACATCCCCGGCAACAGCAAGGCCGGCGTCTGCAACACCCGCCTGTTCCCGGCCACCGGCGGCGTCAACTCGGCGCTGGCTGACAGCTGCCAGAAAGAGGCGCGTGTGCAGCAGATCTACAACAAGGCCTCGCAGCCGTATATCGACCAGTTCATGACCGAGAACCCGGACTGGGCCGACGGCGATTTCTCGTTCTACACCAACAATCCGACCTCGGTCTGGCAGCGCCGCACCTATATCAATCCGATCAATCCTGCCTACGTCGCCGGCACGCCGTCCTACGTGCAGAAGCAGATCAACAATGACGTGACGCCCAACTATCACCACCGGCTGGGCAACAGCTACGCGCGCAACTCTCAGGTGGCGCTCGGATCGACCCTGTTCTTCGACCGTGGCTACGTCGGTGTCAGCATCGATGCCAAGGACAGCGAGTACGGCGTGCCCGGCTTCTCGATGCAGAATCTCTCATTTGGTTCCAACTACGCCGACGGCCTGCCGGTGGGCGTGGTGATCAAGCAGCAGCGCTACGCACTGGAGGCGCTGCTGCGCGATCCTCTGCCGGGCTTCGAACGCGTCGAACTGCGCGTTTCAAGACTGGACAACACCTCCGGCGAACGGCTTGGTGCTTCCAGGGCCAACGACTACGACTTCCAGAGTACCCAGGCCGAACTGCTGCTCAGCCATCAGCGGATCGGGCCGCTCAGTGGTCTGCTGGGTGTGAGCCGTCAGGCACGCGACGTCACCGGCAGTGGCGCGCTGCGCTACCTGCCCGACGTCGACAGCCGCAGCGATGCGGTATTCCTGAAGGAAACGCTGGATTTCGGCTGGGCCACCTTCGATGCCGGCGTGCGCCATGAGCGCGTCGACCACGCACTGCAGCCCAGCCGTTTCAAGACCTCGCGCAATGCCGCCAACACAAAACTGCAGGACCGTTCCTACCGGCTCAACAGCTACAGCCTCGGTTCGTATGTCGAGCTGGGTCCGCTGTTCGCGGCCAAGCTGCGCTATTCGTCTTCGCAGCGCGCCCCTGAGATCAACGAGCTGTATGCCAGCAACGCGCACTACTCGGTGATGACCCAGGAAGAAGGCAACCAGAATCTCGAACCGGAGCGCGCGAAGAATCTGGAGCTGACCGGCCTGTTCCACCTGGGTGGATTCGAACTGTCGGCCACCGCCTACCGGATGCGCTACGAGAACTATCTCTACCTCGGCCATTCCGGCGCGCAGATGGCCAACCGCCTGCCGCTGAAGTACTGGAAGCAGACCGACACCACGGTGAAGGGCTTCGAGATCGATGCATCGCAGGCGCTGGAGCTGGGTCGCTACGGCAGCTTGAATATCTCGGCCTTCGCCGACCTGGTGAAGAACAAGGCCGACCGGCCCGATTCACTGCGCGCCCACAACGATGGCCAGTACCTGCCGAACATGCCGACCAACCGCTACGGCGCCAACCTGCAATGGCAGCGGCAGGGCTGGAAGGCGCAGCTGTCCAGCACCTACTACGACACCCAGAAGTACCTCGGCCGCAACGTCAGTGAGGAAATCCCGCTGGATGCGTTCAACCTGGTCGATCTGCAGGTCAGCCGCGAACTGCCGGTACGCAATGACTACATCGCCGGCATGGAAGTGTTCGTCAACGGCAGCAACCTGCTCAACGAGGACGCGCGACCGCACAACTCGCCGTTGAAGTACATCGCGCCGCTGCCGGGGCGCGGGTTCCAGGTGGGTGTGACGGTGAAGCTCTGAGGAGAGCCTGATCCGGCCGCCACCCAGCGATCAATGACCGCTGGATGGCACGCCGGGTTCCTGCATCCGCGCAAAGAAAAACGCCTGCAGATCGAGGATCTGCAGGCGCTTCTTTGTATCTGGCGGAGTGAGAGGGATTCGAACCCTCGATAGAGCTTTTGACCCTATACTCCCTTAGCAGGGGAGCCCCTTCGGCCACTCGGGCATCACTCCGGGGTGTTCTCCGCATCTGGTGCGTTGCACCTCAGCGGGGCGTGAATCATAACGTTAATCGAGTGCGAAGGTAAAGCGTTATTCGGCAGAATTTTCGCTACCGGTACCACCGGCTTCGTCACCGCGCTGGATGCGCTGGTAGATCTCTTCGCGATGCACAGCGACGTCCTTCGGCGCGGTGATGCCGATACGCACCTGGTTACCCTTGACGCCAAGCACGGTGACGCTCACCGAGTCACCGATCATCAGGGTTTCGCCGACGCGGCGAGTCAGGATCAACATTTTTGTAAGTCTCCATGGAACCGTGTGGAAGGGTATCCCCCACCGGCTTGACGCTCCGTCAAGAAGCGCTACCACGACAAAGGGAAAAGATTCGCAATGGTACCGTCAGCCGTCCCGCTCCTACAAGGAGGGGGACGGCAGGGTTCATCACAGGCGGGGGCTGACCCATTCGACGACTGCAGCCAGCGCAGTGGCAAGGGCGGGCCCGTCCTCGCCACCACCCTGGGCGAGGTCCGGGCGTCCGCCGCCCTTGCCCCCGATCTGACCGGCGATATGGGACAACAGTTCCCCGGCCTTGACCTTGCCCATTGCGCTGCCGTTCACACCCGCGACCAGGGCGGCCTTGCCGTCCTGCGCGCCGGCCAGCACGATCACCGCGTTGCCCAGCTGCTGCTTGAGGCGGTCCACGGCGTCGCGCAGGGCCTTGGCGTCGAAGCCCTCCAGGCGCGCCGCCAGCACCTTCACACCGGCGACCTCGACGGCCTGGCCGGACAGGTCGGCCGTGGCGCCGGCGGCAACCTTGGCCTTCACGGCTTCCAGTTCGCGTTCCAGCTGCTTCTGGCGCTGGCCGAGGGCACGGATCTTCTCGACCACGTCGGCGGCGCTGCCGCCGAGCAGGTCGGCGGCCTCGGCCAGGCGGGCCTCTTCAGCGTCCACGTAATCCAGGGCGCCCTGGCCGGTGACCGCCTCGATGCGGCGCACGCCGGCGGACACACCGCCCTCGGAGGTGATCTTGAACAGGCCGATGTCGCCGGTACGGTTGACGTGGGTGCCACCGCACAGCTCGGTGGAGTAGTCGCCCATCTTCAGCACGCGCACGTGCTCACCATACTTTTCGCCGAACAGGGCCATGGCACCGAAGTCCAGGGCCTCCTGCATGGCCATGGTGTGCACTTCGGCAGCGTTGTTGGCACGCACCTGCTGGTTGACCTTGCGCTCGATCACCGCCAGTTCTTCGGCGCTGATCGGCTGGAAGTGCGAGAAGTCGAAGCGCAGGCGGTCCGGCGCCACCAGCGAGCCCTTCTGCTGCACATGGGTGCCCAGCACTTCGCGCAGGGCCGCGTGCAGCAGGTGGGTGGCCGAGTGGTTGAGGATGGTGGCGCCACGGCGCTCGCCATCGACCTGGCCAGCCAGCACGTCGCCGACCTTCAGGCCACCGTCGGACAGGGTGCCGACATGGCCATGGAACTGACCCGCGAACTTCTGGGTGTCGGACACCGCCAGGCGGACGCCGTTGCCGGTCAGCACGCCGGTATCACCGACCTGGCCGCCCGACTCGGCGTAGAACGGGGTCTTGTCGGTAATCACGATCACTGCATCACCGGCATCGGCCGACTGCACCGGACGACCGTCCTTGAGCAGGGCCAGCACGGTCAGGCCATCGGCCTGCAGACGGTCATAGCCAAGGAACACGGTCGGGCTGAGGGTGGCCACCAGCTCGGCCGGCAGGGTCACGCCGCCGCCGAACTTGCCGGCCGCACGCGCGGTCTCGCGCTGCTGCTCCATCGCCGCATCGAAGCCGGCGATGTCGACGGTCAGGTCACGCTCACGGGCGATGTCCTGGGTCAGGTCGAGCGGGAAGCCATAGGTGTCGTACAGGCGGAAAGCGTCAATGCCCGGGATCACGCCAGTGCTGGCCTTGCCCGCGACATCCTCGAAGATCTTCATGCCGGCATCGAGGGTCTCGGCGAAACGCTCTTCTTCGGCCTGCAGCGCACGGGTGACGGTATCCACCGCCGCCGGCAGTTCCGGGTAGGCCTCGCCCATCTGCGCGACCAGGGTCGGCACCAGCTTGCTGAAGAACGGCTGGCGAACGCCCAGCATCCAGCCGTGGCGCAGGGCGCGGCGGATGATACGGCGCAGCACGTAGCCGCGGCCTTCGTTGGACGGCAGCACGCCGTCGACGATCAGGAACGAACAGGCGCGGATGTGATCGGCGATCACCCGCAGCGACTTGTTCTCCAGGTCGGCGGTGCCGGTCAGCTCGGAGGCCTTGCGGATCAGCGCCTGGAACAGGTCAATCTCGTAGTTGGTATGCACGTGCTGCAGGATCGCCGCCAGGCGCTCCAGGCCCATGCCGGTATCCACGCACGGCGCCGGCAGCGGCACCAGGGTACCGTCGGGCTGGCGGTCGAACTGCATGAACACCAGGTTCCAGATCTCGATGAAGCGGTCACCGTCCTCATCCGGGGAACCCGGCGGGCCACCGGCGATGTGGTCGCCGTGGTCGTAGAAGATCTCGGTGCACGGGCCGCATGGGCCGGTGTCGGCCATCTGCCAGAAGTTGTCCGAAGCGAACGGCGCGCCCTTGTTGTCGCCGATGCGTACGATGCGCGCTTCCGGAATGCCGACCATGTCGCGCCACAGCGCGTAGGCTTCGTCATCGGTCTGGTACACGGTGACCAGCAGGCGCTCGGCCGGCAGTTTCCAGACCTGGGTCAGCAGCTCCCAAGCCCAGGCGATCGCGTCCTTCTTGAAGTAGTCGCCGAAGGACCAGTTGCCCAGCATTTCGAAGAAGGTGTGGTGGCGTGCGGTGTAACCGACCTGGTCAAGATCGTTGTGCTTGCCGCCCGCGCGCAGGCAGCGCTGGACGTCGGCCGCACGCACGTAGCTGCGCTTCTCCGCGCCAAGGAACACGTCCTTGAACTGCACCATGCCGGAGTTGGTGAACAGCAGGGTCGGATCATTGCCCGGCACCAGCGGCGCCGACGGCACGATGGTGTGGCCTTTGCCCTTGAAGAATTCAAGGAAATCGCTGCGGATCTGGGAAGTCGTGAATTTGGCGGATGCGTTCATTGGGGGCTGGCAGTCTGCGGGCCGGCGGACCCGGACCACCGGCCGCGTTGGCCAGGGTCGCGAGGGACCGCCGAAAACCTAAAGGGTATCAGGCCCGGCGCCGCCAGTCTCAGTCATCCGGGTCGTAGCGGGTCGCCCGGCGGATGCTGTCGCCGTCGAAACCCCGCCGGGCCAGTAGATCGGCGGCCTTGCGCCGCTGCGTCAGGTCCTGCGGGCCGGCCTCACCGAAGCGGCGGCGGACCAGATCACGGGCGTTTTCCTGCCAATCGCCCTCGTAGCTGTCCATCGCGGCGGCGATTGCCGCGCTGTCTAGACCGTGGGTACCCAGTTCGGCGCGGACATGGATCGGGCCATAGCCGGTGTTGGCGCGCATCCGCACCAGGTTCTCGGCAAAGCGGGTGTCATCCTGCCAGCCGGCCTCGGTCAGCTTGGCGACAGCGGCCTGTGCGGCTTCGTCTTCGATACCCCGCGCAGTCAACTTGCGGGTGAGTTCCTTGCGCGAGTGCTCACGGCGGACCAGCAGGCCCAGTGCCCGTTGTACGGGAGTCTGCTCGCGTGGCCGGCGCTTGCGGCCAGTCGGAATGTCTTCGGCGTCGGACATCGGTACTCCAAGGGTGGCGCCGTCCGTGGCGCCCTGCCCATCCCTGGGCGATTCGAACCTGCGGGACAGGGCAACGTCACTGACGGCGCCACCCTGCCCCACAGCAAGCCTTACTCGTCGTCGCCGTCGTCGTCGCCTTCCTCGCGGGCCGCTTCGGCCGGCTGGAACTTCTCGCGCAGCTCGGCTTCGAGCTTGGCGGCGACGGTCGGGTTGTCGCGCAGGTAGCCGCGGGCGTTGTCCTTGCCCTGGCCAATACGCTCTTCACCGTAGCTGTACCAAGCGCCGGCCTTCTCGACCAGCTTGGCCTCCACGCCCATGTCGATCAGTTCGCCTTCGCGGCTGATGCCCTCGCCGTACAGGATCTCGGTGATGACCTGCTTGAACGGCGGCGCCAGCTTGTTCTTGACGACTTTGATCTTGGTCTGGTTGCCGATGATCTCGTCGCCCTTCTTGATCGCGCCGATGCGGCGGATGTCCAGGCGGACCGAGGCGTAGAACTTCAGCGCGTTGCCGCCGGTGGTGGTTTCCGGGCTCTGACCCGGCATCATCACGCCGATCTTCATGCGCAGCTGGTTGATGAAGATCACCAGGGTGTTGGAGCGCTTGATGTTGCCGGTCAGCTTGCGCAGCGCCTGGCTCATCAGGCGGGCCTGCAGGCCCGGCAGCTGGTCGCCCATCTCGCCTTCGATTTCGGCCTTCGGAGTCAGCGCGGCGACCGAGTCGATCACCAGGATGTCCACCGAGCCCGAACGGACCAGCATGTCGGCGATTTCCAGCGCCTGCTCACCGGTATCCGGCTGCGACAGCAGCAGATCATCCACGTTCACGCCCAGCTTGCCGGCGTAGATCGGATCCAGCGCGTGCTCGGCGTCGATGAACGCTGCAGTGCCGCCCATCTTCTGGCATTCGGCGATGGCCTGCAGGGTCAGCGTGGTCTTGCCCGAGGATTCCGGCCCGTAGATCTCAACGACACGGCCCTTCGGCAGGCCGCCAATGCCCAGTGCGATGTCAAGCATCAGCGAGCCGGTCGGGATGGCTTCAACGGGCTCGACCACGCGGTCGCCCATGCGCATCACCGAGCCCTTGCCGAACTGCTTCTCGATCTGGCCCAGAGCTGCAGCGAGGGCGCGCTTCTTGTTCTCGTCCATCGGAGGGGTCCTTGCAGAGGTGGAATCGTTGGAGGTGCTGTCTTTGGGGGTCTTCTTTGCCATGGGCTCACTTTAAGTCGGACGTATCGCACAGGCTGAGATTCTGCCCGGCGCTCTGAAAAGAATTATCGGACATCCGTACCAACCTCAGTGGAACCAGAGAATCGCCACAAAAGACCGCGGGGTAATGCACTGTGAGAGAAGTCAACGGTTGGGCCGCAGCAGGCCGCAATAGAGACCTTCGATAGCGAAGTCCTGGTCCGGAAGCACCTCGATCGGCTTGTAATCGGGATTGCGCGGCAGCAGGCGGATACGGTCCTTGGCGATCTTCAGCAGCTTGACCGTGATCTCGTCATCGATGCGCGCCACCACGATCTGCCCGGAATGGGCATCGCGGGTGCGGTGCACGCCGATCAAGTCCCCGTCGAAGATGCCTTCGTCGATCATCGAATCGCCCTGCACCTTCAGCAGGTAATCCGGTGCCGGCGAGAAGAACACCCGGTCCAGTACCACGAAATCGTCCGAGCCGATGTCTGCGCCGATCGGCAGACCCGCAGCGACCCGACCCAGCACCGGCAGGCGCAGGACGCTGTCGGGCAGCCCCGGCTCGGCCAGCTTCTCGACCGCGGGGGCCTGCACCAGACGGATGCCGCGGGCCTGGCCCGGAATGCGCCGGATCGCACCGGCCTGCTCAAGGGCTTCCAGGTGGTACTGGGCCGCGCGTACGCCCTTGAAGCCGAACGCACGTGCGATTTCAGTCTGCGACGGCGGTGCGCCTTCGCTCTCGATACGCTCGGCGATCAACTGCAGGATCGCCTGCTGGGTGTCGGTCAGGTCCATGGTTAGTAGTATTACTACTAATATCCGGGACTGCAAGTGCCGGGGGCAACAGACAGCCGATGGAGTGGCCTGTCGTGCCGAGCCATGCTCGGCAGGCGGGTGAACGCGCGATTGGCGAAGGCATAAGCAAGAGCAGCCGACCAGCGGTCGGCTCTACGGGAACCGCTGCGGCAATCACACTACGTGTGCTTGCCGCTTCTCCAGATCGAAAACAGGATCCACACGCCGCAGAAGCCGGCGCCGATGAAGCCGCACACCCCCAGCGCCAGCAGCCAGCGGCTGGAAACACCGCCGACGCTGTGCATCACGATCGACGAGCCGATGATCAGCGCGGCCGTGACGATGCCCATCACCAGCCGGTTCGCGGCGCGGTTGACCTGCTCGCCGAAGCCCTGCAGCGCGCTGGTTTCCACTTTCAGCTGCAGCCGGCCACGACGCGCTGCCTGTACCAGTTTGCGCAGGTCGCGCGGCAGTTCACCGGCAAAATCGACCAGGCCCAGCAGGCTGCGCCGGCCGCGCTTGAGCAGCGCCCTGGGTGCGTAGCGTTGCAACACCACGCGTTCAAGGAACGGGCGCGCAGCGCTGGCCATGTCGAAATCCGGATCAAGCTGCCGGCCCATGCCTTCCAGGGTCAGGAAGGCCTTGATCATCAAGGCCAGATCGGCCGGCAGGGTCAGGCTGTAGCTGCGCAGCAGCTGGGTGATGTCGCCCAGCATCAGGCCGATGCGCAAGTCCTTCAGCGGCACGCCGCGGTACTGGTCGACGAACTGGCTGATGTCGTGCTGCAGCCGGTTCTCGTCCACCTCCACGCCACCGGCCCAGTCCAGCAGCACGTCGGCCACCCCCTGCGGGTCCTGTTCGACCAGGCCGTGCAGCAACTGCGCCACCTGGAAACGGCGCACCTCGGACAACGCGCCGACCATGCCGAAATCGATCACGCCGATGCGGCCGTCACGCAGGTAGATGATGTTGCCAGGGTGCGGATCGGCGTGGAAGCTGCCGTCCTCGAGCACCATCTTCAACACGATGTCGGCGCCGCGCCGGGCCAGTTCGCGGCGGTCCAGCCCCGCCGCATCGACGCCAGCCAGATCACGGCCGGGAATGCCGTCGACGAAGTCCTGCACGTTCAGGCTCTCGCAGGTCCACTGCCAGTGCACGCCTGGGATCAGGATGTCGTCACGGCCGTTGAAATTGCGCGCGATGCGCTCGGCGTTGCGGCATTCGGCAGCGAAATCCAGTTCGCGGCGCAGGGAAACGGTGAACTGCTGCACGACCTCGGCCGGGCGGTAGCGGCGCAGGTCCGGCAGGCGGGCTTCAACGATCTCGGCCAGCCGCGCCAGCAGGCGCAGGTCGGCTTCGACCACGTCACGGATGCCCGGGCGGCGCACCTTCAGGACCACTTCACTGCCGTCGTGCAGGCGCGCACGATGGGCCTGTGCCAGCGAGGCGGCGGCCATCGGCGTTTCATCAAGAAAGGCGAACACCTCGGCCGGCGCAGCGCCGAGGTCGGCCTCCAGCTGCGCACGGATCTCGGCATACGGCAACGCCGGAACTGCGTTCTGCAGCTCGGACAACTCGGCGATCCACTCCGGCGGCAGCAGGTCCACGCGCGTGGCCAGCACCTGGCCAAGCTTGACGAAGGTGGGGCCCAGATCCTGCATCGCGCTGCGCACCCGCACCGGCGCGGTCATCCGCAGCAGTTCCTGGCGGTCCTCGTTCCAGTGCAGCAGGCGCCCTGCCCGCTCCAGCGTGGTGGCCAGGCCGATGCGCCGCACCACGTCGCCGAAGCCGTAGCGGATCAGGACGACCGCGATTTCCTGCAGTCGGCCCAGGTCACGGACCGTGCCCAGCGTTTCCCACATCATGCGTGCTCCGGACGATTACCGGAGCAGCATGTCACAGCTGGGCGTCGATGCCGCGCAACGCCGCCGCAACGGTTTGCCGGCGGATGGCTTCGCGGTCGCCATCGAACTGGAACAACTCGGCGCGGGCATAGCCGCCACGGCGCTTCCAGCCGATCCAGACACTGCCGACCGGCTTGTCCGGGCTGCCACCGCCGGGGCCGGCGATGCCGGTGACCGCCACCGCGATGCCGGCACCGGAGTTGACCAGGGCGCCGGACACCATCTCCAGCACGGTCTCACGGCTGACCGCACCGAACTGCTCCAGGGTCTGCGCGCGTACTCCAAGCAGGCGCTGCTTGGCCTCGTAGCTGTAGACCACCATGCCGCAGTCGAAGAACGCCGAGGAGCCGGCGACATCGGTCATGCATTTGGCGATCCAGCCGCCACTACAGCTTTCGGCGGTCACCAGCTGCAGCGAGGCCTGCTGCAGGCGCTGCCCAAGTGCGGCGGACTGGGCGTTGAGATCGGCGTCGGTGGGGATGGACATCGGCATGACGGTGGGGTGAAGAACCTGCACGTTGTACCGCAGATGACCGGTTGATGTCGCGCGCCGCTGCATTGGCAGTCGCCGGGCATGGCCCGGCGCTACCTCACCACTCCGGCAGTTTCTCCGGCAGCAGGGCGCGGATCGGTGCACCGTCGGCGCTGGCGGCCAGCTTCTCGGCCTCGGCGATCGGCAGGTCGACCTGCAGCAGCCAGCCTTCCTCGTCGGCCTGCTCGCTGCGGATCACTTCCAGCTGGTGCAGGCGCGCGCGCAGGCGTCCGGCATCCGGCGGCAGGCGCAGCTCGCCGGTGACGTGCTGCAGGCCCAGGCGCTTGCCCAGCACCGCCTGCAACAGCTCCAGGCCCTGACCGTCGCGTGCGGAAATCCACACCCGTTCACGCCGCGATTCGTCGGGCACGCCGTCCTGACCGTCGTGGCGGACATCGGCGCCGTCGATACGGTCGATCTTGTTGAACACCAGCAACTGCGGCAGATCGCCGGCGCCAACCGCAGTCAGCACCTCGTCCACCTGCGCGATGCGCTCCTCGCGGTGCGGATCGGCGGCGTCGACCACGTGCAGCAGGAAATCGGCCTCGCGCGCCTCGGACAGGGTCGAGCGGAACGCGGCAACCAGGTCATGCGGCAGGTCGCGGACGAACCCGACGGTGTCAGCCAGCACCACGTTGCCGCCCGGCACCGCGATGCGGCGCACGGTCGGGTCCAGCGTGGCGAACAACTGATCGGCGGCGTAGGCCTCAGCGCCGGTCATGGCGTTGAACAGCGTCGACTTGCCGGCATTGGTATAGCCCACCAGGGCCACACGCGGCAGTTCGCTGCGCACGCGGGCACGGCGCATCTGGGTGCGCTGCACCTCGACCTTCTCAAGCCGCTTCTGCAGCTGCTCGACGCGCTTCTGCAGCAGGCGGCGGTCGGTTTCCAGCTGGGTTTCACCGGGGCCACGCAGGCCGATCGAGCCGCCGCGCTGGCGCTCCAGGTGGGTCCAGCCACGCACCAGCCGGGTTGCCAGATGGCGCAGCTGGGCCAGTTCGACCTGCAGCTTGCCCTCGTGGCTGTGCGCACGCTGGGCGAAGATGTCCAGGATCAGGCCGGTACGGTCGATCACCCGGCGTTCCAGGAACCGTTCCAGGTTGCGCTCCTGGCCCGGGCTCAACGCATGGTTGACCAGGATCAGGTCGGCCCCGCTGGCATCGGCCGCCGCCTTGATCTCGTCCAGCTTGCCGCTGCCGATCAGGGTCGACGGGTTGGGACGGTCCAGGCGCGCGGTGATCGTCGCGGCGATGCTGGCCCCGGCCGAGCGGGCCAGATCACCGAACTCTTCCAGCACATCGTCTTCCAGCTTGCCGAAATGCGGCTGGATCAACAGGGCGTGTTCGCCCTTCTTCGAGCGGTCAAACATTCACCGCTCCGGTCTTACTCGTCTGCTTCATCACCTGCCTGACCACCTTCACTGGACTGCACATAGCCGCCACCCGGGCCCACCTTCACGTTGCGTGCAGGCACCACCGTGGAAATGGCGTGCTTGTAGACCATCTGGCTCACCGTATTGCGAAGCAGGACCACGAACTGGTCGAAAGACTCGATCGTGCCCTGCAGCTTGATGCCGTTGACCAGGTACACCGAAACCGGCACGCGCTCGCGCCGCAGTGCGTTCAAGAAAGGATCCTGCAGCGATTGCCCCTTGGACATTGCACACTCCTGATTATTGTTCTTATTGGGTTGCCGACGGTTTGCCACGGCCCCCGAGCCGCCCGCCGACCGATGATGTTACACGGCTGGCGGGGGTTCAGCGTGCGACGAAGGTCGACACCGCCTCGGCCAGTCGCTCCTGGTCGATGTGGGGGTCGAACCAGCGCCCATCAAGCTCGCCGCGCAGCCAGGTCAGCTGGCGCTTGGCCAGCTGGCGGGTGGCGAAGATCGCCTTGTCCCGGAAACGGGCGGCATCGCCGTCCCCGTCCAGGTATTCCCAGGCCTGGCGATAGCCGACCGCGCGCACCGCCGGCAGGTCCAACGGCGCCTCCACCGCGGCCATTTCCGGCATCGCGCGCAACGCCCGCACCTCGTCGAGGAAGCCCTGCGCCAGCATGGTGTCGAAGCGCGCCTCGATGCGCTGGTGCAGCACCGCACGCTCACGCGGCGCCAGGATCAGCTTCAGGGTGCGCACCGGCAACGGCGCCACGCCCGGGCGGCGCTGCCATTCACTGATCGGCGTGCCGGTGAGGCGGTAGACCTCCAGCGCCCGCTGGATGCGCTGCGGGTCGGTGGCGTGGATACGCGCGGCGGCAGCCGGATCGACCCCGGCCAGCTCGGCATGCAATGCCGCCCAGCCCCGTTCGGCGGCCTCGGCGGCCAGCACCGCACGCAGCTCCGGATCGGCCTCCGGCATCGGCGACAGGCCCTGCAGCAGGGCCCGGAAATACAGGCCGGTGCCGCCGGCCAGGATCGGCGTCCTGCCGCGCGCCACGATATCGGCCACCACGCGGCCGGCATCGGCCGCGAATTCGGCCGCCGAATAGGTCTGCCACGGATCACGCAGGTCCAGCAGATGGTGCGGCGCCTGTGCACGCTCGGCCGCATCAGGCTTGGCTGAGCCGATATCCAGATGGCGGTAGACCAGCGCCGAATCGACGCTGACGATTTCGCCATCCAGCTGCCGGGCCAGCGCGATCGCGGTGGCGGTCTTGCCGCTGGCGGTCGGCCCCATCACGGCGATCGCCAGTGGCCGCCGGTCGGCGCCCATCAGTCTTCGTCCGGCCAGCGGATCGCCGGCGTGGCGTCGGCGCGCGGCGTCGGCACCGCATCGACGGCCTGCCAGATCTTCAACGCATCGACGGTGGCGGCCACATCGTGCACGCGCACGATACGGGCACCTCTTTGGACCGCGATCAGATGCGCCGCCACCGAGGCAGCCACGCGTTCGGAGGGCGTGTCGCGGCCGGTCAGTTCGCCGAGGCTGCGCTTGCGCGACAGCCCGGCCAGCATCGGAACGCCCAGCTCCAGGAAGCGCTCCGAGCGCGCCAGCAGGGTCAGGTTGTGGGCGGTGGTCTTGCCGAAACCGAAACCGGGATCGATCAGCAGGTTCTTCCTGGCGATGCCAGCCATCTCGGCAGCGAACAGGCGCTGCACCAGGAAGCCATGCACCTCGGCAACCACATCGTCGTAGTGGGGGTCGGCCTGCATATGCCCCGGCTCGCCCTGCATGTGCATCAGCACCACCGGCACGCCGGCGTCGGCAGCCGCTTCCAGTGCGCCTTCCTGGCGCAGGCCGAAAATGTCATTGATCATGCCGGCGCCGGCGGCCACCGCTGCGCGCATCACCTCCGGCTTGAAGGTGTCGATGCTGATCGGCACGGCGCTGCGCGCGGCCAACTGCTCGATCACCGGGATCACCCGACGCAGCTCCTCCTCGACCGATACCGGCGCAGCGCCCGGACGGGTCGATTCGCCGCCGATGTCGAGCAGGTCGGCGCCCTCCTCGACCAGCTTCAGGCCGTGGGCGACCGCGGCCTCGGTGGTGTCGTGCGCGCCGCCATCGGAGAACGAGTCCGGGGTGACGTTGACGATGCCCATGACCCGGGCACGGTCCAGGCGCAGGATGCGGCCGGCGCAATCGAGCTGGGGCGAGGTATCGAACATGGGTGATCCTGCTGGGACAACGGCAGGTAGTTTAGTTCGGCAGGGCGGCGCCCTGCACCCGCAGAG
Organism: Stenotrophomonas sp. CS3K5; assembly: GCF_059515225.1. Classification (NCBI taxonomy): domain Bacteria; kingdom Pseudomonadati; phylum Pseudomonadota; class Gammaproteobacteria; order Lysobacterales; family Lysobacteraceae; genus Stenotrophomonas; species Stenotrophomonas sp. CS3K5. Next base: position 346,373 of record NZ_JCAKRX010000003.1, read on the forward strand.
GCCGGAGCAACAGCAACAGCGGGTTTCCTGTGGGATGGCGCGGTGGGTCCGGTTGCGGGGGCGCCGTAAATACGTCCATGTAGGCTCGGTCGCGCCATCCAAGGCGCTCACGCCCGCGCAACCGGACCCACCCCGCCTTCGACAGATCTCGGCGATCTGTCGTAGATCCACGCCATGCGTGGATGAATCTCCATCGGAATCGAATATTTCGAACTGGAATCGAAATGCATCCACGCATGGCGAAGACCTGCCGTGTTGACCAAGGTCGACACCTACCAACAGCGACCGGAATCTGTCAGAGGTGGGGTGGTGTCGGAGTGCGGGGTGTCAGCCGCATGGATGCGGCTGCCAAGCCTACACGGACGTACTTGCGGCGTCCCCGCACTCCGACACCGCCCCGCCATCCCACGAAATGTAGCTGTTGCTGTTGCTGCTGAGGTTGCCGGCCAGCGGCCGGAACTACCACGGGTGCAGGGCGCAGCCCTGCTGCCCCGCTCAACGGCGGCGGCGCTTGCGGTCCACGTACAGGGTCTTGGCGATGCTCAGCACGATGCCGACCGCGATGCCCACCACACAGCCCAGCAGCAGGTTGTCGGCGCCCAGGCCTACACCCACGCCGACCACCGTGGCGATGATCATTTCGACAGTGTGGGAAATGGGTTCGGGCTTCGGGGCGGACATGCAGACTCCAGCGTCAGATCGGTACATCGGGAGGGGCCGGGGGCCCGGAAACGACGAAGCCGGGTTGCCCCGGCCTCGTCTGGTGTCACCTGCAGCCGGCCGTCAGTGCGACTCGGCCGGGCCTGCGATCGGCGGCAGCGGACGGGCGTCGCCGCCCTTGTCGTTGCCACCGTCCTTGTTCGACTTGTTCCAGCCGGCCGGCGGCGGCGGGTCGCGGCCTTCCATGATGGCGTCGATCTGCGGCGCGTCGATGGTCTCGTACTGCAGCAGCAGCTGCGACATCGCGTGCAGCTTGTCGATGTTGTCGGTCAGCAGCTGCGTGGTGCGGGCGTAGGCCTTGTCGAGGATGTTGCGTACTTCCTCGTCGATGCGGCGCGCGGTGTCGTTGGACACGCTCTTGTGCTGGGTGACCGAGCGGCCCAGGAACACCTCGTCGTCCTCTTCGCCATAGGCGATCGGGCCGAGCTGCTCGGACAGGCCCCACTTGGTGACCATGTTGCGGGCCATCTTGGTGGCGCGCTCGATGTCGTTGGAGGCACCGGTGGTGACCTTGTCCTCACCGAAGATCAGTTCTTCAGCGACACGGCCGCCGTACAGAGAGCACAGCTGCGACTGGATCGCCACGCGGTTCATCGAATACTTGTCGCCCTCCGGCAGGTACATGGTCACACCCAGCGCACGGCCGCGCGGAATGATGGTGACCTTGTAGACCGGGTCGTGCTCGGGCACCAGGCGGCCGACGATGGCGTGGCCCGCCTCGTGGTACGCGGTCAGCGTCTTCTCGTCCTCGCTCATGGCCATCGAGCGGCGCTCGGCACCCATCAGGATCTTGTCGCGGGCACGGTCGAAGTGGTCCATGCGGACTTCCTTCTCGTTGCCGCGCGCGGCGAACAGGGCCGCCTCGTTGCAGAGGTTGGCCAGGTCGGCACCAGAGAAGCCCGGGGTACCGCGCGCGATCACCATCGGTTCGACGTCGTCGGCCAGCGGCAGCTTGCGCATGTGCACCTTCAGGATGTGCTCGCGGCCCTTCACGTCCGGCAGGCCGACCACGACCTGGCGGTCGAAGCGGCCCGGACGCAGCAGCGCCGGGTCCAGCACGTCCGGACGGTTGGTCGCGGCGATCACGATCACGCCTTCGCCACCCTCGAAACCATCCATTTCGACCAGCAGCTGGTTCAGGGTCTGCTCGCGCTCGTCATGACCGCCGCCCAGGCCGGCACCACGGTGGCGACCGACGGCATCGATTTCGTCGATGAAAATGATGCACGGGGCGTGCTTTTTGGCCTGCTCGAACATGTCGCGCACGCGGCTGGCGCCGACGCCGACGAACATTTCCACGAAGTCCGAACCGGAGATCGAGAAGAACGGCACCTTGGCTTCGCCGGCGATGGCCTTGGCCAGCAGCGTCTTGCCGGTACCCGGCGGGCCGACCATCAGCACGCCGCGCGGGATCTTGCCGCCCAGCTTGGTGAACTTGGACGGGTCACGCAGGAAGTCGACCAGTTCGCCCACTTCTTCCTTGGCCTCGTCGCAGCCGGCGACGTCGGCGAAGGTCACCTTGATCTGGTCTTCGCCCTGCAGCTTGGCGCGCGACTTGCCGAAGGACATCGCACCCTTGGCACCGCCGCCACCGCCCTGCATCTGGCGCATGATGAACAGCCAGAAGCCGATGATCAGGATGACCGGCAGGAAATTCATCAGGATCGCGCCGAGGGAAATGCCGCTGGACGGCTCCTCCTGCACGATTTCCACGTTCTTGGTGCGCAGCACGTTGATCAGGTCACGATCGAACGGCGCGGTGATGGTGGACGACTGCCCACCGCGGGTGGTGTAGGTCAGCTGGCTGGTGCCGCCGCGCATGTCGCCGCCGAAGGCGACCTTCTGCACGTTGCCGCTGTCCACCTGGTCCAGGAACTGCGAATACGACGCGCCCTGCGCCCCAGCCCCGGAGGTCTTGGGCGAGAAGCTCTGGAAGACCACCATCAGCACGACGGCGACGACCACCCATAGCAGGAGGTTCTTGGTCAAGTCGTTCATCCTCATTGGCTCCGGTGTTCCTCTTAGTGCTGGCGTTGCGTTGGGGTCGAACTTGCGAACGTTGCGAGCTTACTTCATGTGGGCGCGTTTTCCCTGACCCAAGGCATACACCTCGGGAGAGCGCTTGCGCGACGCTTCCGGCTTGCGGATGGAAACCTTGTCGTACCGGCGGCGCATGTCGCGCACGTAGTCGTCAAAGCCTTCGCCCTGGAACAGCTTGATCAGGAATGCCCCACCGGTCTTGAGGTGGTTGTCGGCAAAATCCAGGGCCAGCTCCGCCAGGTGCATCATCCGCGGCTGGTCGACCGCGCCCACACCACTCTTATTGGGGGCCATGTCCGACAGCACAAGGTCTACCGGCTGATCCCCGAGCATGGCTTCAAACTGCGATAGGACGGCTTCTTCCCTGAAGTCACCGTGAAGGAACTCCACGCCGGCCAGCGGCGGCATGTCCAGGATGTCCAGGGCCAGCACGCGGCCGGTATCGCCAATCTGTCTCCGCACCTGCTGAGACCATCCGCCAGGGGCCGCGCCGAGGTCGACCACCACCATGTGCGGCTTCAGCAACCGGTCACGTTCGAGCAGCTCTTCGAGCTTGTAGGCGGCGCGCGAGCGCATACCTTCGGCCTGCGCCTTCTTCACGAAGGGGTCGGAGAAGTGTTCCTTGAGCCAGCGCTGGCTGCTTTTGCTGCGGGTAGCCATTGAAAATAGGGGCGGATGGGGTCCTCATGATACCCTGATCGCCCCATTCAACCGTCTTTTCCTGCATGTCCATCGCCCTGACCGCCTCCCAGACCCGTTTCCTGCGCGGCCAAGCCCACGACCTGAAGGCCCTGCTGCAGACCGGCGGCAAGGGCGTGACCCCGGCCTTCCTCGCTGAGCTGAACGAAGTGCTGGAGCGCCACGAACTGGTGAAGGTGAAGGTCGCTGCCGAGGACCGCGAAGCGCGTGATGTGATGATCGGCGAGATCGTCGACGCCACCGAGAGCGCGCTGGTGCAGCGCATCGGCCACGTCGCCGTGCTGTACCGCCCGAGCAAGGAACAGCGCCAGATCGTGCTGCCGCGCGGCTGATCGCCCTACCGCCATGCAGCTGAACCACGAGCCGCCTGATTACGCCTACAGCCTGCGCGCCGCCGACGGCCGTTCGGCGCGGGTCAACGAACAGGTGCTGGCCAGTAGTTTCTTCCTGACCCCTGACCAGCTGGTCGAGCACTGGCCGGTGGTGCGTTCGGCCGAGCTGCAACTGGTCGACCTGGAACCGATCCTGGCGCTGAACCCGGCGTTGATCGTGCTCGGCACCGGTGATCGCCAGGTGTTTCCGCCGGCTGCAGTGATGGCGGCCTGCCTGTCCCGCGGCATCGGCCTGGAAGTGATGAACAACCCCGCCGCCGCACGCACGTTCAACATTCTCGCCGGCGAAGGCCGCAAGGTCGCGGCCGCCTTCATTCTGGAAGGCTGAGGTTGCGCCGCCGGGCGTGGCCCGGCGCTACCCGTGCGTGGTGGTACAACGAAAGGCCGAGAAGTCCTTCAGCCGCCCGATCAGGCTGCCGCCCTGGCCCCAGCGGATATCCATGACCTTCCAGTCCTGGCCCTGCCTCTGCAGCAGGACCCGGTCGGTCCAGCGATAGTCGCCTATCGCCATCTCGACAGGCATCCAGGCGGCATCGCCGCTCGTCGCGGGCAGCCCCACCTTTACCGTTTCCGGCCGATCCGGTGCCATGAGATAGGGGCTCTGGTCCAGCATGTGCGGCTTTTCGTCGGGCGCAGCCAGTGCGGTGCAGGCCTGTTCATAGCCGCGCTGCGCATCGATGGCAGCGCGCAGGGCATCGCCCAGCAGCGGCGCGATCAGCGCTTGATCCGGCCCGCTGTTCTGCAGGGCCGCGTAGAAGCGGGTGGCGACGTCATGGGGATTGCTGGCTGCGGTTGCCAGCGGGGCGACGATGAGCAGCGCGAGAGCGGAGGCAAGGCGGGACATGGGACACCGGGTCGACAGGGTCCGCCCAAGAATGCCGTGCATTCCATTCGCCGTGAAGATCATTCTGCGACACGCCAGATCGCAGATGCCCGCGTCTCTGCGATACCTGAGTCGAGCGTGACTCGACTCTACAGGTCAGGAACGCCGGGCATGGCCCGGCGCTACCCGTATCTGCCCGCGTCAGCGCGCCGGCAGATACTGCTGCGGGTCAACCGGCTTGCCGTTGTAACGGATCTCGAAGTGGACCATGTCGCGGTTTGCACCGGTACGGCCCATCTCGGCAATCTGCTCACCGGCCTTCACGCTCTGGCCTTCGTTCACCAGGCGCTTGCGGTTGTGGCCATAGGCCGACAGCCACTGGTCGCTGTGCTTGATGATGATCAGCTCACCGTAACCTACCAGTCCGGCGCCGGAATACACCACCACGCCGTTGGCGGTGGCCTTCACCGCCTGGCCGCTGGTGCCGGCAATGTCCACGCCCTGCTTGGTCGCATCACCGGCGACATAGCGGCCAACGATCGCACCATCGGCTGGCCAGCGCCAGGCGATGTTGCTCTTCACCGGCCCCGCCGGTGCGGTGACCGGCGCAGTGCTGCCGGCACTGCCGCCCGGACGCGGCGCAGTCACCACGGTCGTGGGCGCGCGGCCACCGCTGGCACCCGGCGGATACAGGCGGATCACCTGTCCGGGATGGATGGTCGAGGGATTGTCCAGGCTGTTCCAGGCAATCAGGTCGGCCGGCGTGATGTCGTGGATGCGGGCCAGTGCATAGATGGTGTCGCCTTTACGCACGACCACGGTCTGCCCCGGCTTGGGCACCGAGGTCTTCGGCGTGGTCACGCCACCACTGCTGCTGCCGCCACCCGGTCGGACCACGGTGGCGGTGCCGCAGGCAGCCAGGGTGGAAACCAGCACAGCCAGCGCGCCGATGCGCACTCCCTTGCTCAGACGATCAGGACTCATGCGAACTTCGACCTCCATACAAGCCAGGCAATCAGCACCACCACCAACGCGGTGGCGATCCAGCCCAGCGGTTCAATCCAGCGGCGCAGCGCCGCTTCGGCACGCGCACCGCCGATACGGATGACCGCGGCCAGCACGTACACGCGCTTGCCACGACCGATCAACATGCTCAACAGGTATTGCGGCATGGGTACGCCGACGATACCCGATGCCCACGTGAAGACCTTCATCGGGATGGGCATGAAACCGCCCAGCACCAGGAAGGTGAACACCGCCCACGGCGACTCGGCCATCTTCGCCTGCACGGTGGTGATGCCCTGCTCGATCGCCGGCAGCATGCCCAGCGCCTCGAACAGCGGCTTGATCGCCTCGAAGGCGAAGTGGCCCAGCGCATAGCCGACTACCGCGCCGACCATCGACCCGGCCAGGCTGAGGGTGGCGAACCACCAGCCACGCTTCGGCTGGGCCACGCACATCGGTGCCAGCATCACCTCCGGCATCACCGGAAAGATGATCGCCTCGAAGAAGCTCAATACCGTCAGGTAGGTCGGTGCGCGCTCGTGCGCCGCCCACTTCATCGCCCGCTCGTACAGCGGCCCGAAAATCTTCATGCAACCCCGCTCCGTGGATTAGTCCAGCATGCCAGACAGCAGCGGCACGAAAGTGACCGGCGCCAGCACACGTTGTTCGATGCTGCCGTCAGCGCCGCGGTCCAGCTGCACCAGCGACTGCCCGCCCGGCCCGCCGACCGGGGCCACCAGGCGCCCGCCTTCGGCCAGCTGTTCCACCAGTGCATCGACCAGCGCCGGTGCCGCCGCGGTGACCACGATGGCATCGAACGGACCGTGCTCGGCCCAGCCAACGCGGCCATCGTCATGCTTGGTGCGGATGTTCATGCCCAGCGCGCGGAAGCGCTTGCGCGCCTGTCGCAGCAGGTCGCCGATGCGCTCGACCGTATAGACCTCCAGCCCCAGCGCGCCGAGGATGGCCGCCTGGTAGCCGGAGCCGGTGCCGACTTCCAGCACCCGCTTGGGCGCGACCTGGAGGACGACCTCGGTCATCCGCGCCACCACCCAGGGCTGCGAAATGGTCTGGCCGTGACCGATCGGCAGCGCGGTGTCTTCATAGGCCCGCGAGGCCAGCGCTTCATCGATGAACAGATGCCGCGGCACCACCCGGATCGCATTCAAGGTGGCTTCGTCGACGATGCCGGCCTCGCGCAGACGATCGACCAGGCGGTCACGCACGCGCTGCGAGGTCATGCCGATACCGACAGCTTCCGGCTGCAGGCGCAGGCGTGGGCTCATGCCTGCCGGTCCAGCGCGGCGCTGAGGCCGCCGACCCAGCTGGCGACCTTCTCCAGTGCCTGGTAGCGGGTCAGGTCGACCTGGATTGGTGTAATCGAGATGTGCCCGGTGCGCACGGCGTGGAAATCGGTGCCGGGGCCGGAGTCCTGCTCACGACCGGCCGGGCCGATCCAGTACACCTCGTTGCCGCGCGGGTCCTTCTGCGCGATGCAGCCTTCTGCGCGATGGCGGTTGCCCAGGCGCGTGACCTCGAAGCCCTTGACCTCGCTCCACGGCAGGTCCGGTACGTTGACGTTGAGGATGGTGTCGGCGGGCAGCGGATCGGCCTTGAGCCGGGCGACGATCTCCACCGCGGCGCGCGCAGCGGTCTCGAAATGCTTCGGGTCGTGATTGCGGCTGACCAGTGAAACAGCGACCGCCGGCAGGCCAAGGAAACGACCTTCCATCGCCGCCGAAACGGTGCCGGAATAGATCACGTCGTCACCGAGGTTGGCAACGTTGTTGATGCCGGACACGACAATATCGGGTTCGAACTCCAGCAGGCCGGTCAGCGCCAGGTGCACGCAGTCGGTCGGCGTACCGGCCACCGAGACGGTGTAGTGGTCGATGCGCTTGAGGCGGATCGGCAGGTCCAGGGTCAGTGAATTGCTGGCGCCGGAGCGATCACGGTCGGGTGCGACCACCGTCACTTCATGGCCGGTCTCGCGCAGCACCGAGGCAAGCATCCGGATGCCTGCGGCGTCGACACCATCGTCGTTGCTGACCAGGATTCGCATCTTCGATTTAACCGCTTGATTTTCCAAGAATTCGATTCCATCACCGTGCAGTGTGGGCGGGACCGTCGTGCTTCCTTCGGAAGCCGTCGACCCTGCAAGGGCATCGTCTATTGTGCCGCATGCGAGCCGCCGGTCCTACCCTGCCGGCGGTCACGAGCGACATCGAACCGTCATAGGCAGACCCGCGCCGGCGGTTTACCCTGTGCGCATGTCGCCCCCTGAAGACGAAGACCCGGCCGCCCTGTTCCGTGCGGCCATCGGCGCAGTGACGCCGCTGCGCAAGGATGCCGAGCCGGCCCCCGCCGCGCCCCGGCCGAAGCCGCGCGCGCGCATGGCCGAACGTGATGAGGCCGAAGCGGCCGGCGAGTTCGCGCGGCTGCTGCGCGACAGTTCGCCGCTGGAGGCGGGCGACGTGGCCAGCTATCGCCGCGACACTCTGCCGCCCCGCCTGTTCCAGCGCCTCAAACGTGGCCAGTACTCGGTGCAGGACGAACTGGACCTGCATGGCGCCACCGCCGCGCAGGCGGAGGTTCTGTTGCGCCAGTTCCTGCAGGAAGCGCATGCACATGAGTACGGCTGCGTGCGCATCATCCACGGCAAGGGTTTGCAGTCCGATGGTGGCGCGCCGGTGCTGAAGAACCTGGTCGACCGCCTGCTGCGGCTGCGCAACGACGTGCTGGCGTTCCATTCAGCGCCGACCGGGCAAGGCGGCACCGGCGCGGTGCTGGTGCTGCTGGCACGGCGTTGAGAAAAGGGGACGGAGGGAATCAAGTCGCTTGTGCCACAAACGGCTTGATTCCCTCCGTCCCCTTTTTCTGTCAGGCCTGTGAGGCGTCTTCGACCGGGCCGAGCTCGTGCAGTACGGCGGTGGCGTAGCAACCCGGCGGCAGTGCGAATGACAGCTCCAGCACGTCGTCGGCCAGCCACTGGTGCTGCAGCAGCGCCGGACGCAGGCGCAACGCGCGGCGCTCCTGCTTCAGGCGCGCATCTTCCAGCCCGGCACGCAGTGCCTTGGACTCTTCGTCATCCAGTGCGGCCAGCTCCAGTTCGCGCGCAGCATCGGTGCTGCGCAGCTCGCCCTCGCCCCACAGCGGCGCGCTGGGATGGATGTCGAACCGTGCCAGGCGCTCGGCCAGCACATCGGTATACGGCTCGGGGCCGAACACGCTGCGACTGCCGTCAAGCATCCACACCTCCCCGTCCAGCGGCTGATCCCAGTTGCCCTGCTCCACGCGCGCGGCCAGCACGCGGTTGAACAGCGCCGAGCGCGCCGCCGACAACAGCAGCGAACGCTGATCCTTGCGCATGCGGCGGCCACCGAACATCGCCAGTGCCGCCGGTACGTTGCCGCCGTCGCGGCCGAAGCGCTGCTCACCGAACCAGTTCGGCAGGCCACGCTCGGCAATCTGCTGCAGGCGCTCACTGATCGCAGCGGCATCGCCCCGCACCTCGCGCAGCACCAGCTTGAAACGGTTGCCGGCCAATGCGCCGCGCTGCAGCTTGCGGTTGTGCCAGCTGGACTCGATCACCTCGATCTCGTCACTGGCGAGTTCGGCCAGATCCGGCGCGACGCGCTTGGGCAGGTGCACGCTGAAACGCTGGGTGGTGACTGCGTGGCGGTCTTTCATGCCGGCATAGCTGACCGCCATTTCCGGCAGGCCGGCCCACTTGGCCAACAGCTTGGCCACGTGCACGGTGTTGGCACCGCGCTTGCGGATGTGCAACAGCAGGTGTTCGCCTTCGCCGCTGGCCTCGAAGGCCGGCAGTTCGTCCACCTGGAAATCGTCGGGCGTAGTGCGGATGCGTGCCGTCAGCAACGGCGTACCGAACGCGAGCGGTACCGGGATCATGCCGCCACCAGCAGCACCACCGCCTGCGCGGCGATGCCTTCCCCACGGCCGGTGAAACCCAGCTTCTCCGAGGTGGTGGCCTTGACGCTGACCGCATCCAGCGGCAGCTCCAGCAGACCGCCGATGCGCTCGCGCATGGCCAGAGCATGCGGACCGACCTTGGGACGCTCGCAGATCACGGTGATGTCGGTATTGCCGACACGCCAGCCGCGCTCGCGCAGCAGGCTGTCGCAGTGACGCACGAAGTCGCTGCTGTCGGCGCCCTTCCAGCGGTCGTCGCTGGGCGGGAAATGCTGGCCGATGTCGCCCAGCGCCAGCGCGCCAAGCATCGCATCACACAGCGCATGCAGGATCACGTCGCCGTCGCTGTGTGCGAGCACGCCGCAGCTGTGCGGAACGTTCACCCCGCCAAGCATGATGTGGTCGCCTTCACCGAAGGCATGGACGTCATAACCCTGGCCGATGCGGACGGGCGGGAACGGTGCGGTGCTCATGGATGCAACCCTTGCAGCAGGGCCGCGCGGGCAATCAGCTGGCGCGGCGGGAAAGTACGAATTCAAACCGGTCCAGATCGGCCGGGGTGGTGACCTTGAAGTTGTCCTCGCTGCCTTCCACCAGCAGCGGGCGCTGGCCCTGGCGCTCCATCGCCATCGCCTCATCGGTCACTTCGACGCCGGCGGCAGCCGCCTCGGCCAGCGCGCGACTGAGCTGGTGGCGGCGGAACAGCTGCGGCGTCAGTGCACGCCACAGGCGTTCACGAGGCTCGGTGGCATCGATGCCACCGTCATCGCCCGCCCGCTTGAGCGTGTCGCGCACCGGTGCAGCCAGGATCGCGCCGACCGGATCGGCACGCCCTACTTCGAGCAGACGACCCAGATCGGCCGGCGACAGGTTCGGCCGTGCCGCATCGTGGACCAGCACGAACTCATCGGCGCGCACCGAGTCCGGCAGCGCCTGCAACCCGGCCAGCACCGAGGCGGCACGGGTCGCGCCGCCGGTGCAGGTCAACACAGGCTTGCCGGCCCATTCATTCCAGCCCGGCCAGTCGGCGTCGTCCTGGCCGATCACCACCATCGCCCCGGCCACGGCCGGGTGCGCGAGCAGCGCGTCCAGGGTGTGGGCAAGCAGGATCTGTCCACCCGCCTGCAGGTACTGTTTGGGCAACGGCGCACCAAACCGCGCGCCGCGACCAGCAGCCGGAACCACCACCCAGATCGCCGCGCTCATGGCACGTCCGCCGGATGTTCGCCGGCCTGGGCACTGACGCCGGCAGCGGGCTGCGCCGGAGGGACCGCCGCATCCTCGACCACGCGGTAGAACTTCTCGCCGGGCCTGATCATGCCCAGCTCACTGCGTGCGCGCTCCTCGATGGCGGACTGGCCTTCCTTGAGGTCCTTCACTTCCGCAGCCAGCGCATCGTTGCGCTGCTGCAGGCCCTCATTGTCGCGCTCCTGGTTGGCAACCTGGGCTTCGAGCATCATCACTTCGCCCGAATTGCCCGGGCCGAACCAGAAGCGATACTGCAGCCAGCCCAGCAGCAGGGCCAGCACCAGCAGCATCCAGCGCCAGTCGCGCATCGGCTCAGCGCTTCAGCGAAACGAACGCGTCACGACCGGCGTAACGCGCGCCGGCGCCGAGGGCTTCCTCGATGCGCAGCAGCTGGTTGTACTTGGCCACGCGATCGCTGCGGCACAGCGAGCCGGTCTTGATCTGGGTGGCGGTGGTGGCCACCGCGATGTCGGCGATGGTGGTGTCTTCGGTTTCGCCCGAACGGTGCGAGACCACGGCGGCATAGCCGGCACGGTCGGCCATGGCGATCGCTTCGAGGGTTTCGCTGAGGGTACCGATCTGGTTGACCTTGATCAGGATCGCGTTGGCGGTGCCCGAGTCGATGCCTTCCTGGAAGATCTTCGGGTTGGTGACGAACAGATCGTCGCCCACCAGCTGCACCTTCTTGCCGATGCGGTCGGTCAGCAGCTTCCAGCCGGCCCAGTCGTTCTCGGCCAGGCCGTCTTCGATCGTGATGATCGGGTACTGCGCGGCCCAGTCGGCCAGGAAGTCGACGAACTGCTCGGAGGTCAGGCGCTTGTTCTCGCCGACCAGGTTGTACTTGCCGTTCTCGAAGAACTCGCTGGAGGCCACGTCCAGGCCCAGCAGCACGTCTTCACCGGCGGTGTAGCCAGCCTTGCCGATCGCTTCGAGGATGGTGTCCAGCGCTTCAACGTTGCTGCGGAAGTCCGGTGCGAAGCCGCCTTCGTCGCCCACGGCGGTGCTCAGGCCGTGGCCCTTCAGCACCGACTTCAGCGAATGGAAGATCTCGGTGCCGGCACGCAGCGCTTCGGAGAACGAGGTGAAGCCGACCGGCAGCACCATGAACTCCTGGAAGTCGACGTTGTTGTCGGCGTGCGCGCCACCGTTGATGATGTTCATCATCGGCACCGGCAGCGACGGGGTCACGCTGGTCTTGGCGGCCAAGTACTGCCACAGCGCCTGTTTGTTCGAAGCAGCGGCGGCGTGCGCAGCGGCCATCGAAACACCCAGCAGCGCGTTGGCGCCCAGGCGGCCCTTGTTCTCGGTGCCGTCCAGGTCGATCAGGCGACGGTCGAGGCCGGCCTGGTCGGTGGCCTCGAAGCCCTTCAGCGCGGCGGCGATGGTGGTGTTGACGTTGTCGACGGCCTTGCGCACGCCCTTGCCCAGGTAACGGGTCTTGTCGCCGTCACGCAGCTCGACCGCTTCCTTGGTGCCGGTCGAGGCGCCGGAGGGAACCGCGGCGCGACCGAACGAACCGTCCTCCAGGATGACTTCGGCTTCCAGCGTAGGGTTGCCACGGCTGTCGAGGATTTCACGGGCGTGGATGCTGCGGATCGTACTCATGGTCGGGCCGGTTACCTGTATGGAGAGGGGGCGACAAAACGAATGCCGCGTGATTATCCCCGGCTGCCCGCCACTTGCCAAATGGCGCGCGCGCCGTCAGGCCAGACTGGCCCCGATCACCATCAGGATCAACGACAGCATCAGCACCAGCAGGCCACCGGCGATGGCGGCCCACACGCCGCCGCGGCGGCGACGCCAGGCCATCACCATCGCCACCAGGCTGCCAAGGAAGGACAGCACCAGCATGGCCAGGGCAGCCAGAATCCAATACTGGATGGCCTGCATGCCATGGTTGCCATCACCGGGCGAGCCGAAACTGGCGGCGAAGGCCAGCACGGCTGCCGTCAGCCCGGCCCAGGAAACAGCAGCCAGCGCCAGCGCGATCAGGCCCCAGGGCCGATCACGCGTTGCCAGAGTCGCATTCATCAGAGCACCCCGTAGAACAGGGCGCCGAGCCACAGCGAAAGCAGGATGATCGCCAGACCGGCAGCCACCTTGCCACGGTTCAGGCGCCAGGCCAGTCCGGCGGCAGCGATACACCCCACCGCCGTCACCAACTCCCCGGCCAGCAGCGCAATGAAGCAGGCCCGCAGGTTGAAAGCGCTGCCCCCATCACCCGGGGGCCGCACGGACGCGGCGCTGATCAGCACCAGACCGAACATGCCCACGGTGAACAGCACCGCCAGGCCCAGCGCAATCACACCCCAGGGCCACTGGCTCCAGTGCCGGCGTCGACGCTGGTTTTCCAGCGCCTGCCAGGGGTCACGACTCACGCAAAGCCCTCACCGACATCAGGCGCGCACTTCGGAAAGCAGCTTGCCGCCCGCCTTGCGCTCACGCGCGGCACGGATGAAACCGATGAACAGCGGGTGGCCGTCACGCGGCGTGGACAGGAATTCCGGATGCGCCTGGCAGGCCAGGAACCACGGGTGCGCATCACGCGGCAGTTCCACCACTTCCACCAGGGTGTCGTCCATCGACTTGCCGGCGATCACCAGGCCAGCGTCTTCCAGCTGGGTGCGGTAGCGGTTGTTGAACTCGTAGCGGTGGCGGTGACGCTCGGCAACCACGTCCTTGCCGTACAGCTCGCGGGCCAGCGTGCCCGGCTTCAGGCGCTGTTCCTGCAGGCCCAGGCGCATGGTGCCGCCGAGATCGCTCTTGTCATCGCGCTTTTCAACATCACCGCTGGCGGTGCGCCACTCGGTGATCAGGCCGATCACCGGGTTCGGCGACTGGCGATCGTTCTCGGTGCTGTTGGCGCCTTCCAGGCCGACCACGTTGCGTGCGTAATCGACCACTGCGGCCTGCATGCCGTAGCAGATGCCGAAGTACGGCACCTGCTGCTCGCGGGCGAACTTCGAGGTCAGCACCTTGCCTTCGAAACCACGGTCGCCGAAGCCGCCCGGCACCAGGATGCCGTCGACATCGGCCAGCGCGGCCATGTCGGTGCCTTCCAGGTCCTGTGCTTCCAGCCACTTGAGGTTGACCTTGGTGCGCTGGCGCAGGCCGCCGTGCTTGAGCGCCTCGCCCACCGACTTGTAGGCGTCCTGGTGGTCGACGTACTTGCCGACCACGGCAATGGTCACTTCGTCCAGCGGATGCAGGGTCGCGTCCACCGCGTCCTCCCACATCGACAGGTCGACCGGGCCGGCCTTGTCGGCCAGCTTCAGCTGATTGACCACGATCTCGTCCAGGCCCTGCGCGTGCAGGCCCGACGGGATGCGGTACAGGACGTCCACGTCCGGCACGCTGATCACCGCGCGCTCGGAGACGTTGGTGAACTGGGCGATCTTGCGGCGCTCCGAATCCGGCACGGCCTGCTCCGAGCGGCACAGCAGCACGTCGGGCTGGATGCCGATCGAGCGCAGTTCCTTCACCGAATGCTGGGTCGGCTTGGTCTTCAGCTCACCGGCCGCGCCGATGTACGGCACCAGGGTAAGGTGCATGAACAGCGCCTTTTCCGGGCCGCGCTCGGTGCGTACCTGGCGGATCGCCTCCAGGAACGGCAGCGACTCGATGTCACCCACCGTTCCGCCGATCTCGACCAGCGCCACGTCGTATCCCTCGGTGGCTTCGTCGATGCAGCGGCGGATTTCGTCGGTGATGTGCGGAATGACCTGCACGGTCGCGCCCAGGTAGTCGCCGCGGCGCTCCTTGCGGATCACGTTCTCGTAGATGCGACCGGTGGTGACCGAGTTCTTGCGGCTCAGGCGGGTGCGCACGAAGCGCTCGTAGTGGCCCAGGTCGAGGTCGGTCTCGGCGCCGTCGTCGGTGACGTAGACCTCACCGTGCTGGAACGGGCTCATGGTGCCCGGGTCGACGTTGATGTAAGGGTCGAGCTTCATCATCGTGACCTTCAGGCCACGGGCTTCGAGAATAGCGGCCAGTGACGCGGCGGCAATGCCTTTGCCGAGCGAGGACACCACGCCGCCGGTTACGAAAATCAAGGGAGTCATGGCTGCAAGCATCCTGTCTGGAAATGGAAAACGGCAGCACCACGCGCGCCCGGTGGGCGGGCATGGGGCTTGAAGGGGGTTTTCCGGTTCGCTGGGGCAGCGAGGGAGATGCGGGGCCGTGCCGCGGCGGGCGCCGGACGGGGACCACCGTGCGAGGTCGGGGTGGCCGTGCCGGTCACATCGACCGTCACCTGCGACCCGCATTGCTGGCGGCCACGCTTGGCCGTGCCAGCCCATTCGCAAAGGGTGGACACGCACTTACTCCCGGAAAGCCGTAGTTTACAGATTGATGGCCGCCAACCCAAGGGGCAGTTGCGGTCATCGGCCAAAAGAAACGCCCCGCTGGGCGGGGCGTCGGGGGGCGAATCCCTTGTGGCAAGGGCTTCAGAGGGCGGAAGCGTTACTTCTTCTTCCTTGCCTCTTCTTCCTCTTCCTGCTGCGGGGCCGGCTGGCCCTGCGCCTTCATTTCGGCATTGGCCTGGGCACGGCGCTTGGCCTTGGCGTCCGCCTCGGCCTGCGCCTTGTCGGCCTGGGCACCCTGCTGCGGCGCCGGCTGGCCGGCGTTCTGCGCCAGAACCAGCGGCACTGCAACGGCGGCAGCGGCCAGGATCGCAATGGTCAGCAACTTCTTCATGAGGTCCTCCTCGCGGTATGGCTTGGACGTTTCGACCCGATGGGGGTCGCCGGCGTTCAGATTCCAGCAGCTGCCATTTTACCCCCTCCCCGCCGCCGAGGCTGAACCGCAGGCGTGCAAATTCGCCGCACAGACCGCACACTTGCGCGTCGCTCCGCGCTTTAGAAGATAGATGAACGCCCGCTATAACGCCGCCGATATTGAAGTCCTGTCCGGCCTTGACCCGGTCAAGCGCCGTCCCGGCATGTATACCGACACCGCGCGCCCGAACCACCTGGCGCAGGAAGTGATCGACAACTCGGTGGACGAGGCCCTCGCCGGCCACGCCCGTTCGATCGAGATCACCCTGTACAAGGACGGCAGCGTGGAGGTCAGCGATGACGGCCGCGGCATGCCGGTGGACATCCATCCGGAGGAGAAGATTCCGGGCGTCGAGCTGATCCTCACCCGCCTGCATGCGGGCGGCAAGTTCAGCAACAACAACTACACCTTCTCCGGCGGCCTGCACGGCGTCGGCGTCAGCGTGGTCAATGCGCTGTCCACTCTGGTGGAAGTTCACATCAAGCGCGAAGGTGCCGAACACCGCATCACCTTCCGCAACGGCGATCGCGCCACCCCGCTGGAAGTGGTCGGCAGCGTCGGCAAGAAGAATACCGGTACCCGCGTGCGCTTCTGGCCCGACCCGAAGTATTTCGACACGCCCAAATTTGCGGTGCGTGCGCTCAAGCACCTGCTGCGCGCCAAGGCCGTGCTGTGCCCGGGCCTGACCGTCAAGCTGACCGACGAGGCCACCGGTGAAGTCGATACCTGGTACTACGAAGACGGCCTGCGCGATTACCTGAAGCTGGAGCTGGGCGAGCGCGAATCGCTGCCGGCCGACCTGTTCGTGGGCAATCTGAAGAAGGACACCGAGGTGGTGGACTGGGCCGTGGCCTGGCTGCCGGAAGGTGAACTGGTGCAGGAAAGCTACGTCAACCTGATTCCCACCGCCCAGCACGGCACCCACGTCAACGGCCTGCGCACCGGCCTGACCGAAGCGCTGCGCGAGTTCTGCGACTTCCGCAACCTGCTGCCGCGCGGCGTCAAGCTGGCCCCGGAAGACGTGTGGGACCGCGTGTCGTTCGTGCTGTCGCTGAAGATGACCGACCCGCAGTTCAGCGGCCAGACCAAGGAACGCCTGTCCTCGCGCCAAGCCGCCGGTTTCGTCGAAGGCGCCGCGCATGATGCCTTCAGCCTGCTGCTGAACCAGAACGTGGAGCTGGGCGAGAAGATCGCGCAGATCGCCATCGAGCGCGCCAGCGCGCGCTTGAAGACCGAGAAGCTGGTCGTCCGCAAGAAGGTCACCCAGGGCCCGGCCCTGCCCGGCAAGCTGGCCGACTGCATCAGCCAGGACCTGTCGCGCACCGAGCTGTTCCTGGTGGAAGGTGACTCGGCAGGCGGCAGCGCCAAGCAGGCCCGCGACAAGGACTTCCAGGCCATCATGCCGTTGCGCGGCAAGATCCTGAACACCTGGGAGGTATCTTCCAACAGCGTGCTGGCCTCGGAAGAAGTGCACAACCTGGCCATCGCCATCGGCTGCGACCCGGGCAAGGATGACATCAGCGGCCTGCGTTACGGCAAAGTCATCATCCTGGCCGACGCGGACTCCGACGGCCTGCATATCGCCACCCTGCTGACTGCGCTGTTCCTGAAGCACTTCCCGGCGCTGGTCGATGCCGGCCATGTGTTCGTGGCGATGCCGCCGCTGTTCCGCATCGATGTGGGCAAGCAGGTGTTCTACGCCCTGGATGAGGAAGAAAAGCGCTCGATGCTGGACAAGATCGAACGCGAGAAGATCAAGGGCGCGATCAACGTGACCCGCTTCAAGGGCCTGGGCGAGATGAACCCGCCGCAGCTGCGCGAGTCGACCATTCACCCGGATACGCGCCGCCTGGTGCAGCTGACCGTGGACGATGGCGAGCAGACCCGCTCGCTGATGGACATGCTGCTGGCCAAGAAGCGCGCTTCGGACCGCAAGGGCTGGCTGGAAGCCAAGGGCGACCTGGCCTCGCTGGAAGTCTGACCCTGGATCCACGGCAGTGCCGGCCGCTGGCCGGCACTACCGGATTGGGCGCCGGGTCCCATCCGCCGCCATCGGCAAACCCGGCGGCGCCATAATGCGCGTCCATCCGTGTGGACCACCCTATTGGCCAGCCACTCGCAGTTGTTCCCCGGCCTGCCCCTGCACAGTGCGCGGCTGGTCCTCAGCCCGATCCGCCGTGACGACGCTGCCGCACTGTTCGCGCTGCAGTCCGATCCGGACGTGATGCGCTGGTGGAACCATCCGGCCTGGACCCGACCGGCCGAAGCCCGCGAACAGATCGACGACGACCTGGCCGCCCATGCCATCGGCACCCAGCTCAAGCTGGCTGTACGGGAAACCCTGGACGGCCCGCTGCTGGGCATCTGCGTGGTGTTCGCCGTCGATCGCGACGCCGCACGCGCCGAGATCGGCTACCTGCTGGCGCCCGACCGCCAGGGCCAGGGCTACATGCACGAAGCCCTGCAGCAGGTGCTGGCCTACCTGTTCGGCACCCTGCACCTGCACCGCATCGAAGCCGAGATCGATCCGCGCAATGCGCCTTCCGCACATGTGCTCGAACGCCTGGGCTTCCACTGCGAAGGCATCCTGCGCCAGCGCTGGCGCATCCAGGGCGAGCTCTCGGACTCGGCCGTGTACGGCCTGCTGGCGCACGACGACGCGGCCAACGCCCTGCCCGCTTGACCCAATCTGGCCACAACCGGCCAGCGCGGGCGGGCATGCCTTTGGACACATTCGTTGCGGGGCCCGGGCGGCCTAGCATCGGAATCCCCTTCCGCTGCCGATCCGGTGCCATGAAGTCCCTGCTGCATACTGCCGCGCTCTGCGTCGGCCTGCTCATCGCCCCTGCCAGCGTGCTGGCCGCGCCCGCCGCTCAGCCTGATTCGAAAGGCGACGCCAGCGAAGCACCCGCCTTGCCGGCCGACGCCTCGGCCCGCCAGAGCATGCGCCTGAACGGGCGCACGCTCGACTACACCGCCACGGTCGGCACCCTGCCGGTGCGCGATGCGTCGGGCAAGGTGATTGCCGATGTGGTGTTCACCGCCTACACGATGCCGGGCAAGGACCGGCCAGTAACGTTCGCACTCAACGGTGGCCCCGGCGCGTCGTCGGTCTACCTCAACATGGGCGCGATCGGGCCGAAGGTGGTGACCTTCGGATCGGAGGGCGACAGTGCCTCGGCGCCGGCCACCCTGCACGACAACCCGGGCACCTGGCTGGACTTCACCGACCTGGTGTTCATCGACCCGGTCGGCACCGGCTTCAGCCGCGCTCGCATCGGCGACGATGAAGCCAAGAAGCAGCTGTACAACCCCGGCGCCGACATCGAATACCTGTCGCGCTCGATCTACGACTGGCTGCTGCGCAACCAGCGCATGGCCTCGCGCAAGTACCTGACCGGCGAGAGCTATGGTGGCTATCGCGGCCCGCGCATCACCCACTTCCTGCAGACCCGGCTGGGCGTGGCGATGAACGGCCTGGTGCTGGTGTCGCCGTACCTGAGCCCGACGCTGGAAGACAACGCCGACGTCTCGCCGATGGCGTGGATGCAGACGCTGCCATCGATCGCCGCAGCGCATCTGGAGCGCCAGGGCAAGCTGACCGATGCGGCGATGCGCGAGGTGGTCGAATACACCCGCGGCGACTACGCCACCGCACTGATGAAGGGCCGCAGCGACCCGCAGGCCACCGAGGCGATGCTGCGCCGGGTGACCGAACTGACCGGGCTGGACCCGCAGTTCGTACGCCGTGCCGGCGGCCGCCTGGAGACCCAGGCCTACCTGCGCGAAGTGTTCCGCGACAAGGGCACGCTGGGCAGCCGTTACGACTCCAACGTGACCGCGTTCGATCCGTTCCCGAACGATCCGGAGCAGCGCGCCAACGATCCGCTGCTGGACAGCATCATCGCGCCGACCACCACCGCGATGGTCGACTTCGTGACGCGCGTGGTCGGCTGGAAGGTGGATGCGCGCTACCAGGCGCTGAATTACGAGGTGAACCGGCTGTGGGACCGCAATGGCGAACTGCGTCAGGGCGCGGTGACCCAGCTGCGCCAGGCGGTGGCGATCGATCCGCATCTGCAGGTGCTGATCGTGCACGGCTGGAATGACCTGTCCTGCCCGTTCATGGGTTCGATCCTGACCGTGGACCAGATGCCGGCGATGGGCAGCAACCCGGACCGGGTGCAGGTGCGCAGCTACCCGGGCGGCCACATGTTCTACAGCCGGGCGGACAGCCAGGCAGCGTTCCGCAGGGATGTGCAGGCGCTGTTCCAGCGCAACTGAGGGAGTTCCGGCCGGGCCTGCGGCCCGGCACCCGCTGGCGGCAACGGCACCAGCAACGGCAACGGCAACGTCCAACGTCAAAAGCCGGATTTCCGAGGGTTGGCGAGGCGGGTCCGGTTGCGGGGGACGCCGTAAACCCGTCCATGGGGGCTTGGCCGCGGCATCCATGCCGCGGACACCCCCGCAACCGGACCCACCCCGCCTTCGACAGATTCCGGCGGCCTGTCCGAACGGCGTTCTGCTTTGGTAGGTGTCGACCTTGGTCGACACGATGGGTGCAGAAATAATGTTTTTCCCATGAAAAAAGCCCGCCGGAATCCGGCGGGCTTTTTCTTTTCCGGGGTCAGATCCTTTTCCCGCAGGGAAAGGGCTCTACCCCCCAGGCTGCGGGCATCAGGTCCAGCCGAACAGCTCGAACAGCTTCAGGATCAGGTACGCACAGCCGCCGGCAGCGGGAATGGTCAGGATCCAGGCCCAGATGATGCGCTCGATCACGCCGAACTTCAGCGAGCGCGGGTTCTTGGCAAAGCCAACGCCCATGATCGCAGTGGAGATGCTGTGCGTGGTCGACACCGGCATGCCGAAGTGGGCGGCCAGGGTCAGGATGGTGGCCGAGCTGGTCTCTGCGGCGAAGCCGTGGATCGGATGCAGCTTGACCATCTTGTGGCCCAGGGTTTTGATGATCTTCCAGCCACCCGAGGCGGTACCGGCAGCCATCACCACCGCACAGGTCAGCACGATCCACATCGCGATGCCATCACCGGCATGCGCATCCGGGTGCATGAAGGCCAGCCACGACGGCAGGTTGTCCAGCGCGCCGGTGGCTTCAGCGCCGATCAGGGTCATGGCGATGATGCCCATGGTCTTCTGCGCGTCGTTGTGGCCGTGGGCGAAGCCCATGTAGGCCGCCGAGGCGATCTGCGCCTTGCCGAAGAAGGCGTTGACGATGCGCGGACGGGCCAGACGGCCGATGGCGCCGCCAACCTTGGCCAGGCCGGCGATCAGCGCCCACAGCAGCACCATCACCACGATGCCCAGCAGGAAGCCGGCAATAGGCGAGGTGATCATCGGCACGAACACCTTCCACAGCAGGCCCTTGTTCTGCGCCCAGTTGCCCAGGCGCTCGGACCAGATCAGCGCGTCCCAGTTGTTGTGGGCGGCGGCCAGGCCGGCGCCGCAGAGGCCACCGATCAGCGCGTGCGAGGAGGACGACGGCAGGCCCTTCCACCAGGTGATCAGGTTCCAGATGATGCCGCCCAGCAGCGCGCACAGGATCACCTGCGGGGTGACATCGACCACGTTGGTGTTGAGCAGGCCGGAGGCGATGGTCAGGGCGACGGCCGTACCGGTCAGCGCACCGATCAGGTTCATGAAGGCGGCCAGCATCACCGCCCAGCCGGGCGAGAGCACCTTGGTCGCGACCACCGTGGCAATGGAGTTGGCGGTGTCGTGGAAGCCGTTGATGAACTCGAAGACGAGCGCGGCCAGGATCACCACCAGGACAAGGGTCAACATGCGGCGGCGTCCGTCAGCTGTTCTTCAACACGATCTGGTACGCCACCACGCCGGCCTCGCGGCAACGGTCGATGGCCTTTTCCAGGATCTCGAAGAATTCCTTCAACAGGAACATCTGCAGGTTGTCCAGGCGGCCGGAATAGATGTCGCGGTACAGCTCGAGCATCAGGCGGTCGGCCTCGTTTTCCAGCGAACGCAGCTTCTCGTTTAGCGCGGTCATCCGGTCCAGGTTCATGTGGCGCAGGTCGGCCACCATTTCCACCACCACGCCGGCCGCCTGCTCCAGCATCGCCGCGCGCGGCGCGAAGTCGATGTGCTCCAGATGGGTCGTGGCCAGCGAATAGCGATCGGCGAACTTCTCGATCTGCTTGGGAATCTTGTACAGCGCCGAACCCAGCGCTTCGATGTCTTCGCGCTCGATCGGGGTCATGAAGCTGTCCACCAGCGCCTGGCTGATCTTGTCCGAGGCCGCGCGTTCGCGCAGGCGGGCCAGCTTGAAAGCGTCCAGCGCAGGCTGGCGGTCGGCCTCGCGCAGCATGGAATGCAGCGCCTTGGCGGCGTCATTGGCCGCGACGGCAGCCTCATCGAGCAGGGTGTAGAACTGTTTGCCGGAACCGAAAATGGTCTGCAGAGAGAACATTGAGAAACCTGTCAGCCGTCGCGGGAAGGACGGCACCAAGGCGAATTATGACGGCTAGATGACCATCTCGGGTATCCCTGCCCCAATCCGGGCCCCTGCCCGCCTCAACCTGAACAGGCGGTTGCCACCCGGCCATGCCCCTTTGCTAAGATGCCAGCGCGCCTTCGGGCGCACCTTATGGACGACGACCCTTACCCCCCTGCGCCGCGCCGGACCCTGTTCCTGAGCGCCTGCCGCCATCGCCAGCACCCGCCCTCCCTGCCACCAACCGGGGACGACGCCCGTGTTTGAAATGATCCTGATTGTCTTCGCGCTGGTTCTGCTGAACGGCTTCTTCGCCATGTCCGAGATGTCGGTCATGACCTCACGCAAGAGCCGCCTGAAGCAGATGGCCGCCACCTCCAAGCGCGCTGCCAAGGCACTGGAGCTGTCGGAGAAGCCGGAGAGCTTCCTGTCCACCGTGCAGATCGGCATCACCGTGATCGGCGTGCTGACCGGCTATCTCGGCGGTGAAGCGCTGGGCGACGCCTTTGCCGGCTGGATCCAGGGCCTGATGCCCGGTTTCGCCTATGCCGGCAAGATCGGCACGGTACTGGCGGTCAGCCTGATCACCTTCATCACGCTCATCTTTGGCGAACTGGTGCCCAAGCGCCTGGCGCTGACCCGCTCGGAGGCGATCGCCGGACTGGTGGCCATGCCGATGAGCTGGCTGGCCAAGCTGGCCCTGCCGTTTGTCTGGCTGCTGTCCAAGACCACCCAGCTGGTACTGAAGATTCTCGGCCTGGGCAAGGACGAGGCCGCCCAGGTGACCGAAGAGGAGATCCGCATGCTGGTGGCCGAGAGCCACGAGGCCGGCGTGATCGACGCCCATGAGCGCGACATGATGAACCGCGTCATGCGCCTGGGCGACCGCACCGCCGACAGCCTGATGACCCCGCGCAACCGCATCGCCTGGCTCGATACCCAGGCCGGGCTGGAGCGGAACCTGGAAATCATGGCCGAGCATGAGTTCTCGCGCTATCCGGTGTATCGCGACAACGACCAGGACGTGGTCGGTGTGCTGGAGCTGAAATCGTTGGCCACCCGCATGGCACGCGGTGACAACGCGCTGTTCCAGACCCTGCGCGAAGCGTTGTATGTCTCCGAATCGACCCATGCGATGAAGCTGCTGGAGATCTTCCGCGAGGAACAGCAGTCGATGGCGCTGGTGGTGGACGAGTACGGCGAGATCCAGGGCCTGGTGACCATCAGCGACCTGATGGGCGCGGTGGTCGGCCGCCTGCAGGCCGTTGAGAACGCCGATGAGGACGCGCTGGTGGTGACCCGCGAGGACGGCTCGCTGCTGGTGGATGGCTCACTGCCGATCGAAGACCTGCGCGAGCTGATCGGCAGCAACGACCTGCCCGATGCCGAGGACGGCGACTACTACACGCTGGCCGGCATGTGCATCCACTATTTCGGCCGCATCCCGCATGCGGGCGAGTATTTCGACTGGGCCGGCTGGCGCTTCGAGATCGTCGACCTGGACGGTGCGCGCGTGGACAAGCTGCTGCTGCGCACGCTGTCCGACGAGCAGGCTGATGAGCTCACCGCCTGAGGCCGGCCAGGGTCCGGGCGCTGATCGCCCGGCCTACCGCAACGAGGGCATCCGCACCCTGCTGGAGATGTTCGCCTCCGGCGAGCCCACCGAGCACATGCCGCTCGGCCAGATTCTCTGCAACCTGCAGCAGAGCGCCTTCGGCGTGTTCCTGTTCGTCGCCATCCTGCCCTCGTTCATCCCGATCCCGGGCATGGGCGGTGCGGTCAGCGGGCCGCTGGTGATCCTGATCGGCCTGCAGATGCTGTGCTGCCTGCGCCGTCCCTGGCTGCCGGGTTTCATCGCACGTCGCGGGCCGAAGCGCGGCACCATGCACCGCTTCCTCGACCGCATCGACCGGCCGCTGCGGCGCCTGGACAGGATGCTGAAACCGCGCCTGCCGCAGCTGCTGACCCCGCTGCCGGCGCACGCGTTTACCGGCCTGCTGCTGGTGCTGCTGGGCATCCTGCTGTCGCTGCCGATTCCGTTCACCAACTTCCTGTTCGGCTTCCAGCTGCTGTTGTTCTCGCTGGCGCTGCTGGAACGTGATGGCGCGCTGATGCTGTTCAACTGGATCGCCGCGCTGGCGGCGATCACCTTCTTCGGCTTCAGTTCGGGGCAGCTGGTGGGCTACACGGTGGATCTGGTGCAGCGCTGGTTCTGAACCGGCACCCGGTAGAGCCGGCCGCTGGCCGGCCGCCACGTTTCCGGGATTGCCGGCCAGCGGCCGGCACAACCAACATCGGACGTCCGTCATCCACGCAGATCAATGAACCCGTTGTCGGCCAACGCCGCTGGTTCGTCCTGCACCGCCGACAACACGAACGTCAGCGCCTTGCCCAGCAGCGTGCCCGGGCCATCCCAGTATTCGGCGCTATCGGCACATACATGGATCAGGCGCAGGTTGGGGTCATCCTTCCCACCAGGGAAGAACAGCTTCATCGCCGGCGACCACAGCTCTTCGATCTTCGCGCGGTCATCGACCACGCGCGCTCGTCCTGCCACCGACACATAGGTGTTTTTCGAGGGCGAGGCATACGCCACATTCACCTGCGGATCGAGCGCGATCTCGGCCACCTTCGGGCTGTCGGCGGTGATCACGAACCACAGGTCACCGTCGAAGGCGACCTGCTGGGTGGCCAGCGGCCGGCTGTAGAGGCGGCCATCGACACCGGTGGTGGTGAACATCGCCACCTCCACGTCCTGGATCAGCTCGGCCAGCTGGGCGATGTGTTCGGCACGGGTGTCGGCCATGGGGGGCTCCATCGGTGTGGGGCCCCCATCAGACGCGCTTTGAGCGCAATGGACCGTGACGCAATTGTTCAGCCCGCGTGGCGGGCGTGCCAGGCGTGCATGGCCAGTTCAAACGAACGCAGGCGCGCGCGGTGGTCAAACAGGTTGGCAGTCAGCATCAGCTCGTCGGGCTTGTGGCGTTCAACGAAGGCGGCGATGCCCTCAGCGACCTGCTGAGGATCGCCGAGTACGGTGCAGGCCAGCGCCCGTTCCACACCCAGCTTCTCGTGCGGCTCCCAGAAGGTTTCAATGTCGTCGACCGGTGCCGGAATCCTGCCCGGACGGCCACGGCGCAGGTTGACGAAACTCTGCTGCTGGCTGGTGAACAGGCGGCGCGACTCCGCCTCGCTGTCACTGGCCACCACGTTCAGGGCCAGCATCGCATGCGGTTGCTTCAACGTGGCCGAGGGGCGGAACTCGCGGCGGTACACCGCCAGTGCTTCGTCCATTGCATCCGGCGCAAAGTGCGAGGCGAACGCGTACGGCAGGCCCATCGACGCGGCCATGCGCGCGCCGAACAGACTGGAACCGAGAATCCACGTCGGTACGCGCAGGCCGCCACCGGGAACAGCCTGCACGGCCTGGTTCGGCTGCACCGGTTCGAAGTAGTGCAGCAGTTCGCGCACGTCCTGCGGGAACTGGTCGGCGCTGTCGAAGTAGCGACGCAGGGCCCGCGCCGTCGGCTGGTCGGTGCCCGGCGCGCGGCCCAGGCCGAGGTCGATGCGGTCCGGATACAGCGAGGCCAGCGTGCCGAACTGCTCGGCCACCTGCAGCGGTGCATGGTTGGGCAGCATGATGCCGCCGGCACCAACACGGATGCGCCGGGTACCCCCGGCGACGTGGCCGATCAGCACGGCGGTGGCCGCACTGGCGATGCCGGGCATGTTGTGGTGTTCGGCCAGCCAGTAGCGGCGATAGCCCAGCGCGTCGGCGTGCTGGGCCAGTTCCAGCATGTTGGCAAAGGCGGCAGTGGTGTCACTGCCCTCGCAGACCGGGGCCAGGTCAAGGATCGACAACGGGATCATCAGGCGGTATTCCGTCACAGGTTTCCCCTTGTGATGGGGTCGGCCGGGCGCAACGGCCAGTGACGGTGGCGGGATGCTGATTCCCGTGGGACGGGCTCAGCGCCCGCAGCGCTTGATCCGGTAGTGCCGGCCGCTGGCCGGCAGGCAGGGCGCCGTGGCAGCCGGCCAGCAGCCAGCTCTACCGCAGAAGCGTCAGAACGCGCTGGGGCGCGGCTCGGCCAGCGGCCGGTCGACCATCGGCTTCAGCTCGGCATCCAGTGCCACGCGCTCGTCGAACACGAAGCAGCGGCCCTCGTAGCCTTCGCCGCCCACTTCCTCGAAGTAGCCCAGGATGCCTCCGTCGAGCTGCAGCACGTTGTCCATGCCGTCGTTGACCATCCACAGCGCGGCCTTCTCGCAGCGGATGCCGCCGGTGCAGAAGCTGACCACGGTGCTGCCCTTCAGCGCCTCGCGATGCGGCGCCAGCGCCTCGGGCAGGTCGGTGAACTTGTGGATCGGGAGCACCAGCGCATCCTTGAAGGTGCCGTACTCGATCTCCTGCAGGTTGCGCGTATCGAGCATCACCACCGGCTTGCCGGCGTCGTCATGGCCCTGCCGCAGCCAGCGCTGCACGGTGGCCGGATCGACCGCCGGCGCACGCGGATAGTCCAGCGGCTGGCCGTCATCGCGGCGGAAGCTGATGATCTCGTCCTTCACCTTGGCCTTCAGCCGCGCGAACGGCTGGTGTTCGCTGAGGCTGGTCTTGACCCGCAGGTCAGCGAAGCGCGCGTCTTCGCGCAGCGTCGAATAGAACCCTTCGATCGCGTCCGGCGCGCCGGCCAGGAACAGGTTCAGGCCCTCGCCCGCCACCAGGATCGTACCGCGCAGCGCCGCCGCCTCGGCACGCGCCAGCAGCTGGTCGCAGAGGGTCTGGGGAGCGTCGATGACGGCGAAATGGTAGGCGGCGGTATTGGCGATCATCCTGCCATTTTAGCGCCAGAGCGCGCCGGGGTCAGATTCCGCGTTCACGAATTCAGGGGTCAGAGCCCTCTGCCCAGCAGAGGGATCCGACCCCTTACCCGCGCAGCAGCATGAACGGCAGCAGCACCAGCGCCGCCGCGGCCGCCATCGCCAGCAGCACCAGCACTACATACAGCGGGCGTCGCCGCAGCAGGCTGCCGAAGGTCTCGGCAGTGCCATCGCGCAGCGCCTGCTCGCGCTCGGCGCGGATGCGCGGGCCGCGTTCGGCCTGGTAGTCGGCCATCAGCGCCTTGGCGCGGGGATGATCGGCATCCTCGCGCAGCCACAGGCCGCCGTTGGAAATGCCCCAGGGGCTGGGTTCAGTGCGGTACCAGGCGATGCCGTGCTGGTCCAGCAGGGTGCAGACATCGGCATATTCATCGTCACCGACATTGCGCAGATTGAGCAGGAGTTTTGCCATGCGCCCATGATACCCGGCGCCGATGCGCTACCCTTGCCGCCCTCGCCCTGCGCCCTCCCGGAGACGCCCGATGCGCCGCCTGCTGCTTCCCCTGCTGCTGTCCCTCACCGCCGCTGGTTGTTCGAGCGAACCGGCCGGCCCTCCGCCGGGCGGCACCCTGACCACCTTCGAGCGCATCGATACCGTTGCCGGCACCGGCGCCGAAGCCGTCGCCGGCAACAAGGTCACCGTGCACTACACCGGCTGGATATACGACAACCGCACCGGGAACAAGCACGGCAAGACCTTCGACAGCTCGGTCAGCCGTGGCGAGCCGTTCACCTTCGCGCTGGGCGCCGGCCAGGTCATCCGCGGCTGGGATGAAGGCGTGGCCGGGATGAAGGTCGGCGGCAAGCGTACGCTGATGATCCCGCCTGACTACGGCTATGGCGACCGCCGCGTCGGCCCGATCCCGGCTGGCTCGTCACTGGTGTTCGACGTCGAGCTGCTCGATGTCAAACCGTAATGCCACCCCGCCGCGCCGGGTTGCCGTTGTTGGCGGCGGCCCGGCCGGACTGTTCGCGGCCGAGCGCCTGCGCGCGGCCGGGCTGGACGTGGATCTGTACGAGGCCAAGGGCTCTCCCGGCCGCAAGTTCCTGATCGCCGGCAAGGGCGGGCTCAACCTCACCCATTCCGAACCGCGCCCGCTGTTCGACAGCCGTTACCGCGAGCAGGCCGCGGCCGTGGGCCAGTGGCTGGACGGCTTCGACGCCCAGGCACTGCGCGACTGGGCCGCCGGTTTCGGCGTAGAGACCTATGTGGGCAGTTCCGGCCGCGTATTCCCGGTCGACCGCAAGGCCGCACCATTGCTGCGCGGCTGGGTGCGCCGCTTGAAGGAACAGGGTGTGCGCCTGCATGCCAACCACCGCTGGATCGGCTGGAGCGATGACGGTGCACTGCGCTTTGCCACCGAAGCGCAGGAGATCCTTGTCCACGCCGATGCCACCGTGCTGGCGATGGGCGGCGGCAGCTGGCCGCAGCTGGGCAGTGACGGCGCGTGGGTCGTGCCCCTGCAGGCGCGTGGCGTGGCTGTCGCGCCGCTGCAGTCGGCCAACTGCGGCTTCGACGTGGACTGGACCCCGTTCTTCGCCCAGCGCAATGCCGGCGCCCCACTGAAACCGGTGGTCGCGCACTGGATCGACCTGGCCGGCCAGCCGCAGTCGCTGCAGGGCGAATGCGTGGCCAGCGACTACGGCATTGAAGGCAGCCTGGTCTATGCCCTGGCCGCCGACCTGCGCGAAACCATCAACCGCGACGGCCACGCCATGCTGTGGCTGGATCTGGTACCCGGCCGTGACGAGGCGCGGTTGCTGGCCGACCTGTCGCGCGCGCGCAAGGGCCGCAGCTTCGGCGAACACCTGCGCCGCCAGGCGGGCCTGGATGCGGTGAAGGCCGCGCTGGTGTTTGAGATCCTCGGCAAGGAAGCGGGCAACGACCTGCCTGCCGTCGCCGCCACGCTCAAGCGGTTGCCACTGCGCCTGCAGCGGCCACGGCCGATGGCCGAGGTGATCAGCACCGCCGGTGGCGTGCGCCTGGAGGCGCTGGATGAAGGCCTGATGCTGCGTGCCCTGCCCGGCGTGTTCTGCGCTGGCGAGATGCTGGACTGGGAAGCCCCGACCGGCGGCTACCTGTTGACCGCCTGCTATGCCAGCGGCCTGCGTGCGGCCGACGGTGTGATCGAGTGGCTGGCCCGGCGGTAGGACTGGCCCGGTAGAGTCGAGCTTGCTCGACTGCTTCGCGCGGTAGAGCCGAGCCCATGCTCGGCTTGAATCAACAGCAGTCGAGCATGGCTCGACTCTACAAGAGCAGTCGAGCAGGCTCGACGCTACGTCACCACGGCCGGCGCATGCTCACTGACGCCAGCGCGACACCGCTGGGATGCGGGTAGCTCTCCTCACGCACGCTGATGAAGCCCTGCCGCTGGTAGAACGGCACTGCGTTGAGCGAGGCCGACAGCACCACCTCACGCCCGCGATCGGCCAGTGCCAGCAACCGCAGCATCAGCGCCTGGCCAATGCCCTGGCCACCACGACCAGGATCGACGAACAACGCGTCGACTTCATTGGCGTCGCAGTCAAAGACGCCGAATCCGAGCAGGACGCCCTGCGCATCCTCGGCCACCACGCAACCGCCCTGCCCCAGCAGGCGCGCGTACTGCGACGGGGGCGGCGACGTCGACCACGGCGCGATGACCTCCGGCGGATAGTGGCTGCTGCAGGTCTCACGCACGCAGCGCGTGCGCAGCGCCCACAGCGTAGGCACATCGTCGAGGGTACCGGTCCTGAACTGCATGATGTCTCCTTGTACAGTCGAGCAAGCTCGACGCTGCCGAAAGGCAGCCGAGCGTGGGCTCGGCGCTGCAACAACACGTCATCGCGACTTGCTGGCGCGCAGGGCCTGGATCTTCGGCGGTGGCTGGAACGAATCGCTGCGTGCGTCGGCCCAGAATGCATGGAACACCGCGTGGTCCGGCACCTTGTGCAGCAGTTCGCCAGGCTCCAGATAGCGGTACAGCGAAGCCAGCGAACGGATCTCCACCGGCGATACCCGGCGCAGGATGTGTTCGGGCCCCAGTTCGGCCGGATCGTTCAACCCCGCCGCACACAACAGTTCCTTCAATGCATGCAGCGTGTGCTCATGGAAGCTGTGCACGCGGGTGGCTTTGTCCGGGGCATCCAGGTGTTTCCAGCGGGCCGGATCCTGGGTGGCGATACCGGTCGGGCACTTGTCGGTATGGCAGCTGAGCGACTGGATGCACCCCAGCGCGAACATGAAGCCCCGCCCGGCATTGCACCAGTCCGCGCCCAGCGCGATGGTGCGCGCGATGTCGAAGGCACTAGTGATCTTGCCCGCCGCACCGATGCGGATGCGCTCGCGCAGGTCGAGGCCGACCAGGGTGTTGTGTACCAGCAGCAGCGCCTCGTGCATCGGCACGCCGACATGGTCGACAAACTCGGCCGGCGCCGCACCCGTGCCGCCCTCGGCCCCATCGACCACGATGAAGTCGGGCAGCAGTCCTGTTTCGTGCATGGCCTTGGCGATGCCGAACCATTCCCACGGATGGCCGATGGCCAGCTTGAAACCAACCGGCTTGCCGCCGGACAGCTCACGCAGGCGGGCCACGAACTGCAGCAGTTCGACCGGCGTGGAGAAGGCCGAATGCCGCGACGGCGACACGCAGTCCACGCCCATGGGAACGCCACGCGTCACCGAGATCTCGGCCGTCACCTTCGGCGCCGGCAGCACGCCGCCGTGGCCCGGCTTGGCGCCCTGCGAGAGCTTGATCTCGATCATCTTGACCTGGTCGTGGGTGGCGTTGGCAACAAAGCGCTCCTCGCTGAAGCCGCCCTTCTCATCGCGGCAACCGAAGTAGCCCGAGCCGATTTCCCACACCAGATCACCGCCCATTTCGCGGTGGTACGGCGAGATCGAGCCCTCGCCGGTATCGTGATAGAAGCCGCCGCGCCGTGCGCCTTCGTTCAGCGCGCGGATCGCATTGGCCGACAACGAGCCAAAACTCATCGCCGAGATGTTGAACACGCTGGCCGAATAGGGCTTGGCGCAGTTGCCGCCGATCAGCACGCGGAAGTCGTGCTTGGCGATGGCGGTCGGCGCCAGCGAATGGTTGATCCATTCGTAGTCCACCGCGTAGGTACTGCGCAGGGTACCGAACGGCACCGTGTCCATTTCGTTCTTGGCGCGCTGATAGATCAAGGCGCGCTGCTGCCGCGAAAAGGGTACGTCTTCCAGATCGCTCTGCACGAAGTACTGGCGGATCTCCGGGCCGATCGATTCAAGCCCGTAGCGGAAGTGCGCCATCACCGGATAGTTGCGGCGCAGCGTACTGCGCTTCTGCAGCAGGTCCCAGGTTCCCAGTGCCACCATGGCGGCGGTCAGGCCGACGCCCCAGTACCAGGCCGGCCACAACGTGGCCAACCACAGGCAGACAGGAAACATCAGGATGGCGAGCAGGTAGACGATATACCGGTGCATGGCGTTCCTCGATTGCAGCTGCCACCGAGTCTACCGCGCGGCCCGTCGCGCGCGCTTACAGCCGACCGTCAACCACGTTGCGCGGCCAGGCCGATTTCACATCGTAGACCAGGCCTCCCGGTGCCAGCAGTCCACGGATGGCTGCTTCATCCATGGCCTTGAAGCGGGCATGCGCCACCGCCAGCACCACCGCGTCATAGCGGCCGGAAACCGGTTCGGCCAGCCATTGCACACCGGCCTGCGCCAGTGCCGCCGGGCCCACCCAGGGGTCGCTGACGTCCACCTCGGCCCCGGCCTCGCCCAGGCGCTGCGCCAGTTCCAGCGCACGGCTGTTGCGCAGGTCCGGGCAGTCTTCCTTGAACGTCACGCCCAGTACCAGGATGCGCGACTGCGCTGGCGAACGGCCGCGCTCTGCCAGCATCGCCAGCACGCGCGCCGCCACATGGGCGCCGACACGGTTGTTGACCTGGCGTGCGGTGTGGATCAGGTCCGGGTGGTAGCCCACGCTCTCCGATTTGTGCAGCAGGTAGTACGGATCCACGCCGATGCAGTGACCGCCGACCAGGCCGGGCCGGAACGGCAGGAAGTTCCACTTGCTGCCCGCCGCGTCCAGCACGTCCTGGGTGTCGATGCCAAGCCGGTCGAAGATCAGGGCCAGCTCGTTCACCAGCGCGATGTTGACGTCACGCTGGATGTTCTCGACCACCTTGGCCGCCTCGGCCACCCGCATCGACGGTGCCGGAAAGGTACCGGCAGCGATGATGCGCTGGTACAGCTGATCAATGACAGCGGCGACCTCCGGCGTCGAACCGGAGGTGATCTTGCGGATATCGGCCAAGCGCCGCTGGCGGTCGCCGGGGCTGACCCGTTCCGGGCTGTAGCCGCAATAGAAGTCCTCGTTGAAGCGGAGCCCCGAGCCCTGCTCCAGCAGCGGCACGCACACTTCCTCGGTGGTGCCGGGGTAGACCGTCGATTCGTAGATGACCAGATCACCGGCGCGCAGGTGGCTGGCGATCAGCCGCGAGGCCGAGCGCAACGGCTCCAGGTCGGGTTGCTCGTAGGCGTCGATCGGCGTGGGCACGGTGACGATGTAGACATTGGCCGCGTCCAGCTGCGCGGCATCGCTGCCGAACTGCAGCTGCTGCGCGCTGGACAGCTCATCGGGCTCCATCTCCAGCGTATGGTCCTGCCCGCGGCCGAGTTCGGCGATGCGCTGCGGATCGATGTCGAACCCCAGCGTCGGCCAGTGCCGGCCGAAGGCCACCGCCAACGGCAGGCCGACATAGCCCAGGCCGATCACTGCGAAGCGAGGAGCGACCGACGCCGCCAGCGGCGCGCTCATCGAAGCACCGCGCACAACCAGCGGGGTGGCACGCGCGTTGCCATGGCTCCGACCAACACACTCATCCGCTGCACCACTCCGGGGAAACCCAGGCCAGAAAGGCTACAGCGTAACGGCCCCGGCGCCCTGCCGCCAAGGCGGCCTCATGAACCCAGTGCGACCGCCGCCGGCTCGAGTTCGCCATCGGCGCCGGTCCAGGCCTGGCGCAGGCGCTCGAAGCCACCACTGCCGTGCAGGAATCCGGGCCAGGCCGCATTGACGATCTGTGTCAGCAGGTCCGGGTCGATCCGGCGCGTGCCCATCGACCAGCGCGGGAATGCTCGCTGCGCCACCGGCGCGCGGCACAGCAGCTGCAGCTGCCCGTGGCTGCGCGCATTGGCAATGCGCGGGAACACCGAATCGATGCCGTCTTCGGGGCCTTCCAGGTATTGCAGGAACCGTCGGCCGTCGAACATCAGGACGCCGGTGACGCCGGCTACACGATTGAACGCCGTGGCATCGGCCAGCAGGCGGTCAAGGTCGGTTGTCCGCAGTTCGGCATGGGCCTGGCTGGCGTAGGCAATCGCGTGCAGCGACATGAGGTGGCTCCCCCCCTGGGAACGATGGCCGGGACTATGACATGAATAGGAGCGGCAGTTAAGCATGTCACCGCCCCGCGTCGAACCAGCCGGCCCGCCACAGGTGGGCTACAATCGGCGCCGCGCTGCGCGCCCGGATGGCGAAACTGGTAGACGCATCGGACTTAAAATCCGCCGACCGCAAGGTCATGCCGGTTCGATTCCGGCTCCGGGCACCAACATGGCAACGCAGCAGGGTGTCCGCGCTTCGGGACATCGCACGCGGAACCGGCAAACGCTCAGATCGCACGCGAATAGCGCGGTTGTTCGTGCGCGCTGCGCAGGTAAGGATCGAAGCACATGGCCAGCAGCCGCAGCAGCGGCCGTCCCGGCTCGCTGGCACGCACCACGCCGTCGTGGCACTCGGCCAGACCATCGGCCTGCAACTGCCAGACCGAGCGCAGATCCTCGGCAAAGTACTGCCCGGCATCGATGCCATGGCGCTGGCCCAGCGCATGCAGGTCCACTTCGCCCTGGCACATCAGCTGCTGGATCAGTTCCGCGCGCAACTGATCATCCGCACTCAGCGCAACGCCACGCCAGACCGGCAGCTGGCCCTGGTCTACTGCTTCCTCCCACGACGCCAGATCACGCGGGTTCTGGCTGTAGCTGGCACCGATGTGGCTGATTGCACTGACGCCCAGCCCCAACAGATCGGTATCGGCGTGCGTGGTGTAACCCATGAAGTTGCGATGCAGCTGCCCGGCCCGCTGCGCGCGCGACAGATCCTCTTCCGGCAGTGCGAAATGATCCATGCCGATGTACTGGTAGCCAGCGGCCGAGAGCCTCTCCACCGCCAGGCCCAGCAACGCCAGCTTCTCCTCCGGTGAAGGCAGGCGGCGCTCGTCGATCTGCCGTTGCGCGCGGAACAGGTGCGGCAGGTGCGCATAGCCGTAGACCGCCAGGCGATCGGGGCGCAGCGCCAGCACCTGCTCCAGGGTCCGGCCGAACCCCTGCAGGGTCTGTCCGGGAAGGCCATAGATCAGGTCGACATTGACCGAGCGCATACCGCTATCGCGGCAGGCGCGCAGGATATCCAGCGTCTGGCGCACGCCCTGCACCCGGTTGATCGATGCCTGCACCTGCGGATCGAAATCCTGCACGCCCAGACTGGCGCGATTGAAGCCCAGCCGTGCCAGCATGGCCACGTCACCGGCGTCGATGAAGCGCGGATCGAGCTCGATCGAGAAATCGCGCTGTGACGAATCACTGAAGTCGAAGCGGCGACGCAGACCTTGCACCAGCGTGGTCATCGCGTCGGCATCGAGAAAGTTCGGGGTGCCGCCGCCCAGGTGCAGCTGGATCACTTCGCGGCCGTCCTCGAACTGCGATGCGAGCAGATCGGCCTCGGCCAGCACACGCGACACGTAGCTGTGCCCGCGCCCCCGGTCGCGGGTGATGATCCGGTTGCACCCACAGTAGAAACAGGGGCTGGAACAGAACGGCACATGCACGTACAGCGACAAGGCCCGGGCCTGCCGGTTGCTGTCGGCGATTGCCTGGCGCAGCGCCGGGGCGTCGAAGCCCTCATGGAAGTGTGGCGCGGTCGGATACGAGGTGTAGCGCGGCCCGGGCCGGTCGTGCCGGCGCAGCAGATCGGGGTCGAAGGTCCAGGCCAGGCCGCCGGCAGCGGGAGAGAACGTGTCCATGCCGCCAGCATCGCGCCGGACGGACGGCGCCGCCTTGACCCAGATCAATCCTGGCCAGGCAATCCCAGCACCGGCAGCCCGACCTGCGGCCAGCGCAGCATCTGGTAGCGCTTCCAGAAAGTGTCACCGATGCGCGCGGCCACGTCGTTGGCCAGCTCCTGCATGGGCAGGTTGCCGCACTCGGCGGTGGTGATCCGGAACAGCACCAGCCAGCGGTCGAACAGGTCCTTGTCCAGTTCGATGGCCATGTGCTTGGACATCGGCGAACCCTTGAAGCGGCGGGTGCCGCGCAGCATCGCCGACCAGAAGTCGACCAGCTGCGCCAGGTGCTCCGGCCAGTCATGCACGTGCGCTTCGAACACCGGACCCAATCGTTCCTCTTCGCGCACACGGGCGTAGAAGTCGTGGACCAGGCGGGTCACTTCCTGCTCGGTGCACAGTCCGGGCGAGGCGACAGGAAGGACAGGCGGCGGTGTTGCGTTCATCGGGGTACCCAAGGCGTGCCGGCAGTGTGCCGCGGCAGAGCAGCATCGCCGTTGATCCAGATCAATGTCGGCGCACTCGGCTGCACCTAGGCTGCCATGCTTGCAGGAAGCATGCCCTGCGGATGCGGCGCCAACCTGGCGAAGTATACGCGCCGCCCACTTTTCGATCCGGGACAGCATGAACAGACCTCCCCCCAACCGCCGCCAGCAACTGATCCAGCACTGGGGCGCCATCCTCTGGCCCAGCTTCATCGCCGCCGGCCTGGCCAGCGTGGTGTTCTTTGCCTTCGTCGATCCGCTGCGGCTGCAGGCCATCAGCTTCCCGGGGACGGCCATCAGCCGCGAGCTGGGCTATACCGCAGGATTCTTCATGTTCTGGGCGGTGACGGCCTTGTCCAGCGCCGTCACCTGGTACCTGCAACGACCGTTGCCCAGCGACGACGACGACGAGCTGCCGCTGGGATGAACACGACCTGCGCCATTGCATCCCGTCCCTGGCACTGGCGGGGCACGCTCAGTGCCGCCCTGCTGGTGCTGTTCTACGCGCTGCCGTGGCTGCGCTGGGACGGTCGCCAGGCCCTGCTGCTGGACATCAATGCGCGACGCTTCGACCTGTTCGGCTGGACCCTCTGGCCCGGTGACGTCGGCGTGCTGATCGGCCTGCTGGCAGTGCTGGCCGTTGGCCTGGCCCTGCTCACCCACCTCGCCGGGCGGGTGTGGTGTGGCCATGCCTGCCCACAGACGCTGTGGCGGCGCGCCTTCGACTGGATCGCCCACGGCATGGGCCGGCTGCTGCCGGCCCGGGCCACGCGCCCGGCCACGCAACTGGCCTGGGCGCTGCTGTCACTCTGGACCGGCATCACCTTCGTCGGACTGTTCAGCCCGATCGCGGAACTGGTCACCGCCCTGCCCCGCGCTGCATGGAGCGGCTGGGAAACGTTCTGGGTGCTGTTCTACGCCGCTGCCACCTGGGGCAATGCAGGCTTCCTGCGCGAACAGGTCTGCCGCTCGCTGTGCCCGTTCGCGCGCGCGCAGCCGCTGCTGACCGACCCGTACACGCCGCGCATGCTGTATGACGCCCGACGCGGGGAACCGCGCGGGCCCCGCCCGTCCGGTCTGGGCGGCGTGCTCGGCCGTGGTCGCGGCCTGCTCGACCCGACCACCGCACAGGACTACGTATTCCGTGCAGCGCACCCGCTGCTGGCCGGGCCGACGCCGACCTTCAGCGACAACCGGCTGGGCGACTGCACCGATTGCCTGGCCTGTGTCCGTGCCTGCCCGATGCAGCTGGACATCCGCCAGGGCCCGCAGGCCGACTGCCTGGCCTGTGGCGCCTGCCTGGAAGCTTGCGCACAGCAGCAGCACCAGGCCGGTTTCGGTCCCGGCCTGGTGCGCTACTGCAGTCCACAGGCGATGGCAGGACAGCCGCGGCGCGGATGGCGGCCCCGTACCCTGGTTCTGTTGTCGATGCTGCTGGCGCTGTTGGCCTGGGGCGCCTGGCGCCTGCTCTGAATCAACGCTTCAAAGCGACCCGTTGGCGTGCGGCGGAACCAGCTGCGCACGTCGGACGAT
Organism: Stenotrophomonas sp. CS3K5; assembly: GCF_059515225.1. Lineage (NCBI taxonomy): Bacteria > Pseudomonadati > Pseudomonadota > Gammaproteobacteria > Lysobacterales > Lysobacteraceae > Stenotrophomonas > Stenotrophomonas sp. CS3K5. The sequence goes on from NZ_JCAKRX010000003.1 coordinate 383,459, forward strand.
GCCCAGCTGTTCGATGATCAGCGCCATTTCGTTGGTGACCTCGGTACGCTCGGTCCCCTGCGGAACCAAGCGGTCCAGCACCTGCTGGTAGGTATCCCAGAACGCCGGACCGCATCCGTGTTTGTGATAGCTGGCTTCCAGTTCGCGGCGTACCCGTTCAGCCAAGCCATGCATGCCGTATTCCATACGACCTCCGTTGGACTTGTTCTGCATCGTTGACGGTCTACCGACTCACTTGCGTGCTACTGAAAGACTCCCGGGCTTCACGACCGGTTGACTCCAATTAGTCATAGATTTCACGACAGGTCAATTACATCCGCTCGCTTTCGTGATCGAAATTATTAATCGTTCACAAAACTGCATACGGAAGCACCCTGGCTCCGGATGGGCCAGACCCGACACGACGCCCGTCACCCGGTGGCCCCAATTCAGTAGGCACTGCCAATGGGCAGAGCCAGTTCCATCGAATTTCTCTACTTTGCTAAGCATGCTTTGCGTTTCACGCTTAGCGCGCTAAAGACGACATCTTGTGGCGTAGCTCACCCGAATTCGGGTTCGGCGGCCTCGACGACCGGGAACAGGTTCGGGTATTGCTGATGAAGGATGTACTGCCGCAACGCAGGAATCGGGCCATCCTTGGGCCATTGCGACACTGCGGATCGGCTTATGCCAAAGAAGTGCGCCAGTTCGGCGTCCGTATGGAAGCCCAGCCGGTCGCGCACCTGCCGCTTGCTCCAGAATCCAGTCATGATCGGTCCTTCTGCTAATCAGACCGATTCTTGCGACAAGGCCTCTTTACGATCCAGGCGTTAAGCTGGCTTGCATAGATGAATACTCTCGGCCAACGACTCGCCATTGCCATGAAGAAAGCCGGGCACCCGCGCCCGGCCGATCTGGCCCGTGCCGCCGATTCAACGACGGCAACCATCAGCAACTGGCTCAACGACCATGTCAGCCCAGCCCATGTGAAGGCCGAACAGCTGTTCCGCATCGCCGATGCGGCCAAGCTGGACGCGCGCGAACTGCTGTACGGGGTGAGCGGCGGTGGGGTCGGTGAACGCGGCAACGCCTACGTGCCCAGCCAGGCCCATCTGGATGTCTGGCAGGACGCCTACGAACTGGTCAGCCACCTGGTCGAGGAGAACGGCCTGGAGATCGACCACCGTCGCCACGCCGCACTCGATCTGCTGGCGTTCGAGCTGTTGATGGACGGCTTCAGCCGCAGCAAGGTGGCCCGGGTGTTGAAGACCTCGATGTCCTGAACGCGCTGACGCTTGCACGCCGGCGCTGGTAGCATAGGCCGCGATGGGGATGGGGCTCCCCCGATAACCGCCTGAGAAGGCTGATGGCTCCTGCCAGGACGAACGTGGCGTTCGTCGATGGCAGGCCGTGCCTGCCTTCGGCGTTCGCCATCAACACCGCGAACCCGCTCTCGAGGCATGCGATGCAATCACTGAACAACTATCTTCTGGTCTTCGTCGGAGGCGGTGTCGGCGCCTGCCTGCGCCACGCCTGCAACCTGATCGGCGCACGGGTGGCCGTGGGCAGTCCGTGGCCGTGGTCCACGTTCCTGATCAATCTCAGCGGTGCACTGCTGATGGGCGTGGTGGTGGAGGCCTTCGCACTGCGCAATGGCGCCTCGCCGCAGCTGCGCCTGCTGCTGGCCACCGGCATCCTGGGCGGCTACACCACCTTCTCCACCTATGCGCTTGAAATCGGCCTGCTGCTGCAACGTGGCCAGCATGGGTTGGCCGCGCTGTATGCCGGCGGCTCGGTGGCCCTGGGCGTGGCCGGCCTGTTCGGCGGCATGAAGCTGGCCCGGTTGGCGTTGGGCTGAGGCTCAGGCAGCGCTGGCGCGGTCCTGCCCGCGCCACTGCCGGGGTGACTGCCCGGTATGCGCCTTGAAGGCCCGCGACAGTGCCGCTTCGCTGCCGTAGCCCACCTCATCGGCGATCCGCTTCAGCGGCCGGCCCTGACGCAATGCCTGCTGCGCCAATCCCACCCGCCAGCCCTGCAGGTACTGGCCCGGCGTGGTGCCCATCGCCTCGCGGAAGCTGGCCGCAAACACACTGCGCGACATCCCGGCTACTTCGGCCAGATCCTCCAGCGTCCAGGCCTGCGCCGGCGCTTCGTGCATCGCCACCAGCGCCAATCGCAGCCGCGGATGGCCCAGCCCGGCGAACAGGCCGCCGCGCATCTCGCCGCCCTCCATCAACTGGCGCAATACCTGGATCATCACCACCTCGAACAGGCGGTTGACCATCGCCGCGCGGCCGCAGCGCTGCTCGAACGCTTCTTCGAACAACAACTCCAGTGCCGCATTGCCGCCGTACAGTTCGGCCAGCGGCAGGCAGATGAAATCGGGCAGCGCCGCACTGATCGGGTTGAGCCGGCCGCCCTCGAAATGCAGGTTCGCGCAGGCCATGTCGGCACCTCGCTGCGGATCGGTGCTGAAACGGTGTGGCATCGGGCGCGGATACAGCAGCAGGCTGGGTACATCGACCTGCACGGTCTGCTGGCCGTGGCGGACATGCAGCGGCCCCCTCCTTACCAGGTGCAACTGACCGGCCTCGTCCTCGCCCTCCAGGCTGTTGATGCCGCACAACGCACCGGCATGGAACACCGAGGCGGTGACCGCGAAACGCTCCAGCAGGATGGCGAGACGGTCAACCATGACAGGACTCCAGATCACGCAGATGGCGTTCAATACGACAAATCGTATCGGAATCAGCGCCGTATGGGGCGACACTGGCCTGGCGATGGATCAGGCGCTATACACGCCGGACATCTCACGCACGGAGGCACCGATGTCGAACCGCATCGCCCTGATCCTGCTGCCGCTGCTGCTGTTGGCCGCGTCCGCCCACACGCAGGCGGCCTCTCCGCCGAAGATCGCGCAGCTGGCCTGGCTGACCGGATGCTGGCAGCTTGATGGTCACCCCGAAGGCGCCGGCGAGCAGTGGTCCACGCTGGCCGGCGGCACGCTGTTCGGCAGCAGCCGCAGCGTGCGCGACGGGCGCACCGTCGGCTTCGAGTTCATGCAGCTGCGCCAGCACGATGATGGTCGTCTGGTGCTGACCGCCCTGCCCTCCGGCCAGAACCCCACCGATTTCAACGCCACCCACGTCGATGACACCGAGGCCGTGTTCGAGAATCCGGCCAACGACTTCCCGCAGCGCATCCTCTATCGCCGCCTGGACGAACAGCGCGCGCACGCGCGTATCGAAGTCGCGCAGGACAACCCGGAACAGGCGGTGGATTTCCCGATGCACCGCGTTGCCTGTGGTGGACCGGTGCCGGCGCGCTGACCTTCTCCATCCTCGTGTCCATCACGCATGGTGGAGCTGCGATCCCTGCGGCAGTGCAGCGCGCGCAAGGTTGCGCCGCGATCTATGCTCGGCGCCGTTCCCGGATGGAATGATTACGATGCGTCGCTTGTTTCGACATGCCCTGGCCCTCGCCTTGCTGTTGCCTGCGACATCGTTGCTGGCGGCACCGCCCACGGCACCACGCACACTCAGTGGTGAACTGCAGGGGGCGCCGTGGCGGCTGGATGTGCCTGCAACCTGGAATGGCGAGCTGGTGATGCTGGCTCACGGCTATGAACCCGTGGGCGTGCCACGCACCACACCGATGACCGCCAATGACAGCACCACAGCGCTGCTGGGCGCAGGTTACGCCGTCGCGCAGAGTGCGTATTCCAACCAGGGCTGGGCAGTGGCCGAAGCGATCAATGACACCGAACGCCTGCGCGAACACGCCGCGCGGGAACTCAAGCACGTGCGCCATACCTGGATGCTGGGATTCTCGATGGGCGGTGCGGTGACCATCGGCAGCCTCGAGCGCTTCCCGCAGCACTACGCCGGCGGCGTTTCGCTGTGCGGCGCCAACCTCAGCGGCGAGCAGATCGCGGCGGACCTGCTGACGACACTGGTCGCATTCGATTATTTTTTCCCCGCCGCCGAAGGCCTGCCGCGCAGCGGCCTGGTTTCGCGGGAAGCGGCAGCGCTGCCGCAGGGCGCGCTGTACCAAGGCATCGCCCTTGCCCTGCAACGCGATCCCGCGCGCGCGGCAGTGCTGGCGCAGCGGTTGCAGGTCTCCGCCGATGCACTGGCCGGCACCATCAGCCTGCATGCGCTGGTCCTGCACGAGCTGGCCACGCGCAGCGGCGGCCTGCCGGTCGGCAACCGCAACGTGGACTACAGCGGTTTCGGTGACGACGCAGCATTCAATGCCGGCGTGCAGCGCCTCGATGCGGTGCCTGCCGCGCAGGCCAAGGTGCGCAGCACGCTGGCGCTGACCGGCGCCCTGAAGCGGCCGCTGGTGATCCAGTTCAACCACAACGATCCCACCATCGTGCCGCACATGCAGACGCTGTATCCGCAACTGGCCAAGAGTGCCGGCGCTGCGCCGTTGCCGCAGGTGCTGCCTGCGGTGGGTGAAGGTCACTGTGGCTTCTCCGATGCCCAGGTCGTCGAGGCGCTGAAGGCGGTGCAGCGCTGAGCGCGGCATCGCGCCGCAGTGCGGCGGGACAGCGCGGCACCGACTGCTATGGTGGCCTGGCCCATTGACGGGCAGACAAAGGACTGACGTGATGATCAAGACGACCTTGAAGACCGTGATGCTCCTTGGCATGGCCGTGACCGGCCTGGCCTTCGCCGCAGATTCCTGCGACTTCTGCACGCTGAAGTACGAACAATGCCTGCGTGCGACGCATGGACCGTTGGGCAAGACCTCCGAGCAGTGCGACGCCGAGTACCGCCTGTGCCGTGAAACGGATTGCCCGTCTCCCTGACCGGCGTCCGGCCGGCTCCTGCGGGAGCCGGCTCAGCCCGCCACGTTGGCAAACGCTTACGATACAGAGACCGGTAGCGCCCCTGCCGCCGTCTCTCCCTGCTGAAGCAACGCACACGATGGCTTTCTTCGAACGACTGAGTGACACCCGCTACCTGCCGACCAAGTTCGACCTGTCCAACGGCATGGCGGTGCGCGCCGACCCCAGGACTGTGGCCTTCCCCAACCTGGACCTGACCGCGCACCTGTTCGGCATGCCTGAAGGCGAATGGCTGGGCTTTGACACCCCGGTGTCGTTCGGCCAGCAGGGCCTGGGCCTGACCAGCACGGTGCTGCACGATGCACGCGGCCCGATCGGGACGCTTGCCCAGGCCCTTACCGTGCGTCCGTAACCGATAGCGGGCGGCCTCAGCCGCCCAGTGTGCCCATCGTGAAGGTGTAGCCGGAGCTCATCAGGAATTCGCGCATGCGCATTTCCGCGCGGCGCGGCGAGGCCAGGTTGGCCGGGGCATACAGCGCGTAGACCACGCCGGCACCTTCGATGGCCTCGCGGCGCACGCCGCAATGGCGGGTTTCCGATGCGACCACCCATCCGTCCTTCAAACGGTCCGGCCCGATCGACTGGCCGTTCATCAGCCGGAACGTCAGCCAGCGTACTTCCGCAGAGGATTTGTTCATTGCCGGCCTGCCGGCTGCATGTCACGGTCGTTCATGTCCTTGCTCGCCATTGCAGCTCCCTAAGACTTGGAACCTGACCATAGCGCCTTGCCATGTCGTGGGGAAATGAGACTGAAAAGCAGGCCTGTGGGCGCCCGCCGGGCTATGCTGCACGCCCACTCGGCCGCGGCCATCGCCTGCCGCCACGACAAGGATCGTCATGCATCGCTACCTCCTGCTCATCACGGCCGCCTCCATCGTTGCCGTTCTCGGCATGCAACCGGTTCGCGCAGAGGACGGTACGCCCGCAGGCGCATCGTCGGCGTGGACTCTGGTGCGGAAGGAGGCCACCGACGAGAGTGCCGGCAGATGCGCGATCTTTCCGCGTACCCCATCACGCCCCTATCCATTCTTCATCTTCGAGCCAGGGCTGGCGCCCACCATCGGCGTGTCATTCAGTGAGGTCGGCAACACCGGGATCGGTGTAAGGGTGGATGCTCATCCGGAAGCAAATGATCGAAGGATCATCCTGGATCGCGACACCGCCGTGATCCTCGAGCAGATCCGTGCCGGTGGCCAGCACATTACCGCGCGCGACAGCGTTGCACGCAACACATTCAGTACGCAGGGCCTGCTGCCGTTGCTGGATGCCTGCGCGATACAGGCGCAGCCGTAGGTCGACGATCGACAAGGTGCTGCACGAGCGCGGCATCCGGATAAAAACAAAAAAGCCCTGACCGAAGTCAGGGCTTTTCAATTGGAGGCCTCAAGCGGAATCGAACCGCTGTAAACGGATTTGCAATCCGGTGCATAGCCACTCTGCCATGAGGCCAACGTACTGCGCGTCAGGAACGTAGCCCTGACAAGACAAAACCCCAAGATGGGGCCTGTCGGAACATGGAGCGGGAAACGAGACTCGAACTCGCGACCTCAACCTTGGCAAGGTTGCGCTCTACCAACTGAGCTATTCCCGCATAAGCCGACATGGTACCGGAAATCCGGAACACACACCAGCGATTTCACCTTTCTGACTGCGCGCAAAGCCTTGTGGCTCAACGTGCCCCGCCTTGCCGTGGCGGGAGAAAAACAAGGCCCCTGTCGGGGCCCTGTAGAATCTGGAGCGGGAAACGAGACTCGAACTCGCGACCTCAACCTTGGCAAGGTTGCGCTCTACCAACTGAGCTATTCCCGCAGATTCATTCGACCTGCGTCGAAGGAGCGCTATTGTGTCCAAATTCCTTCACGTCGTCAACAGTCTTCACACGATGCCGTCATGGCCCTGCGCCGTGGGGTACGCTGCCCCGCCCGGCCCGGTTCACCCATGTTCCTTCGCGGTATGCCCCTGCTGATCGCCCTGCTGCTGCAACTGCTGGTGGCGCTGCTGTTGTGGGCACTTATTCCATTGGGCATGAGCTGGTATCGCGACACCGTCGGTTTCACTTCGCATCGCGACATCGGCCTGGGCATCGCACAGTTCCATGTCTTCTGGATGCTCATCGGTGCCCAGCCGCTGATCGCCGTGCTGCGGCCGCTGCGGGCCAAGCTGCTGGTGCTGGCAATTCCTTTGGCTTTCGCCACCTGGACGCTGATGCACAACCATCCGCTGCGCATGCTCTATTTCACCGTCGGGCCTGGCCTGCTGACACCGGCTGCCATCTTCGCCAGCCGGCGCCTTTCATCACCCGGACCTTCGCTGCCCAGCACGGACACCGCAGATGCCTAGGCGCTACATCCGCTTGTTCTGGCTGCTGGTCGCACTGACCTGGCTCGCCCTGATCGCCGCACTGGTCAATGCCGGCTTCACGCCCGACTACTGGCTGCTGCGCCGCCTGGAAGGCGCCGAACTGCCCTACCCGACCAGCACCGTGGTCCTGTTCGCGCTGCTGGGTACCGTTGAACTGGTGGTGGCCGCGCTGATCGTGCGGCCCTGGCGGTTGAAACGCCTGTGGCTGCGCTTGCTGATCGCCTTTTTCCTGCTGCTGGCATGGTCGGTGCCGTGGATGCTGTCGGCGATGCATCAACCGCCCGTGCACGGCATGCACCTGCTGTGGTTGCTGCTGCTGGACGTCGGCCTGCTGCTGGCGCTGTGTCTGGTGTCGGCGGTGAGTCTCCTGCGAAGAATTCGCGACGGGAAGAAGGCCGGGAGGACCGCTCCGTAGCGCATTCGATCCAAGCACTTCGCCAGCTCAATTTCGGATCTCTTGCATGGATTGCTACCGACCTGAGCGGCAAGGTCGAGTGTCCGACAGCGAAGAACGCCCGAATCGTGCTCCTGCCCAACGCACTCCGCGACTCCCATGTCTTCTGGCTGCTCGCATCATTGATCTGGCTGCTGCTTGTCTGCGCGCTCGTCCATGCAGGATTTCAACCCGATCACTGGCAGTTGCACCACACCGATTCCGGCACAGGGCCCTACCCCATCGGCTCAGTCATCACCTTCGCACTGATCATCGCTGCAGAGATCGTCGCGCTGGGCCTGATGCTGCAGCCATGGCGATCCCATGGCTTGTGGCTGCGGATGCTGATCGGCATCCTGCCGTGGCTGGGCTGGACCCTGCTGTGGGGCGCGTCGGCCATGCATCAATCGCCCGTGCGCGGCGTGCACATGCCCTGGTTGCTGGCCGCCAGCGCCATCTTGCTGCTGGCGCTGCTTGTGATCGTGCCGGTCTCCGCCTGCCCTCGGCTACGGCGTTGGCTCAGCCGCTGACTGCGCCTGCTTCCGGAACTCCACCCGCACGTGCTGGCCGAAGCGCGCCTTGGCCTCGCCATCGAACTCGAGCACGCACTCCACCACCTTGGCCACGCCACGCCCTGCGTCTTCAGGCAGGCGGGCCTGCGCGAACACCGGGCTGATGCGCACCACGCGTGCGGACGGCAGCGTGCCGGTGTTTTCGGCACCATCGCTGTCCGGCACCACGGTGGCCTGCATGCCCACCTGCACGGCATCGGCGTAGGCCGCGCTGAGTTCGGCACGTACCTGCAGCGGGCGCGCCGGCAGCAGTGAGATCGTCGGCTTGCCGGCCTGCACGAAGGCGCCGAGGCCCGGCACCTGGCCGACCACGGTGCCGGCCTCCGGCGCGGTCAGCGACATCTGCTGCAGTTTCAGCCTGGCGTATTCCAGCTTGTGCTGGGCCATGTCGACCTGCGCAGCGGCCACGTCGACATCGGCGCGTACGCCAGCCAGCTGCTGCTTGGCCGCATCGGCCTGCTGGTTGGACGACACGCCTTCGCTGGCGCCGGTGGCCAGGCGGGCGGCGTTACGCTCCAGTTCGCGCAACTGCGCCTGGCTGCCCTTCAACCGGTCATTGGCCAAGGCCAGATCGGCGCTGGCCATCGCCACCTCCTGTTGCAGCAATGCACCATCCAACGACAGCAGGAGCTGTCCCTTCTTCACCAGCGCACCCTCCTTCACCGGCGCTGCGCTGATCGAGCCGTCCATCGGCGGTGCGAGCGCAATCAGCCCACCCTCCACATCAATGATGCCGCGCGCAACGGCGACCTTGTTGGCGGCATCGCCGGTCTTGCCCGCAGGAGCGGTTGCAGGCGCAGACGCCTCCCTGGCGCAGGCGCCGAGCAGCAACGCTGCGGACAAGGCCAGGCCGAGCGAAAACAGGTGCGATGTTCTGATCATGGGGCGGACTCTACGGTTTCATTCTGGCGGCGGTCATCACGGACCATGCCGTCTTCCATGGCGATCACCCGATCGGCATGCCGGATCAGGCGTGGATCGTGGCTCACGCACAGCACAGTGGCGCCATGTGCACGCGCGTAACGATGCAGGATGTCGATGACGCGCTGGCCATTCTCGGCATCCAGCGCACTGGTCGGTTCGTCGGCGAAGATCAGCGTCGGCGACTTGGCGAAGGCGCGAGCCACCGCCACGCGTTGCTTCTCTCCGCCGGACAGCTGCGCCGGGCGCATATGGCTGCGATGGCCCAGGCCGACCTCTTCCAGTGCTCTGCGCGCCAACGGTTCGCTATCGCGATTGCGCATGCCCCGGTAGCCCAAGGGCAGCTGCACCTGTTCCAGCGCGGTCAGCGCCGGGAACAGATTGAAGCCCTGGAACACGAACCCGACATGATGCAGCCGGAATCGCTCCACCTCGCTGCGGCTCATGTGCCCCACATCCTGGCCGAGCGCATGTACGCGACCACCATCGGGCGACGACAGGCCGGACAGCAGCGACAACAGCGTGCTCTTGCCGCAGCCGGACGGTCCTGAGACCAAGGTCAGTTCACCGGGATAGATGTCCAGTGACAGGCCGCGCAGCACCGGCACCTGCACATCGCCGGACAGGAAGCCCTTCTCCAGTGCGTCGGCCTGCAGAGTTGGCGCAACGGCGCGTGTGGATGTCATCGGCCAGCCCTCAGCGCAACAGCAACGATGGATCGGAGCGGACGACGCTGCGTACCGCCATGATGCTCGACAGCATGGCCATCACCGCGACCAGCGCCACGCAGCCGAGGATGACCATCGGCGTCAGCTGCACCGGCACGCGCTGGGTCTGCGCGATCAACAGCACCACGGTGCTGAACGCCGCCGCCAGCAACATGCCCACACCACCAATCAGCAGCGCCTGCTCGAACACCACCCGCGCCAGCGCATAGCGACCGGCACCGAGTGCATTGAGCGTGGCGTACTCGCGCACCGAACCGGCCACCACCGAAGCGAACGACTGGTTGGTGATCACCGCGCCGACGAAGCAGACGATGACCGCCATGAACAGCACCGCGATGCCGGCGCCGGTATCGAACAGCCAGTACCGCTGCGAGCGGCTGGCGAACTCGGGCGCCGTCCAGAACTCGACCGGCGTGGCCTGGCCCATCGAGGCCGACAGGCGATCGCGCACGCGATCGGCCAGCTCCGGCGAGCGCAGGCCCGCCACGAAATAGGTGCTGCCTTCATGCGGATCGGTGCCGGCAATGGCGCGCGCAGTATCCAGCGAGGCCAGCACGTTGACACCACCAAGACCCCTCAGGCCGGGTTGTGCGGCGACCACACGCACGGCCTTGCCGTTGATCCAGGCACGGTTGTTCTGCAGGTCCACGCCCAGCGTATCCAGATCGGCGCTGTCGACGATCACCGCGCCCGGCTCGCGCAGTTGCGCACGCAGGTCAGCCGGCAGGATGCGCGCGAACATCATCGCGTCGTCGGCGGTGGCGATGCCGGACAGGTACACCGACACGTTGCCGGTGCCCGGCGCACTGGAGCGCCACTCGCCATCGACCCACTCGTAGGGTTCGACGCGGGTGACATCCGGGTCCATGCGCAGGTGGCTTTCCACATCGGCGCTGATGGCATGACCGTAGTTGACGCTCTGTGTCCCGGGAAAACCGGCCCAGATATCGGCCGACGACGCTTTCACGTAAATCGCAGCGGTGCCGAAGATGCCCAGCACCAGCGCCGCCTGCACGATCAGCAGCACGCCGGCGAAGCACATCGCCATCACCACCGGCAGGAACCGGCGCCACTCATAGGCCAGGGTCTTGCGGGCCAGCGCGATCATTGCGCCGCATCCTCGGTCTCGACCGGCAACGGTGCGCCGCCAAGCGCGCGGTACAGCGACGCAAACGCCAGCGCGCGCGCGCCCTGCGCACCGATCAGATCAGCCTGCGCGGCGAGTGCGGCACGCTGTGTGTCCAGACCCTCGAATTCGCTGGACAGGCCCAGCTGCACCTGCCGTGCCTGGCGCCTGACCTGCTGGCTGGCGGCCTCGTTGGCCGCACGCAGCGACTGGATGCTGCTGTCCTGTCGGGCCAGGCTGCCCAGTGCGCCTTCCACTTCGCTTACGCCTTCCAGCACCGCCTTGCGGTAGCCCAGCAACGCGGCGTCCAGCTGCTTGTCCTCGGCCTGGAAGCGCGCACGGCGCTGGCCCCAGTCCCACAGCGGTATGTCGATGTAGGGGCCGATCGAGGGGCTGGAATCAGAGTTGGAGCGCGCATTCTGGGTGAGGTTGTAGGCGTACAGGATCGAGCCGCCCAGACTGACCCGTGGGTACATCGCCGCGCGCGCGGTGCCCTTGTCGGCCGCAGCCTGCAGCACCGCCGATTCGGCCAGCAGGATCTGCGGGCGATGCCGCAGCAGGTCCGCTGGCACCTGCTGCAAGGCAAACACACCGAGTCTGGGCGGCGTGCGCCAGGCGCGCCACGCCGGGTCCGGGCCATCGCGACCGAGCAACAGCGCCAGTGCACGCGCTGCGCTGTCTGCATTCTCACGCGCCTGCGCCGACGCCGCGCGCGTGGCCGCCTGGCGCGCCTGCAGGCGTTCCAGCTCTCCCGGTTCATCCAGGCGCAGGCGCTGCCGCACCCGGGCCAACTGCTCGCCGCGATCGTCCACGGCCTGCTGGCGGGCCAGCAGATCCTGCTGCGCCTGCGCCACGGTCAGATCCAGATAGCTGCGCACCACGTCGGCAATCACCGCCACCTGCGCGGCGCTGCGCAGTGCTTCGGCATTGCCGGCCGAGGCCTGCGCCGCCAGATGCGCACTTTCGGCGGCACCGAACAGGCCCAGATCCCAGATCGCTTCAATGCCAGCATGGAAATAGGTATCGACGGCGGCGGCGTCCTGCACCTGCTTGGCGCTGGCCGAGATCTCCGGCAGGAAGCGCGAATCGGCGGTGCCCGATGTGATCCGCACTGCCTGCAGCCGCAGCGTGGCCTGCTGCAGGTCGAGGTTGCCGGCGATGGCCTGGTCGACCAGACCATCGAGTGCCGGGTCGGACAGGACCTTCCACCACTGCCGCGCGTCCACCGCCACGCCGCTTCCCGGTGGCGGCTGGGTCCAGGCGCTCGGCGTACGGTCAGGCAGTTCTGGAACGGGCACCGACATGCAACCGGCCAGCGCCAGACTGGCCAGCAATGCCCCCGGACGCAGCACCCCCTGCAAGGTAAGTCCGCGCCCGGTCCTGGGCACTGCCACTGGAGTGATACGCCTGACCACCGGCCTGCCAACGTGTTAAGGGAGCACGCAGGCTACCGTGTGATTGTGGAGCGAACATGGAGAAATGGTCCGAAAAAGGTCACAGCACGCGTGCGGTTCAGGCAACGCGACCCGAGCCTTTCACTCCGCTTTCAATGCGTTCCCGGCACGGAACACTGGACGACTTTCACGGTGTATTGCCGCTGGCGAGTGACTGCCTTGATCACCACACTGATTGTCGCCGCACTCGCGGTCGCGTTGAGCACCCCACTGGCCTCGAACGCCGTACTGCTCCTGATGGAGCACAGCAACGTCATCCCCGGTGAATCTTCGATCTTCACGTTCGAACCGTGCGCGATGCCCAGGCCAGGGGACGCGCGCTGACGGGGCGATGGCGCACCCGGAGTGGCAAACGAAAAACGCCCCCTTTCGGGAGCGTTCTTCTTGAATCTGGAGCGGGAAACGAGACTCGAACTCGCGACCTCAACCTTGGCAAGGTTGCGCTCTACCAACTGAGCTATTCCCGCAGATTCCGTTCGACCTGCGTCGAAGGAGCGCTATTGTGTCGATATTGCTGCACGGCGTCAACAGGAAATTTCACCTGCATGCCCGGGCAGCGTTCAGCCCCCAGCCTACGTTCCCCGGTGTGCAGTCCGACGTTGAGCGGTCAATCGCCCGGCAGATGATCCATCCCCTGTGCAGGCGCCGCTTGCCATGGAACGCCGGTGCCGTGCAGCGCGTTGTCCGCAAACGAAAAACGCCCCCTTGCGGGAGCGTTTTTCTTGAATCTGGAGCGGGAAACGAGACTCGAACTCGCGACCTCAACCTTGGCAAGGTTGCGCTCTACCAACTGAGCTATTCCCGCTTGGGAGGCGAAATTCTACCCGTTCCAAGGATGGCGTCAAGCGCTTTTTTCGGGTCTGCAAGGCGACCTGCATTACGCATCCACGCATGGCGTGGATGGAAACATCATCGTTGGGGTCAGAGCCCTTTCCTGCGGAAAGGGATCCGACCCCGGCACTCAGTTGCCCAGCTTCTTCTGCCGCGAACGCTCGCGCGCGGCGCGCTCGTCTTCGCGCAGGCTCGGCCAGGCGGCGTGCAGGTACTGCAGGCCCGACCACAGGGTCAGCACTGCGGCAATGGCCAGCGTCCAATCACCAATGTGGAATACCGGCCAGCCCATCCAGATGTCTTCCACCGGTACGTTCGGCGCCACCGAGTACAGCAGGCACAACAGCGCGACCATCTGCGCGGTGGTCTTGATCTTGCCGATCATCGCCACGCGCACCTTCGCGCGCTGGCCCAGCTCGGCCATCCATTCGCGCAGCGCCGACACCGCGATTTCGCGGCCGACGATCACCGCCGCCCAGAAGGCCATCCACGGCGTCGGGTGGCCCTGCACGATCAGGAACAGCGCCACCGCCACCATCAACTTGTCCGCAACCGGATCGAGGAAAGCGCCGAATGCCGACTCCAGCTGGTAGCGGCGGGCGATCCAGCCATCGAGCCAATCGGTGATCGCGGCCAGGCCGAAGATCGCCGCCGAAGCGAAGTTGGTCCAGGTGTAGGGCAGGTAGAACACCAGCACCAGCACCGGGATCATCACGATCCGCAACAACGTGAGCCAGGTGGGCAGGGTCAACTTCATGCTTGCGTGCTTCTCTCTCTACTCGGCCGCATCGGGCGTGGCCAACCCGTGCAGGTTAGCGTAGATACGCGCCGCAAGGGCGTCATTGATGCCTTCCACCTTGGCGATTTCCGCCTCGCCGGCGGCCTTGAGGCCGACCAGACCGCCGAAATGCTTGAGCAGGCTGGCACGGCGACGCGGGCCGATGCCGGGGATGTCCTCCAGCTTGCTGGTCATCCGGGCCTTCTGGCGACGGCCGCGGTGACCGGTGATAGCGAACCGGTGCGCCTCGTCGCGCACCTGCTGGATGAACTGCAGCGCCGGATTGGCGGCCCCCGGGCGCAACTCACGGCCATCGGGCATCACCAGCGCTTCGTGGCCGGCACGGCGCTCCACGCCCTTGGCAACGCCCACCAGCAGCACGCCTTCCACGCCCAAGTCGGCCAGCGCGGACTGGGCCTGGGCCAGCTGGCCGGCACCACCGTCGATGAGCAGTACATCCGGCAGCACGCCCTGCTCTTCCACCGCACGACGGAAGCGACGGTCGATGGCCTGGCGCATGGCGGCATAGTCATCGCCCGGCTCGATGCCGCTGATGTTGAAACGGCGGTACTGCGCGCGCACCGGCCCGGCCGCGTCGAACACCACGCACGAGGCCACGGTGGCTTCGCCCAGCGTATGGCTGATATCGAAGCATTCCACCCGCTTGACCGGCTCGGCCAGCCCCAGCATGTCGCGCAACGCATCGCTGCGCGCGTGCTGGGCATTGCGGCTGTTGAGTTCCGTGGCCAGCGTCAACTGCGCGTTGCGGCTGGCCAGTTCCACGTAGCCGGCGCGCTCGCCGCGCACGTTCCACTTCAGCTGCACCTTGCGCTCGGCCGAGGCCGACAGCGCCCCCACCAGCAGGTCGGCGTCGGGAATCTCGCGGTCCAGCAGGATCTCGCGCGGTGGCTCGAACTCGATGTAGTACTGCGAGACGAACGCGGCCAGCACTTCCTCCGCGCTGTCCTCGCCATTGGTGCGTGGAAAGAACGGACGGGTACCGAGGTTGCGACCGTCGCGGAACGCCAGCAGCAGCACGCAGGCCTGCGAACCCTGCATGGCCACCGCCAGCACGTCCAGATCGGCGGCGCGGCCATCCACATACTGCCGGGTCTGCATGCTGCGCAACGAGGAGATCAGATCGCGCAGGCGCGCGGCCTGTTCGAACTCCAGCGCCTCGCTGGCGGCCTGCATCTGCTCACCCAGCTCGCGGGTCAGCTCATCACTCTTGCCTTCCAGGAACAGTGCGGCACGGCGCACCGATTCGGCGTACTCGGCCGGCGCCACCAGTTCCACGCAGGGCGCACTGCAGCGGCCGATCTGGTACTGCAGGCACGGCCGCGAACGGTTGCGGAACACGCTGTCCTCGCAACTGCGCAGCTTGAACAGCTTGTGCATCAGGTTGAGCGTCTCGCGCACTGCGGTGACGCCCGGGTATGGCCCGAAATAGCGCCCGGGAATGGCACGCGGCCCGCGATGCAGGGCGATGCGCGGCCAGTCTTCGCGGGTCAGCAGCACATGCGGATAGGTCTTGTCGTCGCGCAGCGAAACGTTGTAGCGCGGCGACAGCGACTTGATCAGCTGGTTCTCCAGCAGCAGCGCCTCGGCTTCCGAGCGCGTCACGGTCACGTCCATGCGCGCGATCTGCGAAATCATCGACATGATCCGCGCATTCTTCGGGCTGCCGTTGAAGTAGCTGCCCACACGGTTGCGCAGTGCGCGCGCCTTGCCGACATACAGCAGGGTGTCGTCGGCGGCGTACATCCGGTACACGCCGGGGGCCGTGCTCAGATGGGCCGCGAAGGCCTTGCCGTCGAAGGCCGGGGCGGAAGCGTCGGTCATTCGCTGATCGGTACTTCGCTGAGCACGCCGCTGTCGGGGTCGAACCGCAGTACGGCATGCGCATCGGTCTCGGCGATCCACACCGCGCCCGCACCGACGGCCAGGCCCGCCGGGCCGTGCAGCCGGCGCGGCAATGGCTGGGTGGTCAGTTCACCACCGCCCAGGCGCAACGTGCGCAGATGGCCGTTGCCGGTATCGGCAATCCACAGAAGGGGGGCCTCGGGGCTCAGCGCGATCGCCTGCGGGAACTGCAGGCTGGCCTGCGCGCGCGGGCCGTCCTCATGGCCAAAGCGCCAGGCCCCCTGGCCGACCAGGGTCTGCACCAGATCACCGCGCAGCTGCAGCGCGCGGATCGACGAGCCCAGCGCATCGGCCACGTACAGCACCTGCTGCACCACGGCCAACGCGGTCGGCTGGGCAAAGGCAGCCAGGTGGCCACTGCCGTCACGCTCATCGATCGACCCACTGCCGGCGCGCCACTGCAGGCTGCGCTGGCCCAGATGGAAACTCCAGATGCGGTTGTCGCCGGCCATGGCGATGTGCAGCTGGTTGTCGGCAATGGCCAGGCCGGTCGGATGGTCCAGCGAGACCTGCCGCGCCTGCGCGACCGGCCCTTCCACCGGCGCACCGGGGCGACCGTTGCCGCACAAGGTGTCGACGATACCGGTCAGCAGGTTGATACGGCGTACGGCATGGTTGCCGGTGTCGGCCACGTACAGCGAATCGCGTTCCAGCACCAGCGCCTGCGGACGGTGGAACGCCGCCTCAGCCAGGTTGCCGTCCATGAAATCGGCAGTACCAAGGCCGAACTGGCGCAGGATGCGCCCGCCATGGCTGCATTCAAGGATGCGGTGATGGCCACTGTCGGCGATGTACAGCCGTTCGGTGCTGACTGCCAGGCCGAGCGGGAAGCGCAGCGGATGGCGCGGCTCCGGATGCAGTTCGCTGCCGCCACGCGGTGGCGCCAGAGGCGCGCCCTGGCACAGCGCGTTCAAGGCGCGCTCCAGGTCCCCGGGGGCGCCCTGCCCGATCAGCCGCTGCTGTTCGCGGCCCTGCGCATCCAGCAGCACCAGCGTCGGCCACGCGGTGATGCCGAAGCGGCGCCAGCCATCCCAGTCGGTATCGAGCAGCACCGGCATCGACAACCCCTGCCGGCGCAGCAGTTTCAGTGCGGCATCGGCCTCGCGCTCGAAATCGAATCGCGGCACCTGCAGTACCAGCGGCTGCAGCTTGCCGGGGTGTCGCGACAACCATTGGCCAAACTCGGCCAGGCGCTGCGCGCTCCACGCGGAGGCGGCATTGACGAACAACAGGGCCACCGGCCGACCGCGCAGTTCGGTCAGCGTGCAGGGCGTGGCATTGAGCCAGGCGGCAAACTCGGGCAGGTCCGGGACGGGCTGGACGTTCATGACCCGATTATGCCGGAGTCGGCGTCATGCAACAGTCGTGCCACTGCACGTTTTGCAGCTTCGTCCACCAGCGTCCAGACCTGTTCGAACTGCTCGCTGCCCCCGGTGTAGGGGTCCGGGATCGCGCCCGCTCCCCGCCCGCCCGACCACGGCAGATACAGCGCCAGGCGCTCACGCTGGGCGGGCGATGCCAGGCGCCCGGCATCGCGCAGATTGGCCGGGTCGGCACACAGGATCCAGTCAAACCGGTCGAAATCGCGGGCCTGCAACTGGCGTGCACGCAGCCCGCCGATGTCCACACCATGACCGGCCGCGCAGATGATCGCGCGCCGGTCCGGCGGCTCACCCACGTGCCAGTCACCGGTGCCGGCCGAATCGACCTCTACCCGCCCGGCCAGCGGCGAGGCGTCCAGGCGGGCGCGCAATGCGCCTTCGGCCATCGGCGAACGGCAGATGTTGCCGAGGCAGACGACCAGCAGTCTCATCGTACGGCCAGCGCCTGCAACAGCGCCTCGGCGCGCTCCAGGTCTTCGGGCGTGTCGATGCCCGGCGGGAACGGCTCGGGCGAGATCGCTACGCTGATCGGGTAGCCGGCCTCCAGCACGCGCAACTGCTCCAGCGATTCGACCTGTTCAAGCTGCCCTGGCGGCATGGCGGCAAACTGCTGCAGGAAACCGGCACGGTAGCCGTAGATGCCGATGTGGCGCAGCCAGGCATGACCTTCCGGCAGTGCCTCACGACTGCGCGCGAAGCCATCGCGGTGCCAGGCGATCGGGGCACGGCTGAAGTACATCGCTTCGTTGCGCGCGTTGCGCACCAGCTTGACCACGTTCGGGTCGAACAGCGTAGGCGCATCCTCGACGGTGGTGGCCAGGGTCGACATCGGCGCAGTGCCGTTGACAAGTGCCTCGGCCACGGCGCGGATGCCTGCCGCCGGCGCGAATGGTTCGTCACCCTGCAGGTTGACCACGACGGTGTCATCGGCCCAGCCGGCAATACGCGCGCACTCGGCCAGGCGGTCGGTGCCGGACGCATGTGAGGCAGCAGTCATTGCCACCTTCACTTCGGCCAGCCCGGACAGCGCATCGACAATGCGCTGATCGTCGGTGGCCACCCACACCTGGCCTGCGCCGGCCTGCAGCGCGCGGCGCGCCACGTGCAGCACCAGCGGCTCACCGCCCAGCAGGCGCAAGGGTTTTCCCGGCAGCCGCGAAGCGGCATAGCGGGCCGGAATGGCAACAACGAATTCGGTCATGCGGGCGGTACTCGGCAGGCTCGTTACAACGGGAATGCGGCCGGCGGCGTGTGAATGCAAGCGCCGCCGCGTTACTCAGTTCGGTCGCAGCTTGTCCAGGCGATCGGTCACCGCCACCCAGAACGCGGCCGGCAGCTCGGCGCGCAGTGGCACCGCGTAGTGCCAATCGTTGCCGAACGCACGGCATTTCACCGCATCCTTCTCGGTCATCAGTACCGGCAGCTGGCTGCCAAACGACAGATCCTGCGGCTGGTAGGCCTGGTGGTCGGCGAAGGCATGCGGCACCACGCCGATGCCACGCGCACGCAGCATGTCGAAGAAGCGCTGCGGGTGCGCGATGCCGGCCACTGCATGCACGCGCTGGCCCTTGAAGTACGACAGCGGGCGCGCGCGACCACCGGCCAGCGGCTGCGCGCTGTCGATCTGCAACACCATCGGCCACTGCCCGAAACCACAGGCCTGGGCCGCGCTTTCCGCCTCGGCCTGGCCGAGGTTGACCACGCGGAAGTCGCATTCGCTGGCGCGGCTCACCGGTTCACGCAGCGGTCCGGCTGGAATCATCAGGCCGTTGCCATAGCGGCGCTGCGCATCGACAACTTCGATCTCGATATCGCGCGCCAGGCGGTAGTGCTGCAGGCCGTCATCACATACGATCACATCACAGCCGGCCTCGACCAACGCCCTGCCAGCCGCCACCCGGTCGCGGTCCACGCGTACCGGCACGCCGGTCTTCCAGGCGATCAGCACCGGCTCATCGCCGCCCTTGGCGGTCGGCGTATCGGCCTGCACCCACAGCGGTGTGTCGGCGTCTTCGCGGCCATAGCCACGACTGGCCACACCCGGCTTCCAGCCGGCCGCACGCAGGCGTTCAACCAGGGCGATGGTCAGCGGCGTCTTGCCGGTCCCCCCTGCGGTGATGTTGCCGACCACGATGACCGGTACCGGCAATGCGTGGCGCTTGCGCCAACCGCGCCGGTAGGCACGCCGGCGCAGCGCGGTGACGCCGGCATACAGCGGCGCCAGCAGGCGCATCGCCCACGGAACCGGCGTGCCGTCATACCAGTACGGCGGGGTCTGGGTACCCTTGCCTGCCATCAGTCCTGCCTTTCGCGGAACTGCATGCTGTGCAGGTGCTGGTACAGCCCCCCCATCTCGAGCAGCTCGCGGTGGGTGCCGCGTTCGACAATGCGGCCGTGGTCCATCACCAGCACCTGGTCGGCATGTTCGATGGTCGACAGGCGATGAGCGATGACCAGCGTGGTGCGTTCCGGCATCAGGCGCTGCAATGCATCCTGCACCAGCCGCTCGGACTCGTTGTCCAGCGCCGCCGTGGCTTCATCGAGGATCAGGATCGGGGCATCACGCAGGATCGCGCGGGCAATCGCCAGGCGCTGGCGCTGGCCGCCGGACAGCAGCGCACCGTTCTCGCCGACCGGGGTCTGCAGCTGCTGCGGCATGCGTGCGATGAACTCCCAGGCGTTGGCGGCTTCGGCCGCGGCACGGATCTGTTCATCACTTGCTTCCATGCCATAGGCGATGTTGGCGGCGATGGTGTCGTCAAACAGCATCACCTTCTGCCCGACGATCGCCACCTGCCGGCGCAGGTCGGCCAGCGGGTAATCGTCCAGGGCCACGCCATCGAGAGTGATGACACCGCCACTGGGCTCATAGAAGCGCGGCACCAGCCGGATCAGGCTGGTCTTGCCGCTGCCGGAGCGGCCGACGATGGCCGTGACGGTGCCCGGCCGGGCGATGAAGCTGATGTCGTCCAGGGCGATGCCGCTGTCTTCGCGGTAGCGCAGCATGACGTGGTCGAATGCAAGCTCACCCCGCACGCGCTGCACCGTCGTGCGGCCCTGGTCGCGCTCCACCGGCATGTCGAGGATGCCGAACAGGCGCTCGGCGGCAGCCACACCGCGCGAGATCGAGGTCTGCACGCTGGTCAAGCGTCGCAGCGACGGAATGATGGCCATCATCGAGGTCATCAGGCCCATGAACTGGCCCGCGTTGAGCTTGCCAGCCAGCGCTTCGCGGGTGGACACCCAGACGATCACCGCCAGCGCCAGTGCCGCCAGGAACTGCACCACGCTGGAGGCGGCGGCGCGGGTGACTTCCACCTTCATATTCAGCGCCAGCATGCGGTTGGCCAGGCGCGAGTAGCGCGAGATCTCGTGCTGCTGGGTGCCGTGCACCTTCACTTCCTGCTGTGCCGCCAGCGACTGCTCGGCGGTCTGCGCCATCGTGCCCATGCCATCCTGGATGCCACGGCTGATGCGGCGGTAGCGCTTGCCCACATAGGACACGATGCCACCGATCAGCGGCACCACCAGCAGCATCGCCAGGGTGACCTTGACGCTCATCTGCAGCATCACCGCCAGCATCGCGATGATGGTCAGGGTATCGGCCACCACGGTCTTGAGTGCATCGGCGCTGGCCTGGGTGACCTGTTCGGTATCGAAGTTCAGGCGGCTGACCATCACCGGCGTCGCTTCGGTATCGAAGTGGGACGACGGCAGGTGCAGATACTTCTGCAGCACCTGCTCGCGCAGGTCGCGCACCACGCTGCGGCCGGTCTTGGCCAGCGTGTAGTCGCTGACCCAGGTGGCCACGCTGCGCATCAGGAACAGGCCCAGGATGGTCAGCGGCAGGATCACCGCCATGCGCGGTTCGGGGTTGACGAAACCGCGGTTGACCAGCGGCTCCATCAGCTTGGTGAAGTGATAGCCGGCCAGGGCTTCAACCACCATGGCGATGACCGCACCCACCATGAACACCCAGTAGGTGCGGGTGTAGCCCAGCAGACGTTTGTAGATCGGCCACACCGGCGCGTGATGGGAACTCATGGACGCACCTCTGGCGCAGTTGCAATGGCGATACGACGGAAACCGAGCTGACCGAGCGCGTCCTGCGCGGTCACTACGGCCTGGTAGGGAGTGCGTGCATCGGCGCGCAGCAGCACCGGCTGGCTGCGATCACTGCCGGCGACGGCGGCGATGGTCTGCTTGACCGACTCGACGTCGCTGCGCAGCACTTCCTGGTCATTGATGAAATAGCGGCCTTCGGCGTTGATCAGTACGCTGAGCGAACGCGGCGGCTCGTTGTTGGGCTGCTGGCTGGCGGTCGGCAGCTGCACCTGCAGCGTCGAACGCGCGTCGAAGGTGGTGGTGACCACGAAGAAGATGATCAGCACCAGGATCACATCGATCAGCGGAACCAGATCGATATGCGGCTCATCCTGGGATCGGTCGTTGCCGATACGCATCGATCAGGCCTTGGCCGTGGCAGGGCTGGCCGCACGTGCTGCCGGCGCGGCGTTCATCACGCCGGGGCGGCCGTCGAGCGTGTCCAGCAGCGTGCTGGCTTCCTGCTCCATCTCCACCACATAGCCATGGATGCGGCCCTTGAAATATCGATGGAACATCAGCGCCGGAATGGCCACGATCATGCCGGTGGCGGTGCACACCAGCGCCTTGCCGATGCCGCCGGCCAGCTGGTTCACGTCACCCACGCCATGGTCGAGGATGCCCAGGAACATCTGGATCATGCCGATCACGGTGCCGAGCAGGCCCAGCAGCGGGCCGGCCGAGGCGATGGTGCCCAGCGCATTGAGAAAGCGCTCCATGCGGTGCACCAGATGGCGGCCGGTGTCCTCGATCCGCTCGCGGATCTGGTCACGCGGACGGTTGCGCGCTTCCAGCGCGGCCGCCAGCAGCGCACCCAGCGGCGAGTTGGCGCGCAGCGTCTGCAGGTGCGCCGGGTCGAGCTTGCCGCGCGCGGCCCAGTTGCGCACTTCCTGGCCGAGGCCCGGCGGCAGCACCTCAGTCCGCCGCAGGGACCAGAAACGCTCCAGGATGATCGCCAAAGCCAGTACGCCCAACAGCAGCAGCGGCACCATCGGCCAGCCACCGGCCTTGACCAGTTCCCACACGTTTCAACCCTCCGGCCCAACGGCCGCTTGTTCGATCGGCGATAGGATAGCAGCCGACCGTGCCCGCCCAGCGGCATCCCACCACCGGGACGCGTGGATACGCTGTTCACGCAGCTGCAGCCCCTGTGCGCCAAGCCATACGCGGATCGCTCCGGACTCGGCGGTGGCCACCACCTCGGCCCCCTGCGCCCGCCAGCGCCGCACCACCTCCGGCCGCGGGTGGCCGAAGCGGTTCTGGTGCCCGGCCGAGACCAGCGCCAGCCGTGGTTCCACCGCCGCCACCCACAGCGCGCTGGAACTGCCGCCGCTGCCGTGATGGGGGACCAGTACCACATCCGCACGCAACTGCGGCGAAGAGGTTGCCAACAGCTCCGTTTCGGCAACCCGGCCGATGTCGCCGGGCAACAGCACCACGCCATGGGCTCCCGCCACGCGCAGCACGCAGCTGCCCTCATTCACGGCCTGCCGGTTGCCAGCGGCGGGATGCAGCACCTGGAAGTCGACGCCATCCCAGTGCCAGCGCAGGCCTGCCCGGCAGGGCCGGGCCCCGGCGATGGCGCTGCCGTCGGGCGCCAGCAGCGCCAGACCCGGATGCTGCCGGCGCACAGCGGGCAGATTGCCGGTGTGATCCTGGTGGTCATGGCTGAGCACCGCCTGCTGCGGCATGGCCTGGCCCAGCGCACGCAGCGCCGGCACGAGGGTGCGTTCATTGCTGTCGCCCCCGGCCGGTGGCCCGACGTCGTACCAGAGCGCATGCCGCGCCGTGCGCAGCAGCACCGCCGTGCCCTGGCCGACGTCATGCACCAGCAGTTCCAGCTCGCCCTGCCGCGGCCCTTCACGTGCCGGCCACAGAAGCGGCAGGCACAGCAACACGCCCGCCAGGCCACCGCCTGCGCCGCGCGGCAGCAACCACCAGATAACACCCAGCAGCGCCGCTGGTACCGCCCAGGCGGGTGCCTCGGCCAGCCACCACATCGCCTCTGGATGGACCGCCAACGGCTGCAGCACGCGCCAGCTGAGGTCGAACAGCCACGCCGCAGCCCGCCATGCCCAGCGCCCCGCGCCCTCATGCAACGCCTGCAGGCCGGTACCCAGCAACGACAGCGGCACCACCAGCAGGCTCCACCAGGGAATGATCGGCAGATTGACCAGGGGGCCCAGCCGGGCGGTGCCCCCAAACAACGCGATGCCCAACGGCAACAGCCCCAGGCTGGCCACCCCCTGCGCGGCGAGCAGGCCGTGCAGCCGTTCGCGCAGCCCCTGCGGTGGCGCCTGCGGCAGGCACCACAGCAGCCACAGCACCCCGCCGAAGCTGAGCCAGAAGCCGGCCGACAGCACCGACAGTGGCGACGGCAGCAGCAGCGCCAACGCTGCCAGCGACACCCCGTGCGCCACACCAAGCGGGCGCCGGCCGCCGCGCGCCAACGCGAGCAGGCCGATCATCAATGCCGTACGCACCGTGGGCAGCGCGCCGCCAGCCAGCACCGCATAACCGGCAGCGGCCACCGCCGCCGCGCCGGCCGCCGCCTGTTGTCGGGGCCAGTGGCGGCCCAGCTGCGGGCAGAGCCACCACAGCAGCCGGCACAGCAGCACACCCAGCCCCGCGACCACGCCGACGTGGAATCCGGAAATGGCGATCAGATGGGTCAGGCCGAGCGCGCGGAGCTGCTCCCAGTCGGCATCGGACAATCCTCGCGTATCACCCAGCGCCAGCGCCTGCACGAAGCGCGCGCCAGGGCTGGCCACCTGGGTGGCGATGGCGGCGCTGCTGCGCTCGCGCCAGGCTGGCAGGCCAAACGCGGATTGCAGCTCGCGTGCGCCAGCGGGGTCGCGCACCGTGGCAGTGCCGGCGATGGCCTGCAGCAGCGCATGGCGCTCGCCATCGAATCCGCCGGGATTGATCCTCGAGCGCGGTGGCCGCACCCGCAATGCCAGCTGCCAGCGCGCGCCGGCCCGCAGCTGCTGGCGTCCACCACGGTGGCCCGCGGCCGTACCCCGCCACGGATCATTCCAGCTGACCTGCAGGCGCTTGCCCCGCAACAACGGCAGACGGTCGTCATCGTCCACGCGCAGCAGGAAACGGGTCTGGCCGGAGCGATGCTGCGGCAGGTCGATGATCCGCCCACGAACCACGACATCCTGCGCCGAAGCGTTCGGCGCAAGCTGCTGCTGCATTGCCCAGTGCCCGTGCAGCGCGGTCCAGGCCAGGCCGAACAGCGCAGCCGCCGGCACCCGTCCCCGCCAGCGCAGGATCCAGGCGCACAGCGCGCACACCGCCGCCACGGCACACAGCCACAGTGGCGGCAGTGCCGGCAGCTGCACGCAGGCCAGCGCGCCCAGCACCAGGCCGGCGGCGCAGCCGCCCCCCAACACCGTTGCACCGGATCGATCGACAGCCATGGCCGCAGCCTGCGGCCACCGACCGTCGCCTGCCTATCAGCGATTGCCCCGTCCTGGGGTCAGCGTCGAACGCTGCCGCGGTGGAAGTTGACCCGGAAACTGGCACCGCCGCCGGCGGCTTCGCCGACACTGACCGATCCGCCGTGATGCTGCACGATTTCCTTCACCAGATGCAGGCCCAGGCCACTGCCGCTGCCGGCCGCGCGCAAGCGGTGGAACGGCTCGAAGATCGCCTCGCGGTCACCCACCGGAATGCCGGCGCCCTGGTCGCTGACCTCCAGCAGCGCGCGGGTATCCAACCGCACGCAGATGATGCCGCGGCCACCGCCGTGGACGATCGCGTTGTGCACCAGATTGGCGATCACCCGCCCCAGGGCCAGGCCATCGCCATGGATCCAGACCGGCACGTCCGGCGCATCGACCTCGAACCCGTAGCCGGCACCCACCACCAGAGGCGCCAGATCGGCGGCCGCCTCACGCACCAGCAACGCAAGGTCGAGCCGCTGCAGCGCGCCCACGTTGCGATCCAGCCGCTGCAGGTCGAGCAGGTGCTCGGCAACATTGCCCAGCCGCGCCACGTCGGTCAGCAACTGCGACTTCAGCTCGCCCTGTGGCAGCTGCGACAGGCGCGCCTGCACCACCGCGATCGGGACGCGCAGTTCGTGCGCCGCATCGGCGAGGAACTTGTCACGCGCCGCGTAGCCCTGCTGCACCTTGTCGATCGCATCATTGAACGCTTCCACCAGCGGCGCCACTTCGGTGGACACCAGCTGCGCATCCAGGCGTGCGCCCGGTTGGCCGATATCCAGCTCCTTGGCCTGCTGCGCGGAACGGCGCACGCCACGCATCGCGCGATGGATCACCGTCGGCATCACCAGCAACGTGACCACGATCAGCGGCAGGAAGAACCACAGGCCGATCAGCCGCAGCACCATCAGCGCGCCATCGAGCAGGCCGCCCTTCGGCGCGCCGCCCACCATCACCGTGATGCGGCGCCCCTCCTCGTTGCGGATCATCACCCGCGCCACATCCAGATAGGGCGGTACCAGTGAGCCGAGCTCGGTGGCGCCCAGCGTCGGCAAGCGGGCCAGCAGTGGCGCGTGCACTGCCGGCAGGGTGCCACGCTCGAGCCAGACACCCTTGTCATCGACCGCAGCGAACCACAGGTTGCCGCCGGCCTGCGCATCGAGAGCGTTCCAGCGCGCCTGGTCTAGCACCAGCCGGCCGTCTTCGCTGTGCACCGCCTTGGCCACCGCCTCGGCCATGAACATGTCCATGCCCCAGGTGTCCTTGTCACCCCAGGTCAGGATCAGCGCAACCACCGCAAACAACACGGTGAACGCCTGCGCAAGGAACAGGCGCCAGGCCAGGCCCAGGGTGATGGAACGGATCGGACGGGCCATCTCAGGCCTCCGCCAGCAGGTAGCCGACGCCCCGGATCACGTGGATCTCCACGCCGGCACCGGCCTGTTGCAGTGCCTTGCGCAACTTGGAGATATGCGCATCGAGCGCGTTGGACTGGATCTCATCATCGAAACCGTACACCGCCGCCTCCAACGCACTGCGGGTGACCGTGCGCCCCTGCCGCATCGCCAGCGCCTGCAGCACCAGCACCTGCCGGCGTGGCAACGGCAATGGCTGGCCTTCGACCCGCGCCTGCAACGATTCGAAGTCGAATTCCATGCGCCCCAGCCGCAGGCTGGGCGTGACCATCGCCGAGGGACGCCGCGACACCGCGCGGATGCGCGCCATCAGCTCTTCGATCGCCACCGGCTTGACGAGGTAGTCATCGGCGCCGACATCCAACCCTTCAACCTTGTCCGACAGCGTGCCCTTGGCGGTCAGCATGATCACGGCCAGGTTCGGCCGCAGCGCACGGGCTGTGGCAACGAAGCCGGCACCATCACCATCGGGCAGCTGGCGGTCGAGCAGCATCAGCTGGTGCACCGGCTCGCGCAGCGCGATGGCGGCTTCGGCCAGGCTGGCGACCACGTCGGCGACCACGCCTTGCCGCTCCAGGCCCGATTGCAGGGCACGGGACAGATCGGGATCGTCTTCGACCAGGAGGATGCGCATGAGGGGCTCGGCTACCGGAAAAGGTGCCGATCATAGTGCCTGGCGCCGTAATTTTGCGCCGATCGCAGCCGGCCTCGCTGGCGCAATGTTCTGACAATGTTGCGCCTGCACCATGCACAGCCATCCCCGCACAGTGGTCGCCCACGGACAAGGACACCCCCATGGCCTCCGTCTCCCCCACCAGTGAAGCGCACGCAATCCTGCGTGCACCCGACCTGGACAGCGCCGAGCGTGCCTACCTGGGCCTGATGCCCGATCTTGAGCACGTGAATGCGCTGGCGCGCCGCGCTTTGGGCCTGTCGCGCGCCGCCGATGCGGCACGCGGCTACGCGCTGTCGATGACCCTGGTCGGCTTGCGCCTGCAGGAGCTGGAGATGGGCGAGGCCAGCGCGAAGGAACACCGCCAGGCCACCCTGCACAGCCTGCGCCAGGCCTTCAGCGCCTGACCCCGCAGACACCCCGCAGCACGGGGCGTTGAGCGCAGGCGGCCGTCGTCAGCGCAGCGTGCTCCAGGCCAGCACCGCAGACAACAGCGCCACCCAGATCACGGCCTTGAACGTGCCCTGCAGCATGTTGCCGCCGAACAGCAGTTCGAACAGCGGGTTGGGCCTGGAAACCGGAACGTGATCGCTCATGCAGCTGCTCCTTGTGATGACCGCGATTGCGCGGTAGGGGCAAGTCTACGCCTGCCCGGCCCGGATTCATCGCCACCTGGCTGGCTTTGGCGGCGCAATCCCGCTGTTCGTCGCAGGCCGGCTGCGCCCCCGGCGGCGGCGTGCCAGCCTGCGTGCACTTTCCCGCTGGAGCACCGTGCCATGCCGATGCTTGCCCTGATGCTGCTGTTCACCGGCCTGTTCGGCGACCACGGCGGGCCCGCCGAAGTGGCAGTGCGTCAACAGATCCAACTCAACGAGACGGCCACCGCGACGCCACAGCGTGATGACACCGCGTCCGCGCTGCAGCTCTTGCCGCTGCGCGAGGACCGGGTGCTGCGATTTGGATGCCAGGGCCGCACGAACGGACCGGCCGAGCGCGCCTATGTGGCGCAGCTGTGGCAGCGTGTGGATGGCCAATGGCGGGTGCAGCGTGCAATCCGTGTCGAGATGTTGGCCGCTGGGCGGTAGTTCGAAACCTATCCGGGACAGCCGCACCGCAACCTGTCGTCCTCGCCACGCCATACGCGATGTCAAGCGCCCGGAAAGCGGACGCTGCAACGAAAAAACCCGGCGCCATGGCCGGGTTTTCTGTTCACGTCGATCCTCGCCGAGGATGTCGTGGTGGGCGGTACAGGGTTCGAACCTGTGACCCCTACCATGTCAAGGTAGTGCTCTACCGCTGAGCTAACCGCCCATCTTGTTCTTGCCGCCCAAAGGCTGGCCTTGCTACGTAAAAACCCGGCGCCAGGGCCGGGCTTTGCAGTTCACGACAACCTCCTTCCGGAGACTTCGTGGTGGGCGGTACAGGGTTCGAACCTGTGACCCCTACCATGTCAAGGTAGTGCTCTACCGCTGAGCTAACCGCCCGTTTTGCATCTGCAAGGCCGCGATTGCGTCGGTGCAGGCCGCGTATATTACGGACGCCGGCTGTGAAGCGCAACACTTTTGTGAAGATGATGCTGCACTGCCGCGTTCAGCCGAGGCTGGCCTCCTTCAGCTGCCGGATCTGGTCGCGCACGCGTGCGGCGTCCTCGAACTCCAGGTCCTTGGCGTGCTGGTACATCTGCTGCTCCAGCGCCTTGAGCCGGGCCGCCAGCTGGGCCGGGCTGAGTGAACGATAGTCGGCACCCTCCTCGGCCACACCCGCCCTGCCCTTGCCCTTGCCCTTCTTGGCCTCCTTCTCCGCTGCATCCGAGCGGGCCCCCTCCAGCACGTCCACGATCGGGCGCGCCACCGAGCGCGGCACGATGCCGTGCTCCTGGTTGTACTCGACCTGCTTGGCACGGCGGCGGTCGGTCTCGTCGATCGCCGCCTGCATGGAACGGGTGATCTTGTCGGCGTACAGGATCGCCTTGCCGCGCACATTGCGGGCGGCGCGGCCGATGGTCTGGATCAGCGAGCCGGTCGAGCGCAGGAAGCCCTCCTTGTCGGCATCAAGGATCGCCACCAGCGACACTTCCGGCATGTCCAGGCCCTCGCGCAGCAGGTTGATGCCGACCAGCACGTCGAACTTGCCCAGGCGCAGATCGCGGATGATCTCCACGCGCTCGACCGTGTCCACGTCCGAGTGCAGGTAGCGCACGCGGATGCCGTGTTCGGTGAGGTACTCGGTGAGGTTCTCGGCCATGCGCTTGGTCAGCGTGGTGACCAGCACGCGGTCGCCGGCCTTGATGCGTTCGTTGGCCTCGCTCATCAGGTCGTCAACCTGGGTTCCCACCGGACGGATCTCCACCACCGGATCGATCAGGCCGGTCGGGCGCACCACCAGTTCGGTGATCTCATCACCGGCCTCGCGGTACTCGTACGGCCCTGGCGTTGCCGACACATAGATGCTGCGCGGGCAGCGCTCCTCCCACTCCTCGAAGCGCAGTGGGCGGTTGTCCAGTGCCGACGGCAGACGGAAACCGAACTCGACCAGGGTTTCCTTGCGCGAACGGTCGCCCTTGAACATCGCGCCGATCTGCGGAATGGTCACGTGCGATTCGTCGATCACCAGCAACGCATCGGCCGGCAGGTAGTCGAACAGGGTCGGCGGCGGCTCGCCGGCGTTCTTGCCGGTCAGGTGCCGCGAGTAGTTCTCGATGCCGTTGCAGAACCCCACCTCGGCCATCATCTCGATGTCGTACTGGGTACGCTGCGCCAGCCGCTGCGCCTCCACCAGCTTGTTCTGCGCGTACAGCTGCTCCAGGCGCTCCTTCAGTTCGACCTTGATCGTCTCGATCGCCGCCAGCACGCGCTCGCGCGTGGTTGCGTAGTGGGTCTTCGGGTACACGGTGAAGCGCTGCATGTTACGCAGCGTCTCGCCGGTGAGCGGGTCGAACAGGGTGATCTTCTCGACCTCGCCATCGAACAGCTCCAGGCGCAGCGCCTCGCTGTCCGATTCGGCCGGGAACACGTCGATCACTTCGCCGCGCACGCGGAACGTACCGCGCTGCAGTTCATATTCGTTGCGCGTGTACTGCAGCTGGGTCAGGTGGTTGATCAGGTCGCGCTGGTCGATGCGCTCGCCCTTGGACAGGATCAGGCGCAATGACAGGTAGTCTTCCGGTGCACCCAGGCCGTAGATCGCCGACACCGTCGCCACCACGATCGCATCCGGCCTTGACAGCAGGGTCTTGGTCGCCGCCAGCCGCATCTGTTCGATGTGCTCGTTGATCGAACTGTCCTTCTCGATGAAGGTGTCCGACGAGGGCACGTAGGCCTCGGGCTGGTAGTAGTCGTAGTAGCTGACGAAGTACTCCACCGCGTTGTGCGGGAAGAACGCCTTGAACTCGCCATACAGCTGCGCGGCCAGCGTCTTGTTCGGCGCCATGATCAGCGTCGGCTTCTGCACGTTCTGGATGACGTTGGCGATGGTGTAGGTCTTGCCCGAACCGGTCACGCCGAGCAGGGTCTGCTTGGCGATGCCGGCTTCGAAGTTGCTGGTCAGCTTCGCGATGGCATCGGGCTGATCGCCCGCCGGCGAGTACGGCGAGACGAGTTCAAAACGGTCGCTCATGGTGTTGCCAGTTCCCGGGAAACGTGAGTATACGAGGCAAGGGGTGACGGCAGGCTGAGGGGTTTACCGGCATGCCAGGACGGCGTTGGCCGATGGCGGCCGAACGCGCCCGGGCGGAGGCTGGGCCCATGCCTCGCCGCCTCCCTGCCCCCACCGCCCGGCCCGCCCGTGGCTTCCAGCTGATCGAACTGCTGCTGATCGTCATGCTGCTGGCGGTGGCGCTGGCACTGGCCTGGGGCCCTTGGCAACGCGCGCTGCGCCACCTGCAGGCCGAGAGCCTGCGCCGGGAGCTGGTCGCCAGCCTGTCGCTGGCACGCAGCACGGCCATCACCGAACGCCGCCGCGTGTCCGTCTGCGGCTCGTCTGATGGCCACCAGTGTGACCAGGCCTGGAGCCGGGGCTGGCGTGTCCGGATCGAGCCACGCACGGCCGCCGAAGGCCCCGGCCGGCTGCTGCGTACCCACACCAGCCGCCAACACCGGGTCGAGCTGCGCGCCAGCGATCATCGTCCCGAGGTGCAGTTCCGGCCGGATGGCCGCAACGCCGGCACCAACCAGTCCATCGTGCTGTGCGTGGACGGCTACGAGCACAGTCGCGTGATCATCAATGTCCCGGGGCGGGTGCGCAGCCAACGGCCACGACAGCCCGCCGCCTGCTGAGCGGCCGGCCACAACGAAAAAAGCCGCGATTTCTCGCGGCTTTCTCGAATCTGGCGCCCGAAGTTGGACTCGAACCAACGACCCCCTGATTAACAGTCAAGTGCTCTAACCGGCTGAGCTATTCGGGCGGGGTGCGCATTTTAGCCAGCGTTTGGCGGCCAGCGCAAGCCCTTTTTTCATGCGCGACGACCAAGCCTTACCAGCACTCCGCGTTGGTCTTCTTGTCCGGTGTCTTGCGCCCGGCCTGATCCAACGTCAGCGTGCCGCACACATCCTTGTCCTGGCCGGTTTCCGGCACCGCCTGCAGCGTGTACGTGCTGGCGGTGGCCTTGCCGCTCAGGGACAGCGTGTAGCGCTTGGCGCCCTGCCGGGGCGACTGGTCGAACGGCAGCGAGAAACCGTCATAGCTGTTCTGCACCGTGTGGTAGCGCTCGAGCAGCTGTGCGATCTCTACCAGATCGGCCTTGGCCAGCGCCCGGTTGGTCTTCAGCACATGGCGCTGATACGACGGCAGGGCGATGGCCGCGAGCACGGCGATCACTGCCACGGTGATCATCAGCTCGATCAGGGTGAAGCCGGCGGTGGAACGACGCGATGCAGGGGTACGCATTGGCATTCTCATGTTCATGATGGTCAGCGGATCTGGCGCCAGGACTGCCGGCCGCAGGCACGCTGGCCGTAGGCGGTATCGGCGCCGGGCGTGTTCAACGCCACAATGCAGCGGTCGATCGAGCCGTCGACCGAGCACTTCGGATCGCTGGCATCGCACCCCTTCTGTGTGGTGCTGTTGACCTGGGTACCCAGCACCGGCGCGCCGTTGGTGACGTCACCGCCGCGGGTCAACGCACCGGCGCCGCAGTTTGCGCCACACAGTGGGTTGCCGCCATCGGGCTTATCGGTCAACCCGCTCATGGCCGGCTGGCCGGTGAGCATGTTCAGCCGGTAGCGCCAGTTGACGCCACCGCCGGTGCCACAGACCGTCTGCCCCGGCACGTAGGTGGTGAACATCACGTTGCCGCCCTGCAGCGTCGGATAGCCGAAGAAGCGCTCGCCTTCGACGTCGGTACCGACGATCAGATCCACATACCAGCCGCGCTGGGTCGCGTAATCGACCGGATTGCCGGAGATGTCACGGAAGCCGCCGCCCGCAGAGCTGACGGTCTGGCCCACCAGCACATCGCGGCCGCTGACGGCACTGGAGAGGTTGTCCCAGATGCCATACAGGGTCTGCACCGGCGAATTGCGGGTCACCGCATTGTCATCGGCGGTGAAGTAGCGCCCGGTGCCGAAGAACAGGCTGACGCCACCGCCCGGACCGGCCGAGGCTTCGATCGCACCGGTGATCGGCTGCACCACCGCACTCCGGATAGCGGTGAACAACGGCGAACCACTGAGCCCCACGTTCCAGGCTGTGGTGTCACCACCACGCAGATCAAAGCGCCAGATGTTGCCCTGCATGTCGCCACCGTACACGGTGTCGGCCAGGCCGCTGCTGTTGTACAGGCCCACCGCGGTCACGTGATTGAGGCCGTTGGCGATCGCGTACTTGGTGCCGGTCGGATACAGGCGCTTGAGCACCTGCCCGGTCTGGATGTCCACCACGTACAGCACCGGACGACCGGTACTGGAATTGACACCATTGCCGAACAGCGCGACAAAGCGCGGCGGACCGTCCGGATCGGAACCGGCCACCGGCACCACCACCGGCTTGCCGAAGGCGAAGCCCATGTCCGATTCGGTCTTGCCGGAAATCTCCCACAGCACGTTGCTGGAAGTGAATCCGGTGGGATCGGTGATATCCAGCCCGAACACCGAACCATTGCCGACCGAGGTTGCCGAAGGACCGCGGCTGGCACCGCCACCACCGGTCGAGCCCACCAGCACGGTATGCCAGGCGTTGCCGTAGTAGACGTCGGACGAGGTCAGGCCGCCATCGACGTAGTAGCGATGGCCGTAGGCCGGGTTGGCCAGCTCGGCCATGTGCTGCAGCGACGCCGAGGGAATGAAGGCGAACTGCTCGGTGCCTGCGGCCGTGCCGGTACTGGCATTGAACCCATGCAGCATGCCGTCATTGGCGCCGACGTAGGCCATCGACGGCGGGCCGCCGGAGGCCTTCTTGGCCGCCAGGTAGGTCTCATAGCGCGTGCCCAGCGTGGTCTTCCAGCCGACCCCACCCTGCGCCTTCCAGGAGGTATAGCCGTAGTCGTTCTTGTTGGACACGATCTCCACGCTGGAGTTGACGATGTCGCCCAGCAGCACGCTGCGCGGGCGGAAGCCACTGACCGGCGAGCCACGCAGGTAGCTGACCAGATCGGCCACGGTATGCGAACCGAACCAGTTGGGAATGGTGTTCAGGCCCATGTTGCCGAGCTTCTCGGCACGATCACGGCCGGGCACGTTGTCGGCGGTGAAATCCGCCGCTGCTGCCGCCACCAGCTGGTTGGACTTGTTCACATAGGTCGGCGCGGTGGACATCACGATGGTGCGACCGGAGGCGCTCATCCGGGTCGACGCACGCCACAGCTCCGCACCGATGCCGCCCGTGGCAGTGACCTGGCTGGCGATGAGATCGCCGGTCCAGTCGTTGGAGCCGGACGCCACGGCATAGTGCGCGGACACGGTGAAGGAGCCCGCATTGACGCGTGCGCCGGTCGCGCTGCCGCCTACCGGTGCCTCGCCGGCCGCAGCGCTGTCGAAGATCGCCTCCAGTGCCGACTTCAGCTTGGCC
This sequence comes from Stenotrophomonas sp. CS3K5, assembly GCF_059515225.1. Taxonomy (NCBI): domain Bacteria; kingdom Pseudomonadati; phylum Pseudomonadota; class Gammaproteobacteria; order Lysobacterales; family Lysobacteraceae; genus Stenotrophomonas; species Stenotrophomonas sp. CS3K5. The sequence goes on from NZ_JCAKRX010000003.1 coordinate 417,448, forward strand.
GGATTGCGCGCCAGGAAGTAGTTGTCCGGCACGCCAGCCACCTTGCTGTCCCACTTCTTGCCTGCCGGCACGCCGTACTTGGCGGCGTACCACAGCGGGCTCTCCAGCTGGCCAGCCTGGCCGCTACCCAGACGGTAGCGAAGCACGATCGCGCCGGTCCATTCCGACGGCGGCGCGGAGGTGGTGGTCAGCACCGAGCCGTTCTTGTCACCCGGACGCAGCACCAGGCGCTGCACGTTGTCGGCAGCATTGGAACCGACGATGGTGTAGCCGGTCAGCATCGCGTTGCCGGCGTAGGCCGACAGGTTCTCGATGCGGACCAGCACTTCATCGGCAGCCACCGTGTTGCGCACCGCGTTGTTGTTGCATTCGCCACTGGTGGAGCGCCAGCAGATATTGCGGAAGGTGGTGTTGTCACCCTCGTTGCAGGTCTCGCCCACGCAGTAGCTGAGCATCGACACCACGTCATTGTCGTGGTCGTTGCCCCACAGCGAATCTTCCCAGACCAGCGAGAAGCTGCCGGCCTTGCCGTCGGCGCGATAGGTGCGCCCGTAGACGAAGTTCGGCGACACCGTCGACGTCTTGGTGCCGATGCCGACCGAGCCCAGGAAGCAGCTGCGCCAGCCCGTGCTGGAGATCTTCGCGGTGCCGGTATTGTTGGCCTGGCACAGCGGGGCCAGGGTGATCTTGCCATTGCCCACCGGAATCTCGAACTTCGGCAGGCTCTCGGCCATGGCCACGGTATAGGTGGTCGCGGTCAGCTTGTACGAATCCGGCTTGTCCTGCACGCGCGGGCGCAGGTCGTTCTCGGCAGCCGACTTGGCCAGGCCGGCCATCAGGTAGCTGCCTTCAGTGGAGGGCACGTCCGGGCAGATGCCGCGCACCAGCGACAGGCCTGTCACCTTGGCCGCCCGGCAGATGTCTTCGTGCGTGTTGATCGAGGCATAGCGCTCGGTCAGGCCGATGCGACCGGCCATGTAGTTGCCGCCGGTGATGTTCTCCAGATTGCCGATGGCGTCGGTCGAGCTCGCCGCGGTCGGCAATCCACTGACCGAGCCGATGTTGTCGCTGTCGAACGACGGCAGGCCCGAGGACATCACCAGGATGTTGCAGGTGGCGCAGTAGGAGTTGCCGCCATCGTTCGGCGAACGGTACGGGTCCTTCCACGACACGGCGTTGGGCAGGCCACTCAGGTCGCCGCTGGCGCTGTAGATGCCCTTGGTCTCGCCCTTGATGTAGCGCAGCGCCTCGGCATACATCTCGGCCAGCGGGTTGCCCCATGCGCTGCAGGTCTTGGACGCATTGCCCGGATCGGTCAGGTTGCCGTTGCCGCCGAAGCCCTGGCGGTTGAGGATGCTGTAGGCGTTGCAGTCGTTCCAGTTGTTGCTCCAGTTCCACTGGTCGATGCGGAAGTTGGAGATGGTATTGATGATGCCTTCGGCGCCACCGGTCAGCGAGTTGCAGAACTGGCCATTGGACAGATTGATCTCATCACCGGCCGCGCAGAACGAGGTGCCGTTGCCGGCGATCTTGCCGATGTTGCGGCGGACCACGCCGCCATCGCGCGGGTTGGCGTAGGTACCGGTGACCAGGCCGAAGCGCAGGCGCCCACTCTCGCCATAGGACTGCAGCAGGCCGGCCGGCTTCAGATAGTCGTTGGCGCCATCGTTGTACTTGCGGCAGAACGCTTCCTGGAACGTGCCGCTGCCGGACGCGCACACTTCCACGCGCACATTGAGGTCGGCCACGACCGAACGCGGCGAGTCGTCCTTGCCTTCGTCCGAGCGCCCGGCGATGCACTGGCGGCTGGCGGTCGAGGCCCACTCGCTCCAGCTGCCGCTAGCCACGCGCATCAGCGGCGCACCACCGCTGGCGATGGTGGCGTTGCAGAACGAGGTGGTGGTCTTGTACGGCGTGAAGTTGCCGATGTCGCTACCGCTGTAGACCTTCACCCAGGCATGCAGATCGTTGGGGATCTGGGCGCGCTCCAGCACGGTCTTGCTGTTGGAATCGGTGATGCGATGGCCGCCGTACAGCACGTAGCGCATCACATCCAGGCGGCTCATCGTCGCCCAGTTCAGGAAGTTGCCCGACCAGCTACCGCCGCAGGTGTGCTTCAGCGTACCGGTGGCCTGCGCGCTGGCCTTGAACTGGCCACTGCTGTAGGTGTAGCAGAGGTTGGAGTCGAAGTAACCCGAGTAGTCGAACTTGTCCTGGTAGGTGGTATCGAGCGTGCCGTCCTCGTCCAGGTCGCTGTAATCGCTGTAGGCCTTGTTGAACAGCTGCTCGTCGCGCGACATCACCATCATCATCAGCGGCGGCTGCGTCTTCTTGCTGTACAGCGGTTCCTGCGCGATGTCGTAGTCACCGAGCGCAGCGAACAGTGGGTACATCAGGGCCCCGACGCCGGCCAGCACGGCCACAGCCGCGCCCCGGCGCAGCCAGGGTGTCGAGACGATGCGGGAAAAGCGGCGCGGAGTGTTCATGGAATGTAGATCGTGTCGATGACGGCGCTGGAAGAAGGATTGGCCGGGTCGTCACTGGCCAACACGGTGATCTGGTAGATGTTCTCGGTTTCTTCGTTCTTGGGGACGCCGACCTTGATCGGCCCACGCGGCACGCACTTGTCCAGGCGCCGGGTGTTGATGGCGGTGGCCGTGGTCTTGCCGTCGGCCCAGGTCGCCGGATCGAACACCGGGCTGCATTCTTCCTGGTTGGCTTCGTAGATATTGCCGCTGCCGATAGCGGCCTGGATCACCGCCTCCTGCGCACGCGCACTGGATTCGGCATTCTGGAAGGCCTGGTTGGAGCGCAGGTAGTTGGCCGCCATCCGCTCCTGCATGCCGGTGACCTGCATGCCGGCAATGCCGATCAGTGCCAGCAGGATCAGCATGATCAGGGCGACGTACAGCACCGCGCCACGCTGCTGGCGGGGCGATGAGAAGGAAGGAATGCGTGGGCGCGGGTGCATGGCGGCCTCAGTTGCCGAAGAGGCGGTTTCGAAGGGCGATGGTGGTCTGGTAGACCGTGCGCATGCGACCGTCGGTCGGGGCGGTGAACGTCACCCCCATCGAGATCAGCGAAGCGTTCTGGTCGGCCTGCGGTGCGGCGGACGGATCAGGGCTGGCCATCACCAGGCCGAGCTGCACCGCGCCGACACGGCGCCAGCCATTGGCCGCGGGAATGGTCGAGGCCTGCACGGTTTCCGCGGTGCCCTGGCGGTCGATGAAACCGGTCGGGTAGGCGGTGGTGAGGCCGCGGTCCTGGCCGTACAGCAGCTGCATGTTCTCCACGCCATCGACCAGCGCCTCCGGCGCGCCGGCCACCAGCGCGCCGTTGGGCACGGCGCTGAAGCGCACCCGGTACAGCGAGGAACGCGCGCTCGCCGCGTCGTAGCCCACGTAGTACAGGGCGCTCTCGGCGCGGTGCAGCATCGCCTGGCCGGCCGTGACCGGACGGGTGAAGTTGCCGACGTTGTTGGGTGTCTCGCCGAAGGTGATGGTGCCTGCGGCCGCATCCACCGCGCGGGCCTGGAACACCGTCGCGCTGGCGCAGTCGGCCGCGCCATACAGGCCCGGGTTCGAAACACCGCTCTTGAGCACCGCCAGCCGCGCCTTGTCGAAGGTGAACACCGGCTGCCCGTCGCTGCCTGCGTTGCCGGTGATCGGCACCCCGTCGGGCATCAGGTAACGCAGAGCGATGATGTCGCTGCCATTGACACGGTTGGGCGTGGCGGCGGCGAACTGGGCCGGCAGCGCCGGCTTGAAGTCGGTGCCGCCGGTCCCCGGCGTGGCGCTCAGGGTCACCGCGTCGCCCGGCCCGGTCGCGGTCGCTTCATAGCCCTGGATCGAGGTCTGGAAATCCAGAGCCGGATGCGGTGCGGCCGCAAACGTGGAGAACAGTGAAGGGTTGTCCGGCGAATTGCGCGCCTGGTCGTTGACGCAGCCGAAATGGCCGGCCATGCGCACTTCACGCTGCAGCGTGTCCATCGCGAAGCGGCTGTTCTCCTGCACACGCGCCAGGCCGTCGGACAGCTGATAGGCCGCGCGTGACGCCGCAAACACCTGCACCACGCCCAGCATCACGATCAGGCCGATGGTCAGGGCGATCATCAACTCAACCATCGACAGGCCGGTGGCAGACCGGGGGAAGGACGGCGCGCGCATTACAGGCCACTCCTGGCAGTGAAGGTGGTATCCCCGGCGTCGGCTTTCCAGCGCTCGTCACCCCAGCTCACGCTGACCGTGTACTGATCGCCGTTGCGCACTACGCTGCCACTGGCGCCCTCGCCCAGCGCCTTGCCCAGGCGGCAGCGCCAGTCCAGGGTGAAGGCGTCGCGGCTGATGTCCTTGCCGGTGGGCGGCAGGCAGTTCTTGGTCGAGGTGGTCGCCGCATAGTTGCCCACATACGAGGGCGCCCGCGCGCGGTTCACGCGCAGCTGGTCAAGCATCTCGTAGGTGAGGTTGGTCGCCTGGGTCCGGTAATTGGCGCTCTGCACGAAGCGCACGTTCATGGTCTGCATCAGGGCAAAGCCCAGCAGGCCGACGCCAAGCACGAGGATGGCGATCAGTACTTCGATCAGGCTGAAACCACCCTGCGCGGCACGTGGCGAACGGAAACGGGGCGCTTTCACTTGCAGTCCTCCTTCAGCAGCCGGACCTGCCCGGTCGGCGAGATGCGCAGCGTTCGTTGCAGCGGCTGCTTGCCGCAGGTGTCCGGGCGCAGGGTCAGATCCAGGCTGGCGTCCGCGCGGTTGCGCCCGCGCGGATCGAAACTCACCGACAGGTCCGGCGTGCCGACCGCGCTCACACCCGGCTTGCCGGCGCTGTAGCGCAGCACGGTCTCGCCGGCGCTCAGGCCGCCGTCACCATTGCGGTCTTCCCAGACCAGCCAGCCCTCGGCCCAGCTCTTGCCGTCGCAGGCGCTGCCGGCAGCGGAGGCACAGACGCCGGCACCGCGGCGGTTGCGCACCGCCTCGCTGCGGGCCAGCGACAGCGAGGCAATCAGCTCGTTGCTGGTGGTCGCGATGCGGTTGGAGCGGATCGTGCTCTGGAAACTGGGAAAGGCGATCGTGGCGAGCACGGCCAGAACCATGACCGTCACCATCAGCTCAACCAGCGTGAAGCCGTTTTCCCGGCGCAAAGACATTGGACGCTCCCCAGCGTGTTGATGGCCACGATGGGCCATCCCCCTGCCCCCGGCAAGCGGCGGCAGGACGAACGGTCAATCCGGGGCGACAGGCGTCAAAGGGTTGACAGACCCTGCCCTGCAGGCCGCCTGCAATGGGGTCGGAGCCCGGCGGGATCCGACCCCGGGCGTGTCAGGCCAGCACCTGGTAGCAGGGCTGGTACTCGCCGGAGATCTTCATCCGGCGCTGCTCGACGAAGGCGCGCAGCAGCGCATCCAGCGCCTGCATCATGTCCGGGTCGCCATGGATCTGGAACGGGCCGAACTGCTCGATGCGGCGCATGCCGTCTTCCTTCACGTTGCCGGCCACGATGCCCGAGAACGCCCGGCGCAGGTCGGCCGCCAGCGCGTGCGGTGCACGCCCGTGGTGCAGGTCCAGCGCGGCCATCGCCTCATGGGTGGGCACGAACGGCTGCTGGTACTCCCACGGAATCTCGATGGACCAGTTGAAGAAGAACGAATCCTTCTGCGCCAGGCGGTGCTCGCGCACGCGCTTGATGCCGCTGGCCATCTTCTTGGCCACCGCGACCGGATCGCCGATGATGATCTCGTAGCGTTCGGCAGCCGCATCGCCCAGGGTCAGGCGGATGAAACGGTCGATCTGCTCGAAGTACGGCGCAGCCACGGTCGGGCCGGTCAGGATCAGCGGGAACGGCAGATCCTTGTTCTCCTCGCGCAGCAGGATGCCCAGCAGGTACAGGATCTCCTCGGCCGTACCGACGCCACCGGCGAACACGATGATGCCGTGGCCGATGCGGACGAAGGCCTCCAGCCGCTTCTCGATGTCCGGCATGATCACCAGGTGGTTGACGATCGGGTTCGGCGACTCGGCGGCGATGATGCCCGGTTCGGTCAGGCCGATATAGCGGGTGACCGTCCTGCGCTGCTTGGCATGGGCGATGGTGGCGCCCTTCATCGGGCCCTTCATGGCGCCCGGGCCGCAGCCGGTGCAGATGTCCAGACCGCGCAGGCCCAGCTCGTAGCCGACCTGCTTGGTGTACAGGTATTCGTCGCGCGAGATCGAGTGGCCGCCCCAGCACACCACCAGGTTCGGGTCACCCGGGTTGAGGATGCGTGCGTTGCGCAGCAGGCCGAACACCGCGTTGGTGATGCCCTCGGACGATTCCAGCTCGGCCGCGTAAGCCGGGCCCATCTCAATGGCCATGTAGGCCAGGTCACGCACCACCGCGAACAGCAGCTCGGCCACGCCGCGGATGATCTCGCCATCGACGAAGGCCATCGCCGGCGCGTTGGAAAGATCGATGCGTACGCCGCGATCCTGCTGCGCCACCTGGATGTCGAAATCCGGATAGAGATCGCGCGCCGCGCGCGGATCGTCCGAGGCACTGCCGCTGGTCAGCACCGCCAGCGCACAGCGGCGCAGCAGTTCGTGCATGCCGCCGGCGGAGGCATCGCGCAGCCGTGCGACTTCAGCGCGCGATAGTACGTCCAGCCCGCCGCGCGGGTAGATCCGTGCATCCTGCACCGGCAGCGCACGGGCCGCCTTTTCGTTCGTGGTCATGTCCAATTTTTCGCTTCCTTCAAGGTTTCCGACTGTACTGCCGCCCCCTTAAAAAGCAAAACGGCCGGGAAGCCCGACCGTTGGATGTGTGCCGACCGCGCTCACCGTTCCGGGACCGCTCTGCGGCGTTGGCGCCGCGCACATTTCTGGATGCTACGCCGTTGCCCACCGACCTGCAAGGACTTTCGGCGCAAAGGAAAACGGCCGGGTTTCCCCGGCCGTTTCCGTCTACAGCGTGGCTACATCAGTGCATCAGAACTGGTAGCGGAAGCCCAGCTGCAGCGACCACTGCGAGACACCGGCATCGAAGCCGTCGGCATCCTGGTTGGCCACGCTCGGGGTGTCCGCGCCGGTGAAGTTGTACACGTACTTGCCCTGGTACAGACCCTGCAGGGTCGCAACACGGCTGTTGGCGTAGAAGCCGTAGTCGTAGATGTTGCCCCACTTCTTGTTCAGCATGTTGCCGACGTTCTGGATGTCGACCCAGATCTCCGACTTGTGCCCCTTCATGAAGCCCGGCAGCTGCTGGCTGATGCGCACGTCGAAGGTGTTGATCCAGCCGGTACGGAAACCGTTGGCCGGTGCCACGCTGCCAGCGTACTTCTCCAGCTGCGGGTTCTGTGCCAGCCAGGCGAAGAACTTCTTCTCCATGTCAGCATCGGCAACGAACTGGCCACTGGCGTTCAGCGCGCCGAACAGCACTTCACCGCGCTGCGGCACGTAGAACAGGTCATTGCCCGAACGGCCATCGCCATTGGCATCGTTGGCATAGATGTAGCTGAACGGACGACCGCTGCGGCCTTCATACACCAGGCCCACCTTGGTTTCGTAGTCGCCGAAGAACTTGTGCTTCCAGTTCAGCGAGCCCGACAGGCGGTCACGGATCTGGTAACGCGAGGTGGTCAGCTGATCGGCGTTGGCGTCGAAGGCGTACTGGTAGCCCCAGCCGGAACCGGCGGTGGAGCTGGTCAGCGAACCCACTTCCTTGGCATCGGTATAGGTGTAGCCGATGTTCCAGGACCAGTCGCTGTCATTGCTCCACGGCTTGGCCAGCGAGAAGGTGGCCTGCGAGGTGCGACCCTTGTCGGTGTTGTTGATCAGGTAAACCGCGTCGAAGTCACCGTTGGCGCGGTTGCGCACGTCACCGGTGGCCCACAGGCGGCCGTCGGCAGCCGGGTTGTAGTAGTTGACGCGACCGTCGGCACCGACCTGGCGACCCTGGCCCAGGTTCAGGTGCTGGTAGTACAGACCATCCTTGACCTTGGTGACCAGCAGTTCAGCCGACGCCACGATGCCGTACCACGGCAGTTCGTGATCCAGCGCGATGTTGGCCTTGTAGATCGACGGCAGCTTGAAGTCCTTGCCGACGAAGCTGACGTTCTGGCGCGCCAGGCCCGGGGTGGACGGAACCGGCTGGTTGTCCTTGTCCGCGTTGAACTGCTGCCCGTTGTAACGGGTGAGGTTGTAGGTGGTGTAGTTGAAGCCAGTGGTGGAGTAGCTGTTGCTCAGCCACACCTGCGGAGCGTCACCCTGGAACAGGCCCACGCCGCCGCGCAGCTGGGTCGGACGCTCGGTGTCGAAGGTGTAGTTGAAGCCCAGGCGCGGCTGGATCAGGAAGCTGCCACCAAACACCTTGCTGTTGTCATAACCGAAGGCGTTCAGCGCCTTCTGGTTGAAGGTCGGCGACGGGCTGGTGTCCGGACGGTCAGCGCGCACGCCCATGGTCAGGGTCAGGTTGCTGTTGACATACCAGGTGTCCTGCACGAACAGCGCCAGGTTGCTGAACTTGTAGTCAGCAGCGATCGAACCCGGCTGGTTTTCCTTGTTGTACAGGTAGGTCTGCCAGACACCCTTCTGGAAGTTGTCCAGGCCGTAGAAGGTGTAGGTGCCCCACGAGTTGGCGCCGAAGTAGTTGTAGATGTCGTTGGTGTCGTAGGAGGCACCGAACTTCAGGTCGTGGTCGCCCAGGGTCCAGGTCGCTGCGGCGTAATAGTTCCACGCCTTGGTCTTCAGGATGTTGTCCTGCGAGTTGGCTTCCGTACCCAGGTACAGCGAGTCACCCTGCGGGGTGGTGGCATTACGCGGGAAGTAGATACGGATGCTCGGGGCATTCGTCGGCACGTCACGGATCGAGGAGAACTCGCGGTACGAGGCCTTCAGCTCGGTCGAGAAGGTGTCGGTCCAGTCGCTGAACAGCTGCGCGACGTAGCTCTCGTTGGTCTTGCCCTGCTGGTACCAGTACGAGCTCAGCGACGCGGCCGAAGTCGAGTTCATGCCGTTGATGCGCAGCTTGCTCTGGTCGATCTTGCTGTAGCGGATGTTGGCACGGTGGTTGTCGCTGATGTTCCAGTCCAGCTTCAGCGCGTACTCTTCCATGGTGGTGTCGCCGTTGCTCTCGGTGCCGCCGGCCTCGAAGCCGTAGACGTCCCGGGCAATCTGCTGCGCGCGCGCCACATCAGCGGCGTTGAAGTTGGCATTGGCCTTGCCCAGCGCGGTGCCGGAGATGTCGGCGCCCGGAGCGGCCTGCTCGAACTTCTCGTAGTTGGCGAAGAAGAACAGCTTGTCCTTGACCAGCGGACCACCCAGGGTCATGCCGTAGGTCTTTTCCTTGGTGAAGCCCTTGAACGGCTGGCCTTCCGGGTTGTCGCCGAACCAGTCGCCATCACGGTAGGTGCCGTACACCGAACCGTGGAATTCATTGGTACCCGACTTGGTCACCGCGTTGACGGTGGCGCCGGCGGCAGCAGCGATGCTGACGTCGTAGTTGGACAGGTTGATGTCCAGCGCTTCGATGGCTTCCATCGCGACCGGCTGACGGCGGGTCGGCATGTTGTTGCCTTCCAGGCCGAAGGTGTCGCTGGCCGACACGCCGTCGATGTTGATCGAGTTGAAGCGCGGGTTCTGGCCGCCGGCCGAGATCGAGCCCGAGGCGCGATCGATGAAGGTCACGCGCGGATCCAGGCGCATCAGATCCTGGATGTTGCCGCCGATGGACGGCGCAACTTCGATCTGCTGCTGGCTGATGTTGGTGCCCGAGCCCATCTTGGTGGCGCTGAACACTTCCGAGCCGCCGCCGACAGCGGTGACCTGCACGGTGTCCAGGTTGGTCGCGCCGGTCAGATCGCCGGTCAGCGTCGCGTTGATGGTGCCGGTCTGGTTCACGCCCAGGTAGACGCCATCTTCGGTCTTGGTGCCTTCACCCGGCTTGGTGATGGTGATGCTGTACGGACCACCCACGCGCAGGCCGCGCGCGTTGTATCGACCGGCCGCATCGGTGGTCGCACGCGAAACCGTGCCCGACTCGGTATGGGTGATGGTGACTTCAGCGCCAGCGACGGGCTGGCCGCCGCGGGTCACGACCTGGCCGCCGACACCGGCAGAGGTGCTCTGGGCGAAGGCGGGAGCGGCAGCAAGTGCAGCCACGAGACCAAGGGTAAGCTTGGACATCCGGAGTGGGTGGGTCATTTTTCGGTAGCCTCGATGCGAGTTGGCGATGGCGGAAAAAAAGCGCATCCAAACAGCCCTGCGGGTGGCTGGTCGGAGAGTTATCTGGGGTTCCCTACCGCCTGGCTGAAGGCAGCCATAACGGTTAACACTAGATTAACACGCTACGCCTTCAATGTGACGGTTGTGCGACAAACGGCACCGGATCGCAACGCAATCGTGACGGGATCTTCATTCCGCCTTACGGCCACCTTCACACGGCGGCCGGGTCACCACTGGCATCGAGGATCTGCCCCCGCCAGGCGCCACCGGCGCCGGACAGCAGGGTCACAGCCGCCGCTGCGGCGGCCTCCGGGCCTTGCGCAGCCGGATCCTGGTCGACCGAGTAGGCGCGGGCCCGCAGGGCCGTGCGCAGGGGGCCGGGATAGAGGCCACTGACCCGCACCGGGCTGCGTCCGAGTTCGTCATGCAGGCTGCCGATCAACCCGCGCAGGCCGTGCTGGGCCACGCCGTAGCCGCCCCAGTAGGCCTGCCCGACCCGTTCGGGCGCGTCCACCGCGAACACCAGGGCCGCATCCTCGCGCTGCCGCAGCAGCGGCAGGCAGGCCTGCGCCAGCCAGGCCGGGGCGGTCAGGGTGACATGGAGGGCACGGGCGAAGCTGGCAGGATCGGCCAGTTCGAACGGCGTCAACCCCGGGAAATGGGCGGCACAGACCAGCACGCCGTCCAGCCGCCCCAGCTCACGCTGCAGGGCCTGGGCCAGCTCGGCATAGTCATCGGGTCCGGCCCCTTCCAGGTCCAGCGGGTACAGCAGGGGTTCGAGGCCAGCGGCCTGGACCTGGGCATAGACGCGATCCAGCCGGCGCGGCTTGCGCCCCAGCAGCACCACGGTCGCGCCGGCTGCGGCGGCCGCGACCGCCGCAGCGCTGCCCAGGCCGCCGCCGGCGCCGGCCACCAGCACCACACGGTCCTGCAACGGGCGGCCATCGAGCGCCCCCTCCGTCGGTGACGTCGATGGCTTGGCACTCATCCCTGCGTGGCCTCTTCGACGATGCGCTTGAGCTCGCCGGATTCGAACAGCTCCATGACGATGTCACAGCCGCCGATCAGCTCGCCGTTGATGAACAGCTGCGGGAAGGTTGGAAGATTGGAGAAGCGCGGCAGGTTGGCACGGATCTCCGGCTCTTCGAGCACGTTGACGGTGCGCAGGGTCACGGCACCGGCGGCCATCAACGCCTGCACGGCGCGGCTGGAAAAGCCGCACATCGGGTACTGCGGAGAGCCCTTCATGAACAACACGAGCGGGTAACGATCGACCTCGGCCTGGATTTGCTGCATTACCGCCACAACCTCACTCCTTGCTTCGCCGGACAAACCGACCGTGATGGTCGGCTAGACTGCCCACGGTAGCCGCCATTGTAAGCCGATGGAACCAGCTGCCGCCGCCCCCTGGCCACGAACCTGTCCATGCCCGTCGAATTGCCCGCCCTGCCCTACCTCTCCGGCTCCCTGCAGCCGCACCTGTCCGCCCAGACCGTGGAGCTGAACCACGGCCGGCATCACCGCGCCCATGTCGATGCGGTCAATGCCGCCATCCTCGGCACGGAATGGGAAGAAGCCCCCCTGGAAGACATCGTCCGCCACAGCCAGGGCGCGCTGTTCGACGCAGCGGCGCAGGCCTGGAACCATGGCTTCTACTGGCAATGCCTGCGCCCGCGGGGCGGCGGCGAGCCGCAGGGCCGCCTCGGCGAGCTGATCAAGCGCCAGTTCGGCGACCTGCAGCGACTGCGCGAAGAGTTCAACCGCACCGCACTGAGCCTGTTCGGCTCCGGCTGGGTTTGGCTGGTGCAGCACCCGGGCGGGCAGCTGGGCATCCAGGCGACCCGCAATGCAGGCACCCCACTGACCGGCGAAAGCACGCCACTGCTGGGCTGCAATCTGTGGGAACACGCCTACTACACCGACTACCAGAACGACCGCGCGCGTTATCTGGACGCGTTCTGGCAACTGGCCAACTGGGAATTCGCAGAGAGCCAGCTGCGCTGAGGCAACAACCCGGCTCTATCGGAAAGCAGCGGCTGGCGCCCTGTTTCAACGCGGAATCCACGCGCACGGTCTGGACGCGTTCTGACAACGGGTCAACCGGGAGTTCACCGAAGCCCGCCCTCAGGTAGTGCCGGCCGCTGGCCGGCAACCCCGTAGGCGCACAGAGAAGGCGGATCTGCCGGCCAGCGGCCAGCGGCCAGCGGCCGGCACTACCGGAAAACAGAACGGTGCCTCACGCGTTCTCGTGCGCCCCCACCGCGTCCATCACCCGCGCCGAATACACCAGCGCCGCACCGGCATTGAGCGATACCGCCACACCCAACGCTTCTGCGATTTCCTCGCGGCTGGCGCCCTGCTTCAACGCCGCATCCACGTGCACGGTGATGCAGCCATCGCAGCGGGTGGTCACCGCCACCGCCAGCGCGATCAGTTCACGGGTCTTGGCATCAAGGTGATTGGTCTGGGCACCCGCGTTGGACAGGGTGGCATAGCCCTTGAGCGTATCCGGCGAGAGTTTGCCGATCTCGCCGATGCGGCCCTTCAGTTCCTTGCGGTAGGCATTCCAGTCAAGCATGGTCGTGACTCCTGTGAAAGGAGCTCCACGCTATCACCGGCAGTGTTGCGCCGATGCCTGCACCGGCGCGTCACAGCGTTGCAATGCCGGCCAGCGGCCGGCACTAGCGGGCTCAGCGGTGGCGCAGCGCGTGCACCGCCGGCGCCACCTGCGCCTGCCGGTCCAGCTCCAGCCCGACCTGCTCCAGCGCGTCTGCCAGTGCAGCGGCATCGTCGTCGCGCAGCGTGGCGTGGCCGACCTTGCGGCCTTCGCGCGGCTGCTTGCCGTAGTCATGCCAATGGCCGCTGGCCTGGCCCAGCACCGGCAGCGGATCGGGCATCGCCCCCAGCCAGTTCAGCATGCAGGCGTGGCCGAGCATGCGGGTGCTGCCCAGCGGCAGGCCCAGCACGGCGCGCAGATGGTTCTCGAACTGCGAGGTCTCGCTGCCTTCGATGGTCCAATGGCCGGAGTTGTGCACGCGCGGCGCCATCTCGTTGGCCAGCAGTTCGCCATCACGGCAGAACAGCTCCAGCGCGAACACGCCGACATACTGCAGATGCTCGGCGACGCGACGCGCATAGCCGACCGCGGCGTCGTGCTCGGCGGCGGACAGCACCGCCGGCGCCACGCTGGCCGACAGCACGCCGTCGACATGCCAGTTGCCGGTCACCGGCCAGGCCAGGAAGCTGCCATCACGGCCACGCACGGCGACCACGCTGACTTCGCGCTGGAAGGCGACAAAGCCTTCCAGGATCAGCCCGGTGCGCTCGACCTGGGCTCCGAGCGCCTCCCATGCGGCGTCGATGTCGGCCGTGCTGCGCAGGCGGAACTGGCCCTTGCCGTCATAGCCCAGGCGGCGGGTCTTGAGGATGCACGGCAGGCCAAACTCGGCGGCCTTGGCGGCCAGTTCGTCACGGCTGCGGATATCGGCGAAGGCCGGCAGTGGAATGCCCAACTGCTGGAACAGGGTCTTCTCGCTCAACCGGTCCTGGGCCACGGCCAGCGCCGACGGCGGCGGGTAGACCGGCACCTGTTCGGCCAGCCACTGCGCACTGTCGGCCGGCACGTTCTCGAAATCGAAGGTGACCACATCCACCTTGGCGGCGAAATCTGCCAGCGCCTGGCGGTCGTCGAAGGCGGCGACGGTGAGCGGGGCCAGCGGCCCGCTGCAGGCGTCAGCGGCCGGGTCGTACAGCTCAAAGCGCAGCCCCAGCGGTGCACCGGCCAGTACCATCATGCGGGCGAGCTGGCCGCCGCCCAGAATGCCGACGGTCAGACTCATTGGCGCGGATCGTCGTGAGCCATCACGTCTTCGGTCTGGCGCGCACGGAAGCCATCGAGCGCCTGGCCGATCGCCGGCTGGTCGCTGGCCAGCATCGCCGCAGCAAACAGCGCGGCGTTGGACGCGCCGGCATTGCCGATGGCGAAGGTCGCGACCGGGATGCCGGCCGGCATCTGCACGATCGACAGCAGCGAGTCCATGCCGTTGAGGGCCTTGGACTGCACCGGCACGCCCAGCACCGGCACGGCGGTCTTGGCGGCGATCATGCCCGGCAGGTGCGCGGCCCCGCCGGCACCGGCGATGATCGCGCGCAGGCCGCGCGGGCCCGCCTGCTCGGCGTAGCTGAACAACACATCCGGCGTCCGATGCGCGGACACCACCTTCACTTCGAACGGAACACCCAGGGCTTCAAGCTTCTGGGCGGCGTGCTGCATGGTTTCCCAGTCGGAACGGGAACCCATGACGATGCCGACAAGCGGCGCGATCGGGTTGGGGGTCATTGGCCGTCACCTGCCTTAAAGACGTATTCTAGCCGTCTTCCACGCAAGACGAAGAACCATGGATCGCAAGCTGCTCGACCTGCTGGTGTCGCCGGACACCCGCCAGCCCCTGTCCCTGCTGGATGGCAAGGGCCTGGAAGCCCTCAACAAGGCCATTTCCGCCGGCGCGGTGAACAAGGCCGATGGCAACCCGATGGCGCAGCCGCTGCGCGAGGCGCTGGTCACCCGCGACCGCAAGCAGGTGTTCCGCGTCGACGACGGCATCCCGGTGCTGCTGGCCGAGGAAGCCATCCCGACCGCGCAGATCGCCGACTTCCCGGCCGCATGAGCACGCATCCGGCGCCGGATGCGGCCGTGGTCGCCGCCGATGTCGCGCGCGCGCTGGCCGAGGATCTGGGCAGTGGCGACGTCACCGCCGCCCTGCTGCCCGACCAGGCCGACAGCGCCTATCTGCTATGCAAGCAGGACGCGGTGATCGCCGGTCGCCCCTGGTTTGACGCCACCCACCGCGCGCTCGATCCGGAGGTGCGCATCGAGTGGAGCGTTGCCGAGGGCGACACGGTCACCGCCGGCACCGTGCTGGCCCTGCTGCACGGGCGCAGCCGCAGCCTGGTCAGTGCCGAGCGCACCTCGCTGAACTTCCTGCAGACCCTGTCCGGCACCGCCACCACCACCGCCCGCTACGTGTCCGCGGTGGCCGGCACCGGCACGCGTATCCTCGACACCCGCAAGACCCTGCCCGGCCTGCGCCTGGCGCAGAAATACGCGGTGCGCTGCGGCGGCGGCGAGAACCACCGCTTCGGCCTGTACGACACGGTGATGCTGAAGGAGAACCACATCCGCGCCGCCGGTTCGCTGGCGGCGGCGGTGGCTGCCGCGCGCCGCCAATGGCCGGCATTGCCGCTGGTGGTCGAAGTGGAAGATCTGGCGCAGCTGCGGCAGGCGCTGGAAGCCGGCTGCGAGCGCATCCTGCTGGATGACTTCAGCCCGGATCTGCGCCGCGAGGCAGTACGCATCACCGCCGGCCGCATCCCGCTGGAGGTGTCCGGCAGCGTGGGCCTGGGCGGGCTGCGTTCGATTGCCGAGGATGGCGTGGACTGCATTTCCATTGGTGGCCTGACCAAGCATGTGCAGGCCATCGATCTGTCGTTGAAGCTGGGCCCGCCGCCGGGTTGAGGCCGGGCTTGGGGTCAGATCCCTTTTCCCATGGAAAAGGGATCTGACCCCGCTCTCACACCCGGCGTTCACGACGGCGCTGCGACGCTGCGGTCATCCCCCACAGGAGCCGTGCATGCGCCGGATGCTCTTGCCTGTCTGCCTGCTGCTGGCTGCCGCGCCGTCGTCCGCTGCCGCCGCAGAAGCCTGCGACGTGCCGCCCCGCTTCGGCCTGAGCCCGTTGGCGGTGGCCATCCGCAACACCGCCTGCAACGAACACCGGCTGTGGTTCCGCCCCTTCATCGATCGCGATGGCCGCGCCGCCAGCCTCAGCGTCACCGAAGCCGAAAGCGATCATCTGGCCGACAACGGCCTGATCGCCTGGCGACGCGTTGCCGGCTACTGGCGTGACAGCGGCACGCTCAATGCAATGGGCAGCATCGCCGGCGCCAGCAGTTGCCTGGCGCCCTTGGGCACGCGCTACACCGACAGCGACTGCCGCGCGTTCCTGGTCGACAACCCGTGGTCGGCAGCGTTCATTTCCTGGGTGATGGTCCGCGCGGGCGTGCCGGGTTTCAACACCTCGCCACGCCACATCGATTACATCCGCGCCGCCTATCAGGCGGGCCCTTCGGGCGTGCCGTATCGGCTGGTCGACCCGGCCACGGCCAGGCCGGCGCCGGGTGACCTGCTGTGCTTCCTGCGCGACCGCAGCACCACCCTGAGCTACAGCGGCCTGGTGCAGGCGCTGGGCAACGGCTCGGTGGGCCACTGGAAATCTCACTGCGAGGTGGTGGTGGCCGCCAATCTCGGCGGCGACCAGACCCTGTATCTGGTCGGCGGCAACGTGATGAACACCGTGGCGATGCGGCTGCTGCAGCTGGACCGCACCGGGCTGATCCAGTTGCCGCCGGCACGCGAGCGCAACAGTACCGGCATCGATCCCAGCTGCACGCCGGGCCGCGAGGACGAGTGCAGTTTCAACCGCCAGGACTGGGCAGCGCTGCTGCAGCTGACGGCAACGGCGCCGCTGCTGACGCCGTCATCGGGCGCCACACCGGTGCAGCCGGCTCCAACGCCGCAACCTGTGGTCGTTCCGCCGCAACCAACGCGGTGATGCCGGCGCTTGATCCAGCGCCCGTTCGCCGCCATCTTTGCCGGATCGACACCTGACGGCTGACGCCATGCCTACCCTGCTGCTGTTGCTGATTGCCGGCGGAATCATCTACTTCTTCTGGAACGCGGCACGTTCGGCCGCTGAGCGCGCCGTCGAACTGGGCCGCAATGCCTGCCGCGCCGCCGATGTGCAGTGGCTGGACCAGGCGGTGCACGCCACCGGCCTGCGCCTGTCGCGCGGCGAGGATGGCCGGCTCGGCTTCGAGCGCACCTTCAAGTTCGAGTATTCCTACGACGGCATCGATCGCCACGTGGGCCGCATGGTGCTGCGCGGCGACCAGCTGATTTCATTCACAGGGCCGGGCGCGGCGCGGATCAGCCAGATCCGGCCGGATGTGGAGGATGCCGAGGATGTGTAAGCGCTGAAGGTGTGCCGACCAACGGTCGGCACCTACCGTTATTTGACCACGCGCAGGGTCGGGCGCCCCTTCGGCGGCGG
Source organism: Stenotrophomonas sp. CS3K5 (assembly GCF_059515225.1). Lineage (NCBI taxonomy): Bacteria > Pseudomonadati > Pseudomonadota > Gammaproteobacteria > Lysobacterales > Lysobacteraceae > Stenotrophomonas > Stenotrophomonas sp. CS3K5. The sequence goes on from NZ_JCAKRX010000003.1 coordinate 434,752, forward strand.
GCTGGACGGCGGCGTATCGTCCGGCGGCGTGCTGTCGTCATGCAGCAGCTCGTCGCTGGTCGGCGCAGTCTCGTTGCCCGGAATGTCATCCGGCAGTGCCATGCCCTGCCCGGTCTCACGGGCGTAGACAGCCAGCACGGCGCTGATCGGCACCTGCACCGGGTAGCTGGTACCGGAGAAGCGCGCCGAGAAGCTCACCATCTCGTTGTCGATCATCAGCCGCACGACGGCACGTTCGGCGATATTGAGCACAACCCGGCCATCCTTCACCGCCGAAGGCGGCACCTGTACGCCGGGAACGCCAGCGTCGACCAGGATGTGCGGGGTCAGCTGGTTGTCGTTGATCCATTCCACCAGCGCCCGCAGCAGGTACGGGCGGTGGCTGGTCATGTGGAAGAAGTCTTCGGTCATGCGTGAAGTGTACGCGCCCGGCGCCCCCGGCGGGGCGGATCGCCTGCACACCGGTCGGCGTGCAGACGGGTAGACCACCGCCGGATCAGAGCGGCAGGTCGCGCAGCTTCTTTTCCTGGTCGGTCAGGCTGCGGACGAACCCCGGGTGGCGGAAGATGCGGTTGCCGTAGTCTTCGATCGCCTTGCCGTCCTTCGGCAGCGGCACATCCAGCGACTGCAGGCGCCAGATGATCGGCGCCATCGCGCAGTCGGCCAGGCTCATTTCCGGATTGAGGAAGAACTTGCTGGCCTTGAACAGCGGCAACGACGCGGTCAGCAGCTCCTTCAGGCGCTTGCGCCCGGCCTCGGCCTGGGTCTTGTTGCCCAGCTGGATGGCCTGCACCTGTGGCACCCAGTCGTGCTCGATGCGCAGCATCGCCAGGCGGATGCGCGCACGCGAAAGCGGATCGACCGGCATCAGCGGCGGATGCGGGTAGCGCTCGTCCAGGTACTCGCTGACCACCGACGCGGCGTACAGCACCAGCTCCCGCTCGACCAGGGTCGGCACCGAGTGATAGGGATTGAGGTCGATCAGGTCTTCAGGCGGATTCTGCGGATCGACCGGAACGAAATCGAAAGACACCCCCTTGGCCGCCAGCACCAGGCGTACGCGGTGGCACAGTACGTCGTCGTTCGAGGAAAACAGCGTCAGTGTATTGCGCATGCGTACGCTCGCCGCCATCAAAGGCTCTCCTACGACAGGAGACCGCCTGCCGCATCGGCGCCGCCAGCACCGTGCCAGCGGTCGACTCCTCCCCGAGTGTGCAACCGGCCATCACAAAAGCCAATAGGCTTGCGTGATCGCCGGCGGCAGAATCAGTGAACGTCCTTCCAGTATTCCTTCTTCAGCAGATACAGCAGGAAGGTCAGCAGCGCCAGGAACAGGATCACCCAGACGCCCAGCTGCTGGCGCTTGAGCGCGGCCGGCTCGCCGGCATATTCGAGGAAGTTGGTGATATCACGCACCGCCTGGTCGTACTGGCCCGGATCGACCGCACCGGGCGTTTCGATCTTCAGGCCGGTCACCGGCGGGTCCATCCCCGGCGCCTCGGGCTTGCCATGCACCGCGTGCTGCAGGCCCTGCATCTCCCACAGCGGGTTGGGCATGGACGCATTGGCGAACAGAGCGTTGTTCCAGCCCAGCGGGCGGCTGCTGTCAAGGTAGAACGACTTGAGATAGGTGTAGACCCAATCGCTGCCCCGTACACGCGAGATCAGGCTGAGGTCCGGCGGCATCTTGCCGAACCACTTCTCGGCGTTTTCCTTGGGCATCGCCACCGGGATCGGATCACCGATCGCCGAGCCGGTGAAGTTGAGGTTGTTCATCACCTCTTCCTCGGTCAGGCCCAGATCCTCCGCCATCCGTGAATAGCGCAGGTACTTCAGCGCATGGCAGCCGGAACAGTAGTTCATGTACAGCTGCGCGCCGCGCTGCAGCGACGCCCGGTCACCGAGGTCGTTGCCGGCCTGCAGCAGCTTGGTGCCGCCTTCGGCGGCGGAGGCCAGGAAACTGCCCAGCATCAGGGTGGCCGCCAGGGCCAGCCGGACCATCCAGCGCTCAGTCATGCGTGGTCACCCTCTCCGGTACCGGCTTGGTCTTGTCCAGCCTTGTCCATAGCGGCATGGTGATGAAGAACGCGAAGTACAGGAAGGTCAGCACCCGCCCGATGTAGGTCTCGTGCACGTCGGTGCCCGGGCCGGAGCCGATCACGCCCAGCCACACGAAGCACACCGCCAGCACGCCCAGCATCACCTTCGAGATCCAGCCGCGGTAACGCACCGATTTCACCCGTGCCTTGTCCAGCCACGGCACCAGGAACAGGATCGCGATGGCCGAGAACATCACCAGCACGCCGCCGAGCTTGTTCGGCACCACGCGCAACATCGCGTAGTAGGGGGTGTAGTACCAGACCGGCTTGATGTGCTCCGGGGTCACCAGGCGGTTGGCCTCGGTGAAGTTGTCATGCTCCAGGAACAGGCCGCCGAAACCGGGCGCGAAGAAGATGATGAAGGCGGCGATGATCAGCAGGAAGCCGGCGCCAACGCCATCCTTGAGCGTGTAGTACGGGTGGAACGGAATGCCATCGGCCGGCGCATTCGGCGACCAGCGGTTGCCCTTCGGGCCCTTCTTGATCTCCACGCCATCGGGGTTGTTCGACCCCACTTCGTGCAGCGCGCCCAGGTGCAGCACCACCAGCAGCAACAGCACCAGCGGCAGGGCGATGACGTGCAGCGCGAAGAAGCGGTTGAGCGTGGCGTCACTGGGCAGGTAGTCGCCCATGATCCACTCGGTCAGGCCGTTGCCGATCACCGGTATCGCGCCAAACAGCGAGATGATCACCTTGGCGCCCCAGAACGACATCTGGCCCCAAGGCAGCACGTAGCCCATGAAGGCTTCGGCCATCAGCACCAGGTAGATCAGCATGCCCAGGATCCACACCAGCTCGCGTGGCTTCTGGTAGCTGCCGTACAGCAGGCCGCGGAACATGTGCAGGTAGACCACGATGAAGAACAGCGAGGCACCGGTGGAGTGCATATAGCGGATCAGCCAGCCCCACTCCACATCACGCATGATGTATTCGATGGAGCCGAACGCCTCGGCGGCGTTGGTCTTGTAGTGCATCGTCAGGAAGATGCCGGTGACGATCTGGTTGACCAGCACCAGCAGCGCCAGCGAACCGAAGTAGTACCAGATGTTGAAGTTCTTCGGCGCGTAGTACTCGCTGACGTGCTTGCGGTACACCGGCATCAGGCCCGGCGCACGGGCGTTGACCCAGTCGGCCACGCCGCTGGCGGTACGGCTGAGGATATTGGCCATCAGGCAGCCCCCTGCGGATCGACACCGATGATGATGGTGTTGTCGTCCTGGTAGTGGTGCGCAGGCACCTTCAGGTTGATGGGTGCCGGCACGTCCTTGAAGACGCGGCCGGACATGTCGAAGCGCGACTTGTGGCAGGGGCAGAAGTAGCCGCCTTTCCACTGCGGGTCATACGGTTCGGGCCGGATCTCGGCGACCATTTCCGGCGAGCAGCCCAGGTGCGTGCACAGGCCGACCAGCACGGAGATGTCCGGCTTGATGGAGCGCAGCTCGGGATTCTGCTTGAGCACGTAGTCCGGCTGCTGGTCCTTCTCGCCGGACTCGGGGTCCTTGAGGCGGCCGTCCAGCCCGTGCAGCGCATCGAGGATGGCCTTGGACCGCTTGACGATCCAGATCGGCTGGCCGCGCCATTCCACGATCAGGCGTTGGCCTTCCTGCAGGGCGCTGATGTCGGCCACCACCGGTGCGCCGGCAAGCTTGGCGCGGGCACTGGGGTTCCAGGACTTGATGAAAGGAACTGCGGTGAATCCGACGCCGACGGCGCCCACCACAGCTGTGGTGGCAGAAAGAAAACGCCGACGTCCGGTGTTGACTGGATCGTGTACCCCATCGTTGGCCATCCGGCACTCCGATATTGATTAGGTAGCTTTAAGGCTGCCAGCGGTTCCGGTGGGGGCCAGAGCCGCATTGAATCCTGGACGAGTGTAGCGGAACCGTCGCGCGCCACACAACGCACTGCAACAACTCTTTCAAAATCGTGCCGACTGGCAGTCGGCACCTACCTGTTCGAGGGTGTGCCGACTGACAGTCGGCACCTACTGGTGACTCAGGGCGGTTCGGTAACGCTCGGCCAGCTGGCCGACCCGGCGCACGTAGTACTGGGTCTCGCTGTACGGCGGCACGCCACCATGACGGTCGACCGCGCCCTCTCCAGCGTTGTAACCCGCTGCGGCCAGGGTCAGATCGCCGTTGAAGCGCTTCAACAACCACGCAAGATACTGCACGCCGCCGCGGATGTTCTGCCCGGCGTCGTAGGAATCGCTTACGCCGAACCGCGCGGCGGTGGGCGGCATCAGCTGCATCAGGCCCTGCGCGCCGGCGCGGCTGAGCGCGGTGGGGTTGTAGGCCGACTCGGCATGGATGATCGCGCGCACCACCGCCTCGTCCACGCCGAACTCGCGCGCGGCCGAGGTGATCTCGCTCTGGAAGGCCGTGGTGTTCAGACGCACCGTGCCGAAGTCGACCCGCGGGTTGACCCCGCAGGCATAGCAGCGCTCCATGAAACTGTAGCGGATGGTGCGCACCGGGCCGAGGTTGGCGACCTGGGTCGGGCGTGCGCTGGTGTAGTGACGCACGCCATCCTTCATGAAGGAATAGACCTGACCACTGACCATGCGTCCGCCGCGAGACGCTGCCGGCGCGGGTGCGGCGGCGGGCAGCGGCGTGGGTGTGGCCATGGCCGGCGCGGCGGCACTGGCGGCGACCGCGACCGGATTGCGCTCGATGCTGGCCACCGTGGCCGTCGCCGGCTTCGGCGCCGCCAGCATGGGACGCGGCGCCGGGCGGGTGTCGCGGCTGTAGCTGATCGTGCTGCAACGGGCCCCGGCCACGCGCTTGCTGACATAGCTGGTGACGCCATCGGCGCCCTGGCACTTGAACAGGGTACCGGCGCTGGCCGGCGCAGCGGTCAGCGCAGCGATGATGATCGCCGTTGTCCCCAGTATCCCCTTCATGGCCGCGAGTGTCCCAGCTTCGCCGGAACTTGCCAAGCCACGCGGCTCAGCCTGTGACCGGCGGCACAGCCAGTACCTGCCCCAGCCCGGCCAGCCGTTGCGCCAGCTCCTCACGCAGGCTGGGCGGCGTGGTCCACAGCGCCACCGGTACCCGGTCCAGGCTGAGAATCTGCGCCAGCATCATGCCGCGGCTCTCGGCGCCCATGCGCAGCAGGCAGTGGTCGGGGCCATCCGCTTCCAGTAGGCCACACCACGGCGGGATGCGACCTTCCAGCTCGGCGCGGCTGCCGGCCAGGCGCACGATGGCCTGCAACGCGAACGGCGCCTGGCTGACCGCCTGCCGCACCATCACGTCCGGCGGTGCCGGGGTGCGCCGATGCAGGCCCGGCTCGGTGCACTCGCGCACCGCGCCCATCCGGTCCACGCGCAGGGTGCGCCAGTCCTGGCGCCCCAGGTCCCAGGCCAGCAGATACCAGCGCCGGCCATAGTTGACCAGGTGCTGGGCCTCGACCTCGCGCTGGGTGACCGCGTCCTGCGCGCTGCGGTACTCGAAGGCCAGCCGCGAGGCCTGCCGGCAGTGCTGGGCCAGCCGGCCGAGCAGGCGTGCATCGGTGGCGGGCAGATCGGACAGGGTGGCGGTGGCCGCATGCACCTCGCCCGCCTGCTGTCGACGGCGGGTCGGCACCAGCGGGTCAAGCTTGGACAGCAGGCCGCGCGCGGTGTCATCGATGCCGGCGACGGTGGCCGAGGCCGCACGCAGGGCAATGGCCAGCGTGGTGGCCTCCTCCTCGTCCAGCAGCATCGGCAGCACCGGCGCACCGGCCCCGAGCTGATAGCCGCCGCCGACCCCGGCCGAGGCCTGCACCGGGTAGCCGAGTTCGCGCAGGCGCTCGATGTCGCGGCGGATGCTGCGCCGGTCCACGCCCATGCGTTCGGCCAGTTCGGCCCCCGACCACTGGCGGCGGGCCTGCAACAGGGAGATCAGGCGCAGCAGGCGATGGGCGGTATGGCGCATGAAGGATCGAGGACAGAAGTCGTCCGCAATGGTGCCTCAGGATGGGCTCCAGTTCACCACCCACTGCAAGGAGCACTGCCATGACCTCACGCCAGATCACCCTGTACCACGCCGCCCGTTCGCGCTCGAGCGGCGCGGTGGCCCTGCTCGAAGCACTCGGTGCCGACTACCGCATGCAGGTGCTGGACCTGAAGGCCGGCGCCAACCTGGCCCCGGCCTACCTGGCCATCAACCCGATGGGCAAGGTGCCGGCCATCGTCCACAACGGCGCTCTGGTGACCGAGCAGGTGGCCATCTATCTGTACCTGGCCGACCTGTACCCGGAAGCCGGGCTGGCGCCGCCGATCGGTGATGCCCTGCGCGGCCCCTACCTGCGCTGGATGGCCTTCTACGGCGCCTGTTTCGAGCCGGCGATGATCGACCGCGCGATGCGCCGCGACCCGCCGCCGCAGTCGATGTCGCCCTACAACGACGCCGAGACCGTGCTGCAGGTGATCGAGGCCCAGCTGGCGCAGGGGCCGTACCTGCTGGGTGAGGTGATGAGTGCCGCCGACGTGCTGTGGGGCAATGCGCTGGCCTGGACCACGGCCTTCGGCCTGGTGCAGCCGGCGCCAGCAACGGCCGACTACATCGCCCGGATGAGCGCGATGACCGCCTTCGACCGATCGCGGCAGATCGATGCGGAGCTGGCGGCGGCGTAAGGACGCCCGCCGGGCACGGCCCGGCGCTACCGGGGCCGCCGGGATGCGGGTAGCGCGGGGCCGTGCCCCGCGAGCGCACAGCGCGGCGGGTGGCTCGGGATGCGGGTAGAATTGCTGCCTTTCCCGCCACCCGAATGGATTAAGCGCCATGACCGGGACGCCAGACGTCTTTCCGCCCGCCACGCCGGGCGGTACCCCGCTCGTTGCCCTGCCCACTGGTCCGCGCAAGCCCGACCAGGTGAAAGGCAAGCTGTACATCAAGACCCACGGTTGCCAGATGAACGAGTACGACTCGGCCAAGATGGCCGACGTGCTCGCTGCCAGTGATGGCCTGGAACTGACCGATACCCCGGACGACGCCGACGTCATCCTGGTCAACACCTGCTCCATCCGCGAGAAGGCGCAGGAGAAGGTGTTCAGCCAGCTGGGCGTGTGGAAGGGCCTGAAGAACAAGGGCCGCGAGGTCATCATCGGCGTCGGCGGCTGCGTCGCCTCGCAGGAAGGCGAGGCGATCATCAAGCGCGCGCCGTTCGTGGACCTGGTGTTCGGCCCGCAGACCCTGCATCGCCTGCCGGAACTGATCCGCGCCCGTCGCGAGCAGAAGCGCCCGCAGGTGGACATCAGCTTCCCCGAGATCGAGAAGTTCGACCGCCTGCCGGAGCCGCGCGCCGAAGGTGCTTCGGCGTTCGTGTCGATCATGGAAGGTTGTTCCAAGTACTGCTCGTTCTGCGTGGTGCCCTACACCCGCGGCACCGAGGTCAGCCGCCCGTTCGAGGACGTGGTGGTGGAAGTGGCCCAGCTGGCCGCGCAGGGCGTGCGCGAGATCAACCTGCTCGGCCAGAACGTCAATGCCTATCGCGGCCCGTATGGCGACGGTGAGTTCGCCGACCTGGGCCTGCTGATCCGCACCATCGCCGAGATCGACGGCGTCGGCCGCATCCGCTTCACCACCTCACATCCGCTGGAGTTCAGCGATTCGCTGATCGATGCATTCCGCGACGTACCGCAGCTGGCCAACTTCCTGCACCTGCCGGTGCAGGCCGGCAGCGACCGCGTGCTGTCGGCGATGAAGCGCGGCTACACCGCGCTGGAATTCAAGTCGAAGATCCGCAAGCTGCGCGCGGTGCGCCCGGACATCTCGATCAGCTCGGACTTCATCGTCGGCTTCCCCGGCGAGACCGACGCCGACTTCGAGAAGACCATGAAGCTGATCGAGGACATCGGCTTTGATCACAGCTTCTCCTTCATCTATTCGCGCCGCCCGGGCACGCCGGCGGCGGATCTGGAAGATACGATCAGCGATGCCGAGAAGCACGCGCGCCTGTCGCGCCTGCAGGAGCGCATCAATGCGCACGCCGCCGGCATCTCCGAAAAGATGGTCGGCACCGTGCAGACGGTGCTGGTGGAAGGACCCTCGCGCAAGAACCCGAACGAACTGACCGGCAAGACCGAGAACATGCGGTCGGTGAACTTCCCGGCGCCGGCGCGCTTGATCGGCCAGTTCGTGGATGTGGTGATTACCGAAGCACTGACCAATTCGCTGCGCGCGCGGGTGGTGGCCGAATAAGGCGTGCCGACCAACGGTCGGCACCTACCGGCATTGATGCCGGCCAGCGGCCGGCACTACCGGATGGCATGCTTCAATCCAGGCGCTTGCGGAAACGCAGGATCGCCAGCGTCATCATCACCACGATGAAGGCCAGCAGCGCCAGCGCGTCGTGCCACAGCTCCCACAGCGAAGCACCGCGCAGCATGATGCCGCGCACCAGGCGCAGGAAGTGGGTCAGCGGCAGCACTTCGGCCAGCCACTGCACCGGTCGTGGCATGCCGGCGAACGGGAACATGAAGCCGGACAGCAGGATCGACGGCAGGAACAGGAACAACGTCATCTGCATCGCCTGGAACTGCGAGCGCGCGCGCGTGGAGATCAACAGACCCAGCGCGAGGTTGGCCAGCACTAGCAGCACCGCGGCCAGGTAGATATCCAGCAGGCTGCCGCGGATCGGCACCTGGAACAGCCAGGTGCCCAGCACCAGCACCAGCGTGGTCTGCAGCAGGCCAATGGCCGCATAGGGCAGCACCTTGCCCACCATCAGTTCGCTGCGCGATACCGGCGTGGCGATCAGCAGCTCCATGTTGCCGCGCTCGCGTTCGCGCACCACCGCCACCGCCGTGAACATCACCAGGGTCATGGTCAGGATCACCCCGATCAGCCCCGGCACGATGTTCACCGCCGAGCGCCGCTGCGGGTTGTAGAAACTGGTCACGCTGACCTGGCCGCTGGCGATGCTGCCTTCGCGCAGCGGCCGCGTGTTGCGGGTCGGGCGCGTGTCGAGCGGCACCTGCGCCAGCTGGATCGCCGCACTCTGCACCACAGTGTCGCTGCCATCGACCAGCACCTGTACCGCTTCGCGCCCATCGAAACGGCGACGCTCGAAATCTGCCGGTACCACGATGCCGACACTGATCTCGCCGCGGCGCAGCGCCTGCATCAGCTGGTCCGGACTGTACGCTTCGCTGCGCGGGGTGATCACACCGGTGACGACCATGTCCTGCACCAGCGCGCGCGAGGCCGCGCTGTTGGCCTGGTCGGCCACACCCGCATCAAGGTGGCGCAGGTTGAGATTGATCGCATAGCCGAACAGCAGCAGCTGCATCACCGGAATGCCGACGATCATCGCCAGCGTGATGCGGTCGCGGCGCAGCTGCCGCAGCTCCTTGAGCATGATCGCCCACAGCCGGCGCAGGTTCATGCCGCCGGCTCCCGGCCACGACCGCGGGTGGCGGCGACGAACACGTCTTCCAGATTCGGCGCCACTGCCTCGATGCGCGCCTGCGCATCGGCACCGGCCAATGCGCGCTGCAACGTGGCCATGTCGGCCGCGTCTTCACTGCACAGTACGCGCAGCTGCGTGCCGATCTGCGCCACGCTCAGCACCCCGGGCAGTTCGGCCAGCGCGCGGCTGGCCTGGCGCGGCTGCGACGCGGTGACCCGCAGCGTGCGCCCCTGCAGCCGCGCGCACAGTTCTGCCGGCGTGCCATCGGCCACCAGCGCGCCGCGATCCAGAATCGCCAGCCGGTGGCAGCGCTCGGCTTCGTCCATGTAGTGGGTCGAGACCAGCACAGTGGTGCCGGCGTCGGCCAGCTCGAACAGCGCCTCCCAGAAATCGCGGCGCGATTCCGGGTCGACCGCACTGGTCGGCTCGTCCAGGAACAGCAGTTCAGGCCCATGCACCACCGCACCGGCCAGGGCCAGGCGCTGCTTCTGCCCGCCGCTGAGCGTGCCGGCCAACTGCGGCTGCCGATCCTGCAGCCGATACTGCTGCAACAGTGCATCGACGCGCTGCCGGGCCTGCGCGCGCGGCAGATCCTGGATGGCCGCGAGGAACTCCAGGTTCTCGCGCACCGACAGGTCTTCGTACAGCGAAAAGCGCTGGGTCATGTAGCCGATGCGGCGGCGTAGCGCTTCGGCCTGTTCCGGCACCGACAGGCCCAGCACCTCGATCTGCCCCGCGCTCGGCTCCAGCAGGCCGCACAGCATGCGGATGGTGGTCGACTTGCCCGAGCCGTTCGGGCCGAGGAAGCCGTAGACCTGGCCGCGAGGCACGGTCAGGTCGACATTGTCCACGGCCAGCAGATCGCCGAAGCGGCGGGTCAGGCCCTGCGCATGCACGGCAATGTCGTCGCCGGTGTTCAGAAGCTCACCCGCAGCGGCAACCCGGCCGGCAGTTTCTGCATGTCGGTCGCCTCGTCCACTTCGATCTCGGCCAGGTAGCTCAGCCGCGCGACGTCGTCACCGGTCAACGCGTAGTACGGCGTGAATGAAGGCTCGCTGCGGATCGAGCGCACATGCCCCTTCAACGCAGCGGCCTGCCCTTCCAGATGCACCTGCGCGGCCTGCCCGACCTTGACCTGCAAGCGTAGCGGCTGCGGCAGGTAGACGCGCGCATAGGGACGCTCGCCGACCAGCATCACCGCCAGCGGTGCGCCCACCGGGGCCTGGTCGCCCTGCCGATAGGGCAAGGCGTCGACCACGCCATCGCGGGGGGCGCGCAGTTGCAGCTTCTGCAGGTTGACGCCCTGCACCACCTGCTGCGCCTGCGCAGCGTCCGCCGCCGCCTGGCCCTGCGCGATGTCCTGCGCGCGGCTGCCATGCACCAGCTCCAGCCAAGCCTGCTCGGCGGCGCGCACGCTGGCCTCGGCATTGCCGGCGGCCGCCCGCGCACGGTCCAGCTCGGCGGCGGCGATCAGGCGCTGGCGTGCCAGCGGCTGCACCCGCCGGTAGTAGGCACTGGCCTCGGCGGCCTGCGCGCGCAGTGCGGCCAGCTGTGCCTGGGCCTGCGCGATCTGCTCCTGGCGCGGGCCGATCTTCAGTTCTTCCAGCTGCGCCTGCGCACGCGCGGTATCGGCCTGTGCGACGGCGAACTGGGCATCACCGCGGGCCGGGTCCAGCTGCATCAGCACGGTGCCGGCCTTGACCTGCTGGCCTTCGCGCACCTCCACCGCTGCAATCACTTCGGCCGCCGGGGCCGGCACGGTGACCCGGTCCCATTCCAGCGTTCCCAGTGCAGTCGGTGGCGCCTGGCCACAGCCTGCCATCAGGGCCAGGCCCACCAGTCCGAACCCACGCATGCCGTTGCCCATGTCCATCCCCTCCAGCGACCGCGCTACGGTGCCATCTGCCCCGTGCACCCGCGATGATCCCGATCCGCCCTGACGGTTTTTTCACCACACCCTGGCAGGCCTTGTGCCGTCAGGGTCTGGTCCACCTATCCACAGGTTGATTCGGCATCATTCCACAGCGGGTGTGGAAAAGCGGCAGGAGGATGGCCGGATTGCTCGCCTGGCAATGGAACGTGCGCCGGCGGCAGGATGGACCGCATGGCGACAGGGGCGGTCAATCCTTCTCTTCACCTGGCAACCCCAGCTTGGTCGTCCCAAACCCGTACTTGGTTTCCATCAGCTTCTTCACCGGGCCCATGCCCTCCACGCTCATCTTTCCGTCCGGCGTGCCGCAGCGAGTGCCGACCTGTGTTCTGGCGTACTGCAGCTCAGCTTCACGACTGCGCTTG